>NZ_PYHU01000075.1:0-5982 GCF_003989595.1 Alteromonas sp. KS69 | reverse complement strand
GATTTTGGTTGACCACGTCATATAGCTCCTCAAGCCTCCTCAATTTTCTAGTATTTCTGGTTAGCCCCCGTTATAACGTTAATGGAACTGGACAAAAGGAAAGTATTGTGGCGGCTACTTAAAGCGTTCAAGTTCTACCGCAGTATCTGAATTATAGAGTTAGAGACGCGCCCAAAAATTTGCATGGTTGTAGGCAATCTCCCTCATCATGACTATTTCCTAAATTCTGCCGATGAACGGGCTATTCTAATTACAAATCAGCCTCAACTGTTTACCAATTCGCGAAAATCCATTATTCTCCATATTGGTTATGTTTAATGCTTAAGAAATGTTTAAATTCATATCAAAACTAATATTAGTGTTTACAGTGCTATCTGCCCTCGTCGGGCAAGCGATGGCTGTAGATACTATGAGTTTTGAAATGGATATTGATAACAAACATTACAATAGTAATTCTGAATCGAATTGCTCTACGAACATGAGCCATGGTATGAGAGTAGATTCTATAAGTTCCGAAAACGCTAGTATTAAAGATTGTTGCAACACTTCGGAATGCACATGCCCACCAGGTGGTTGTACTCATGCTCCCGTCCTTATAGCTTCCATGATGATTGTTCAACACCCAGTGGTGCCGGACGCTTCATTTGGCTTGTTCTTCCAACAGCCAGTTTCAGTAACTTCCTCACTTTTTCGCCCACCGATATTTGCCTAACACAGGGTCAGTGCGTCCAAATTTCACGCACAATTTGTTTTAGTTCCTGTTTATTATCTAGGTGCTAGCGTACCTATATGTGCCAGCTTTGTCTGGAGGCAAAAATGTTAAAAAAAATCATCTATCAAGCTGCGGTATTACTGCTAATTCTACCTAGTATTGCCATGGCAAATATCCACCATGGCGCAAACGACGTCTTCGAATTATTAGTTTATAAATCACCATCGTGTGGATGCTGCAAAAAATGGATAACCCATTTAGAAAACCAAGGATTTCAACTACGTACAAAGGACTTTCATAACTTGAGCGACATCAAGAACGAATACGGAATTTCGCCAAATCTTCGCTCTTGCCATACCGCTGTTACAGAAAATGGCTTTGTATTTGAAGGCCATGTCCCTTCTAAGTTTATAAAACGATTCTTGTTAGAAGAACATCCAAAGGCTATCGGGTTATCTGTTCCAGCTATGCCAGTAGGTTCACCCGGAATGGAAGTAGCAGAGCAGTTTATGCCTTATACCGTTTTCATTATATATCAAGATGGGAGCTACGAACCTTACGCGAAAGTAGAAAGCTACGACAGTCAATTCGATTGAAGTCAAAGTTAAACAAATAAATGCGCACTTTTGACAATCAAAGCAATTTTAATTTTAAAAACCGAATATTAACCAAAGATAGAGGTAATCATGAAAGCACTTGTTAAATCATTTGCAATATTTAGTGTACTGCTAAGCAGCGTGGCATTAGCACATGAGGCTATAGAAATTAAATCTAGCACACCAAGCAAAAATGCAATGTTGATGGAGGCCCCAATGGAACTATCAGTCAGCTTTACCAAGGGAGTTAGATTAATAAAAGTAGGTTTAAAAGATAGTGAAGGTGCGAAAGTTGATTTTGGCTTTGAACCTCCGAAAGAGGTTGCAACGGATTATTCTTGGACCTTACCTAAATTACGTCCAGGTTCATACAATGTTGAGTTCATCATGCTTGGCTCCGATGGGCACAAGATGAAAGATAGTTTTGGATTTATGGTGCACTAAAAAGGGGGATTCAGCTGTGGAAATGTATATCTGGAACACTGTAATTGTAGTGTCAAAGCTAATGTTTTATTTAGGTTTCGCGGCCACAGCTGGATATACATTTTTCTGGCGAGATATTAACGATAATAGCACAAATTATACAACGCCATCTTATAGCGCTGTATGGGTAAAGGTTTGTGTCTTTGTTGCGTTTATTTCTAATGCAGTGTGGTTTATCGCGAACACTGGAGCGATGGTAGAAGAGGGAATTCAAGGCGCACTTGACCCCTTTATGCTTAAGATAATGTTGAGTTCTCCTATCGGTGAAGTCACCTTGTATCGTGCGGGGGGGTTAGCCGTAGCTTTAATAACTATCTACTTGTTGAAATTTAAACCTCTTAAACCTTTCCTAAGGTTAAAGTCTTGCTTACTTGTGCTGTGTCTATTCACGCTCTCGTACACATTTACTTTAACTGGCCACGTTTCTGAATTAGGAAGTGTTGCTCGAATACTACTTATGGTTCACGTATTGGTTATGGCTTGGTGGTTTGGTGCATTAATTCCATTAAAGCTCTCCTGCCATTACCAGAGCTACGAAAAGCTTTATAAATTAATGGATAGGTTTGGTACGCAGGCGGCCGTATTGGTTACCTTATTATTATCTGCAGGCATTTGGCTAGCTCTTCAATTGGTAGGTAGTTTTGAAGGGTTATTTAGCTCCATATATGGGCAAACTCTTCTTGTTAAAATGTTCCTTGTAACTAGCATTCTAGCTATTGCTATACGGCACAAACTGAAATTAGTCCCAAAACTTAAAAGTGGCTCGGGAAGCGAAGCACTCTCAAAATCCATTTCATTAGAGTTAACAATAGCAGTTGCTATTTTAATCATTACTTCTGGGCTTACGAGCATTGTAGGTCCCGAGAGATAAAACTTAGAAGAGAAATTCAAATGAAAATTAAATTATTAGTCTTACTATTTATCATGCCCGTAATCATGAGTTTTGCTGCTAGTGCCCATGAAAAAGAACAACATGAGAAAGGTATGTTTAGTGGGTTAGATACGCCTGCAGCTAAAATAGTTATTGCATTCCATCACGCGCTTAATACGGGAGACAATATCACTGCGAAGAGCCTACTGGCGGATGATGTGACTATTTATGAAGGAGGCGGAGTTGAGAGGAGCGCAGATGAATATGCTCAACATCATATGAATTCAGATATGGAATATCTATCGTCAGTGACAAATAAAGCGTTGGAACATCAAGTCAAAGTTCTGGGCAATACAGCAATCTCCGCATCGCGGTTTCTGGTCAATGGGATGTTTAAGGGGGAAGAGAGAGACTACCAAAGTATGGAAACAATTGTCTTAATCAACACCGAAGGAGAGTGGAAAATCAAACATATTCATTGGTCAAATTGATTCGATTAACTACCCGAGAGAGCTCGTATGAAAAAATTTTTAATCATAATCATTTCGTCTCTGTTATCTTTCTTCACTTTCGCTCATGATAACAATGCAACTGATAAAGATCAGATAAAAGACATTATAAAGCAAATTGAATATGGCTGGGAGAATGGAGACGGTGCCCCCTTTAAAAAGCACTTTTTCGACTTTAAAGGCGCAAGATACTTTGAATCTGGCGGACAGAATGTAGGGTTAAGTGACTTGATAGAGCATCATGTTGAACCAGAAAAGGATGCCTTAGTTTTCTTAAGTTTAGATTTTTCTAACATTCAAACTCATGTAGAAGATGATTTTGCTTGGACACTCGTTGATACAACCGTTCAAGGAAAGGTTAGGAAGTCTGGAGAAACTTTCAACAAAACGGGGTTTCAAACCTTTCTTTTTAAAAAAGTTAACGGTGAGTGGCTGATAGTTCACACGCATTCCTCTAGTAGAAATCGTGCAAAAGACTAGCGAAATAAATGTATTGAAAGCTACTTTGGTAATATCAACGGTAGCTTTCCAGTTTGCTCAATATCAGAACCATCTCGGCTATCCTATTGCCAAAATGCCTTACACTTCATATTGGCACGAACTAAGCTTCCCGCCAGCCAATGAACCCTTATTATTCGTTTTTGCACAGATTTTTAATCAACATCGAATCCTTAAACACTTGTCCTCCCAACCTACATTTTGTTCCACATACGCTATTCTCAAAAGGTGCAGAGAAATATGAAAATCGTTTATTTTGGAAACGACTTATTCTCGAATTGTTTGTTACTTCTAATTAAAAATAGATTGAACATTGAACGCGTTTTTATAAACGATGTTCAGGAAAATGCGAGCTTCATCAAACGAATTTGTCGTAAATACAATATTGTTTATTCCACTGAAAAACCAAGTATCGTGACTCTTAAAGGATATTTAAATGACGAACAGACAGTCTTTGTTGTAGCCGATTACGGATACAAAGTACCCACAAACGAAATAAAATATGCGATTAATATCCACCCATCTTTACTACCCAAAAGTAGAGGCCCAACCCCACTCACCTACATTATCGACAACCCTGAGAACGCGGGTGTTAGCATTCATAAACTCACTGAGAAACTTGATGCAGGTAGCATCCTAATCCAAGAGAAATTTGAGGTCGAAAACAATGAAACGATTTCATCATTGATGGTCAAGTCTCAGTTACTCGCAGAAACTCTGTTAGAAGAATTACTTAATAACTTTAATGAGCTTTATAATAACGCCACACCTCAATTGGAAAAGCTAGCGTCATTCCAAAGTCTACCTCCAGTAAAAAGAAGGTTTGTAAATTGGGATCAAAACACCGCTCAATTTAGTCATGCCCTTCGACAGTATGGGCACTTTGGGATTCTTATTTCGTTAGATAACGCGTTATATATCGCAAATGATGTCGAAGTCACAACTTTCAGTCACGATTTCACGTGCGGTAGCATAATCTTTGAGGATGCACTAATTAAAAGCATTGCTATAAATGATGGCTATGTTGTACTTTCTAAGCGTAGTTTAAGGCTATATGAATCAAGAGTACTAAACTAGTTGATTACGGCTTTAATGTTTAAAGGTCCTAAGCACTTTTTTGTGTTGTGTTGATCTACGTCAAAGTAAGAATAACGGAATACCGCTACTATTCCCTTACTCACTGATGGAGTTTATTGTGTCAGGCATTTATAAGTGGTTTAAATTAGTACTAATAGCTGCGCTGCTTTCACAGCACGGCTTTGCTATGACGAACCCAATTAAATGTGATGGTCACGACACATCAGAATCTCATATGTCCTCAAATGATTCCTTATCAAGCGTAGAACATACTACTTTAAATAATCACACACTTCATTCAGAAAAGAACCAGGATGTACAGCACTGCGAAGGAAATGATCAATCGATATGCGCGTGCTGTATAGGTGCTTACTGTGCAACTTCTTTAACCCAATTTTGTATACTTTCAAATATTGAAATTCTGATAAGTGAAAACATTAAGCAAAGCTCATTTTCAGATATAAATATTACCCCTTTAATTGGTATACACTCTCCTCCCTTCCACCCTCCGATTAAGAGCTACACATAAACTCAGTGAGGCTTTTCTCTAAGTTTTCTTTACTAATCAATTGCAATCAAAGAATGTCTTAGACGATCAACTGCTTAATTAATATACATTAAGACACTGTTTGCTATCAGTAAACGAACAGCAAGTATTATCCGCCTCACTTAAAAACGCATTACATCTTAGAACCGAAAGTTTCACGAGTTACATGCCTATTGACCTGCGTCCCACACACAGGTTTAGCCTTTAGGTATAAGTAAAATTTTAGGTTAAAGACATCGGAACAACTATGAAAGTAAGAGAGATCGCAAGCGCCTTGGCTACAACGCCAGATACTGTTCGCTATTACACGCGCTTGCAGTTAATAACGCCGGCAAAATCTGACAATGGTTATAAATTCTATTCAACGAAAGATGCTTCCAGGTTGCGGTTTATATTAAGTGCAAGGCATTTAGGTTTTTCAGTTGAAGATATCAAGCAAATTCTCAGAGAAGCAGATAATGGAAAGACCGCTTGTCCCCTAGTTAGAACCTTAATTGCAAGAAGGCTAGCAGAAACAGAAAGACAATTTAAGGCAATGTTGTTACTCAGGCAAAATATGATGCTGGCAGTAAGGAAATGGGGAGCAATGGGTGACAAAGCCCCATCCTCACACGTGGTCTGTCATTTAATAGAAGAGTTTGAACACACCGTCCTGGAGGAAAACATAAATGACGTGGTCAACCAAAATC
>NZ_PYHU01000074.1:0-4020 GCF_003989595.1 Alteromonas sp. KS69 | reverse complement strand
GTCTAAATTGATCGCTTACATCGTCGCAGCTACTTAAAAAGGCGTTAGCGCAAGGTAGATTTGGCAGCATTGCCATGGCTGATGCCTATATTAAATGGTGGCGAACTCAAGAGTACTATGAAAGCGGTGCTTGGCGTGGCACCTGGAAGCTAGACGGCGGGGGCGCGTTAATGAACCAATCAATCCATACCATCGATTTATTACTTTACGTGATGGGCGACGTTAAATCCGTACGGGCAGAAACTAGGCTTGTGGCCCATGAGGGAATAGAAGTAGAAGATGTTGGTATTGCCATGGTGGAGTTTGAAAGTGGCGCGTTGGGCGTAATTCAAGGGTCTACCGCGTGCTGGTCTAAAAACGGACATCCGGCAGAAATACAAATTACCGGCTCGCAGGGTTCTGTTTTCATGAGCGATGACAAATTCCGGCTGTGGGAGTTCGCTAATGAAAGTGAACATGACAATGAAATTAGACAGCAATATGGTCTTAATGAGAATGAAGCCGGCGCTGGCGCAGCCGACCCTTCAGCCATCGACTTTGTTTGGCACCAAAGAAATTTTGAAGATGTTTTACATGCGCTTGAAAACGGCACTAAACCATTGGTAGATGGTTTCGAAGGTCGCCGCTCTATTGCCTTGCTTAACGCAATTTATCGTTCAGCGGCAAAAGGTGGTGAAAAAGAATTTGTTTAAACTGCTACTAGATTAGTGGTCAGTTCTGGAACGGTATAAGTTCAAAAAGTAATGTACTCTGCCCCCTTGATTCAAGAATCAAAAGAAACAAATCTTCCTAATAGTTAGTCTCTAGATTAGAAGGACTGGGGTTACTAAATTTAAATACTGATAAAAGGAAACAATTTATGGATACAAAATTAATCATAGAAGATCATGTTATTCCACAACTATTTACTACAGCGATTGAAGCTTATGAATTTGAACATAAAACTCATGCTAGAGGTAAATCAAATTCTGAGTTAGAAACTTTTGGGTTGTTGTGGGGTTATTCAATACCACAAAAAGGAAACCTGCCATCAAGAATTATTTCAACAATGGCGACAGTTGAGACTTCAGCGTTAAGGCACCAAGATTGGGTGAAACCAAATGTCGAGTCACTGTCAACCAAAAAAAGGTTCTTTGAAAAGTATTATCCAAATGTTGAACTTGTAGGGACTTTTCACTCTCACCCTTACGCCAGTTTAGACGAAGTAAATGAAAATAAGGGCTGGAGAGCATCTGATGCAGACGAAGAATTTTGGCCACGGCTACATAAATTACTATGCCCAGAACATGGTCAGATGGCTCACTTAGTTGTTACGATTTCTAGTTTAAATAATAAAGGTTGGGCTTATCCTTCTAGGCTAAAAGGTTCAGAAGAAAAACGTGGTTATGTACTTAGTGCGGAGTACCGCAAGTTATGGCTGAATTCGTACCTCACGACCTTAAATAAAGACTCAGATGATGAACTAGAATTTGAGTTTTCAACAAACTTAACTATGAATATTCCTTCATTAGAAAATAGCTTTTGGGATATATAGGCCCAGTTTGCATAAATAAGCCATTTTAATCCGAGTAATTCTATTGCTCGTTTTTTTCCTTCGGTGAACTATCATGAAAACGTGACACTGTTGACAATTGATAAACTAACTATGGAGATGTTGGATGTTAGATGTGCTTGGAAACTATGTATATGCCTTGGTAGATCCAGGCACGAAGGAAATATTTTACGTTGGAATGGCGAGTAAGAAGCCAAATAACAGAACTAATGAACGTGCAACTGAGCATTTCAATTTTGACAAAGCAGTCTCTCCAAAAGAGAAAAAAATCCAGTCCTTATTAGAGCACTACGATAAATATCAAATCATTCACATCGTAAGGCATAACTTGCCAGATGGTGTTGCTGTTCACGTAGAGGTAGCATTAATTGATGCGTTGGGTACCAATACAAAACTGACTAATAGGAAACGTGGCCATGGCACGAAGCTAGGTATTAAGACATGGGCACAAGTGGTTATTGAAAAAGGCAGGGATTTCATTGAGCTAAATGATTTAAAACAATTTGCGCGTGAAAGAAATATAAGATTGACGCTTATACACATTAAAAACTACCGCGAGCACCTTGAAGCTCATGAGATATATGATCTTACGAGAGGATATTGGCGAATTGCTCAGGAAAAAGCGAATTTAGACAAGCCAACTATTGCCGTTGCTTGTGTAGGTAACGCCATTCTTTGTGCATACCGCGTGGTGTCTTGGCTTCCTGCAGGGACAACATTTTCTTCAGTTTTCGATAAGCACCAAATTGTGAGGATTCAAGAAAGCGGTGAAGTTCGAGAAGAGAAGAAATCGTTGAAGGAGTTTATTGGCCAGCTCGCTACTACAGCAGAGTTCCCTTACTCTCAATATAAAATAACCCTCAATGGCGAGCCTTTGGTATGGCCTCGACAATCGATAAAACATATAGAGTAAGGAAACACGAGTGATGAAAGCCCGTTTGACGACTGCTGAGCACAAGAAGTACGAAGGAGCACTAAACTCCCCTACCTCAGACGTTTTACAGCAAATTAATAAAGTGCCTAAGCTTGTACTAATCACCTACTTTGCAGATGAAGTGCGAGGCAATATCCATCAACTATTTGTAAATAAAACGCTTATTATTAGTAGTGATGATGAATATGCTGAAGTCGACACGTTGGAAGCGATAGGTTTGCGATTGCAAGATGCAATAGCAGAAGAGTACTTCCATGTGGAAATTGAATGGCGAAGCATAGCCAGAGCGACAGCACGTTTGTTAAATAGAGAATCAGAATATCAGGCTGACATAGAGCTAAATGGTGATTACTGCCCTATTAATTGGATGCGCTTATCCCATGACAACATTTATCTTCTCGCTTATCACATTCAGTTTAACGAAGCCCATGAATACATAGATAAATAATCGGGCTTAATCAGTATGGTACTTATTTGGAAATAGCAACGTGAGGGCTAATCTAAATTAGCACTCTAAACCAACCGCTCAATTGAGCAGGAGCTTAGATCACTTACATAAGTGATGAACACTGATCTTATCATTCCTGAGCAACAAACATCGTAAATTTTCCTTACCTTTTTGTCTTTTTGATTCTTCGCCATTAATTTTGAAAATACCCCAGAGTTTCCTCCATTTATTCTTTCATAATGAATGAAAAGTTTAATTAGTGAGGATTGTAGCTAGCGTGCGGTGTATTCAGCTCTTTATTTATCCTGACTAAATACTATGAGAAACGAACATAAATTAAACTATAAAGAGTTTCAAAATAAACTTTACATAACGGTTGCCGATCGACTATTGTTCAAAAAACAAACCAAATAAGTTCAAAAATTGACCTCACCTATTGGGCCGCAATTACAAAGGATTGACCATGATATTAATAAAAACACTCTTTTATTCCACGGTATTATTATCTTTTTTCTCATTAGCACAACAAAGTTCATCTCGCGTGCAAGAAGGCACGGATACATTAGGTAATAAAGTATTGACAGTGAATGATGCTGGACGCTCTGAGGAGACTAAGCAGTCAGATGATAGCGCGATAAGTCTATTTGATTTAGTGAGCAAAAACCCTAACCTGCCAACAGAGGTTGCCACTCGTACAGCTGACTTTATTAGATACTTGCTTAGTAAGCGCAACGTGGACACGGATTTGTTATATGATTACGTACAAACCCTAAATGCAAATCTAAGCATGATGAATGATCCAGACTTTGTCAAAAAAATGCGGGGGGTTACTGAAGAGTTACGCGATAGTAGCTACACTGACAAAATCCACTACAACACAAACTTATCCAATCAGTTAAGAACGCGTATGCCTATTATAGTAAAGGCTAGCGCAAACTTAACCGACACAAGTTTAACAACGGCTCAACTCAAATATCTAAAAGAGGATTTTGAAAGTGAATTAGTCTTATTTTCACGAAAATACCTAAGGCGTGTTGATCTTTCGTGATTGGTTTTTGAGCAGCATGGTAAAGAGTTATAATTTGT
>NZ_PYHU01000008.1:0-272171 GCF_003989595.1 Alteromonas sp. KS69 | reverse complement strand
GCCCGGAGGCTCATATGTGTTGAGATTGCATTTTAACTCCTATTTATTTGTGTAGCGATAAAGAACGGGGGGTTTCATATTAAATTTCAAAAACTTTCATAGAAAAAAATAAAAATGCTTATGAAATATTTTTAGCCGGGTGTCGGTCTTGTCGAGTAAGCAATCTTGTAAGGTAAAAATACGAATGAGAAATAATATTGGGCTTGCCATCAGTGCACTGGCTCTATCTGTAAGCCAAGGGCTGCAAGCTCAGCAAGCTGACACGCTTGATACCATCGACAAAAATGACATAAAAAAAGATATAGAAGTCGTTGAGGTGACTGGAAATCAGCAAGTGCTAAACCCGTTAAACCCTGGCGACAATACGTTAAGTGGATTATTTGGCGCTGGCATGTCGGCAGCTGATACGCCCCGAGCGGTAACGTCTTTGTCGGCTGAAGCTATGGATGCATTAAACATCAATACCTTACACGATATTGTAAAAGCTGCGCCTAACGCTTATGCATCTAGCGGTTTTGGTACCCCTAGTTTGCCAAGTATACGTGGGCAATTGGGCGAGCTATTTCAAGATGGTATACGTCGCCAATCAGGTAACAATGGTTTTGGTTTACCGGTTTCATTCAATAGTGTTGAACAACTAGATGTAGTGAAAGGGCCATCGCCCGTGCTGTTTGGCAGCACGCAGCGAAATGGTGGCTTTGTGAATCTGCAAACCAAAACTGCGCCTACTGCAGATAGCGAAGGGAATATCACGTTGCGCGCTGGTCGTTGGGATCAATACTCGGCGCAGCTTGATTATGGTACCGCCATTGAAGAAGGCAAAAGTGGGGTGAGAGTCAGCGTTGAGTGGCTAGATCATGGCAGCTTTTTCGACTATGCCGAGCGTGAAAGCAAAAACCTGTTTATTGCTTACAGATATACACCGAGCGATGCCACAACATGGGACGTAAGTGCAGAGTATTACGATGCCGAATATCCTGACATTGCAGGTATTAATCGCCCCACGCAAAACCTGATTGATAACAACCTTTATATAACGGGCCAAGGCGTACAAACGAATGGCAGTACCGTACCTGGTGCGGGCGCTATTATTTCACCAACCGGTGAAGTGGTTATTCCGCGAAGTCAGGTGTATACCCACCCTGATGATGTTAATGGTGCTGAAACTACTGTACTGCGCAGCAATTTAACCCATCAATTTTCAGATAGCCTTGTGCTGCGAAACATGACCTACTATCAGCACCTAACCCGTGAAGAAATTGCTCAGAATAGCTTTGTAGAGATTATTGATGGTGCCGATGCGTTCGAGAATCGCACTGAATTAGACGTGGTTTGGAACGATAAGCAAACCACCACATTTGGTTTGGCGTTACGTTACAACGATGTATTAGGTTACAGCCAGTTTACGACTGAAGGTGATAGCCCTGTAGATTTAACCGGCCCGTTAAGTAACCGAGAAATACCCTTAACCGATGCACAAAAAGCACGATTGGTTGAGCTTCGTCCCGGCGTATTTGTATCACCTGGTGCCCAGTACGATATAGATGGCGATGGTGTAGGGGATTACAATTTATCCGACACCACGGATTCAACCACCTTACAAACGGGCCTTGCATTGCAGCAGCGTTCACAGTGGACAGAATCGTTTTCAAGCATTGCCGGTGTTAGATTCGACTATTACGATGTAGAAGCGCGCGATCCCCTTGCTCCTGAAGGGGTTACCGCCGCTTCTGACACTTATAACGATATACTTGAAAGCGTACAACTCAGTGCGGTGTACAAGCTAACAGAATCACTTAATGCTTATGTGGCGTGGTCAGAGAATGATGCCACATCCAATAGCATGGCAGGGGGTACTACACTTACCAGTGCCAACGAAATTAACCCGCTAAATTTTGCCACTGAAAATACCCTTTACGAAGTAGGGCTTAAGTATTCTCCTGATAGTCATTGGTATGGTGAAGTGTCGGTATTTGACCAAACTCGTAGTTTACGTAACCGCGATGGCAGCAACAGTGGTGTGAAAACCAAAGGCGCAGAGCTGCAAGTTTTCTACCAAGGGCAAGATGTGTGGGTAAATGCGGCGTACAGTTATTTGGATGCGCGCTTCGATGATTCAGCGGCGTTTCAAGATACTGCACAAGTGGCCGATGCTTTTGACGATAGTCGACCAGACATTATTGAAGGCAATGGCGTTGGTTCGCCGTCTTTTGCTGCGTTTGCTCCGTCTGACTCATTAGTGCAGGGCATTCCATCGCAAATCGTGTCATTAAATGCTGGCTGGCAACTTACCGATGACTTACAAGTTGGTGCATCAGCCTTGTACACCAAGTCGTTCCCACTAGATTTCCTACAAACTGTATTTATTCGGGATCAAATCAATATTGATGTAAATGCCGATTATGAGGTTACTGATGATATGCGGCTTCGTGTTGATGTTATTAATATTACTGACGAAGAAAACTGGCAGCCTGTGTTTGAAGGTGGTTACTTTGGCGCTACCCTGGCCATGCCCAATACACCTCGTCACGTTCAGTTCACTATGCAATACGCGTTTTAAGCGCAATTAAGGAATAGTTTATGTTTAAGAAAATTGCACTTATCGCCGTATTGGTGGCTGCCGTTTTTGGCTTTTTTTACTTCGATTTGAATACCTATCTTACCCTTGACGGTTTGAAAGGCTCATTAGATACCTTTACACAACAAATTGAAGAAAATCCATTGGTAAGCATTGGGGTCTTCTTCGCTATTTATGTAGCAGTAACGGCCTTGTCGTTGCCCGGTGCCGCCATTCTTACCTTAGCCGCGGGTGCCTTATTTGGACTAGTACAGGGTTTTATCATTGTATCGTTTGCATCAAGTGTAGGCGCTACCTTAGCCTTCTTAGTGGCACGCTTTATTTTACGCGATACCGTAAGAAAGCGTTTTGGTGAAAAGCTTAAAAAGATTGACGAAGGCGTTGAAAAACAAGGCGCTTTTTACCTGTTTACATTGCGCTTAGTGCCAGTGTTTCCGTTCTTCCTGATTAATTTGTTGATGGGCTTAACATCAATTAAAACGTGGACATTCTACTGGGTAAGTCAGTTAGGCATGTTGGCGGGAACCATCGTATATGTAAATGCTGGTACCCAGCTTGCGCAGATAGACAGCTTATCGGGCATTGTATCGCCAGGCCTTATTCTATCGTTTGTATTACTCGGTATATTCCCGTGGATTGCTAAAGCCATTGTGGCGTTTGTTGAGCGTCGCCGTGTTTACAAAGGCTATAAAAAGCCCGCTAAATTCGATAGAAACCTTATCGTTATTGGCGCAGGTGCGGGTGGCTTAGTGACCAGTTATATTGCCGCAGCGGTAAAAGCAAAAGTTACGCTAGTGGAAGCCGGTGAAATGGGCGGTGACTGTTTGAACTATGGTTGCGTGCCAAGTAAAGCTCTCATCAAAACTGCAAAAGTAGCCAACCAGATGCGTCAAGCTGAAAACTATGGTTTGCACAGTGTTGAACCTACTATGTCTTTTAAAACAGTGATGCAGCGTGTACATAACGTTATTGCTACTATCGCGCCGGTAGACAGTGTAGAGCGCTACACCAGTTTGGGTGTGGATGTAGTAAAAGGCTACGCAAAAATCATCGACCCTTGGACGGTGGAAATTAAGCAAAACGATGGCGGCATGCAAACCTTAACGACCAAAAGCATTGTAGTGGCTACAGGCGCAAGCCCGTTTGTACCACCATTGCCAGGTATTGAAGAGAGTGGCTACGTAACTTCTGATACGCTATGGAGCCGTTTTGCTGAGCTAGAAGAAACGCCAAAACGAATGATTGTATTAGGTGGCGGTCCGATTGGCTGCGAACTAGCACAAGCCTTTGCGCGCTTGGTCAGTGATGTCACCCAAGTTGAGCGAGCACCACAGCTTATGGGCCGTGAAGACAAAGAAGTCGCTGAATTTTCAGAAACCGTGCTTCGCGATAGTGGCGTAAACGTGTTAACCAGCCACGACGCCCTTCGTTTTGAAAATAAAGACGGTGTCAAAACCCTAGTAGTCGCGAAAGACGGCAAAGAAAGCGCTATCGAATACGATGAAGTGATTGTAGCGGTAGGGCGTAAAGCACGCCTTAACGGTTTTGGGTTAGAAGAGTTAGGCATTCAATTTGACCGCACTATTGAAACCGATGAATACCTACAAACCTTAATGCCTAACATTTATGCGGCAGGTGATGTAGTTGGGCCGTATCAGTTTACCCATGTTGCATCGCATCACGCTTGGTATGCTGCGGTAAATGCTTTATTTGGTATCTTTAAAAAATTCAAAGTTGATTACCGTGTTATTCCTTGGACTACCTTCATCGACCCTGAAGTAGCGCGGGTAGGGTTAAGCGAAACCGATGCCGCTGACCAAGGTATAGAGGTGGAGGTAACTCGCTACGAGTTTGAAGAACTTGATAGAGCCATTGCTGAAAGTGCTAGAAAAGGTTTTATAAAAGTACTTACTCCGCCGGGTAAAGATAAAATTTTAGGGGTAACCATTGTGTCTGAACACGCTGGTGATTTGCTCGCGGAATTTGTATTAGCCATGAAGCACGATTTGGGGCTTAACAAATTACTTGGCACTATTCACGCTTACCCAACGTGGGCCGAGGGTGCCAAAAACACTGCTGGTACATGGAAGCGCGCTAACACACCAGAAAAGTTACTAAGCTATGTGGAAAAATTCCACACGTGGCGTCGTGGTTAATAAGCGAGTAAATATTATGTTTTCTATGCATGTTATAAAGCTTAAAAAGTCAGGCTTAGCGGCAGCGTTAGGGGCAACTCTAGCGCCAACTCTAGCGCCAAGATTAGCATCAATGGTAATGGGCGCGTTACTACTGGCGACGCCGGTGGTAGCTCATGCTGAAGCTTCTCTACATGAAGCATTTTCAGCAATGCTAACGAAATATGTTGCGCCTATTAACCCTGTTACTACGCGTGATGGAGTAGAAATTAAAGGCACGAGCACAGAAGTTGATTATGCGGGTTTTAAATCGGCGCAAACAGAACTTACTGCTTATCTGAAAAGTTTATCTGCAGTGTCGAAAGATACGTTTAATCAGTGGGATAAAAACACGCAGTTGGCGTTTTTAATTAATGCGTACAATGCGTATACCATCGATTTAATATTAACCCGATACCCTGATTTAACCTCTATTCGTGACATTGGTGGTTTCTTTTCATCACCTTGGAAGCAAGCTTTTGCACCACTGTTAGGTGAAAAGCGTACGCTTGACGATATAGAACACAATCTCATTCGTGAAAAGGGAGTGTACAACGAACCTCGCATTCACTTCGCCGTAAACTGCGCAAGTATTGGTTGTCCTGCATTACGTGAAGAAGCCTATGTGGGCGATAAGTTAGATGAGCAATTAGAGCAGCAGACCGTTCGTTTTTTATCTGACAATAGCCGCAATTATTACGATGGCAATACCCTTCATATTTCGAAAATTTTCAGTTGGTATAAAGAAGACTTTGAAGTGCAATGGGGTGACTCAACAAGCTTAAGAGGGTTCTTAACTCACTACAGCGGGGCATTGTCAGAAAAAGATGGCACTCCACTAAGCGAAACTGATACTAAGAAAATCGCTTCAGAAAGTACAGAAATTGAATTTTTGGATTACAACTGGGCGTTGAATGACCAAGAGTAATTCATTTTTTTTGGTGTTTAGCTATTTTTTAAGCGTCGCGCTGGTGCGTACACGACTATTTTTTATGCTTGGCGTAAGTATTTTTTTTATGCCGGCGCAGGCCCAGCAGAACGAAGTATCAGATCAAAACTCTGTGCGATCGCCTGTGGTGCAGTTTCATGCATGGGGCGGAAGTGCGCAAGTTAACGGGTATATTCAGTGGGTAAGCGAGCAGGTTCACACGCAGTATAATATTACGCTGAATCATGTGAAGTTAGCCGATACTAGCGATGCGGTATCACGCGTATTAGCCGAAAAAGCAGCAGGAAACGATAGCCAAGGTAGCGTTAATTTAATTTGGATTAATGGTGAAAATTTTGCAGCCATGCAGCGCAATGGTTTGTTGCTTGAAGACTGGGTAAACAGCCTTCCCAACTTTGCATTAACGAACCCATCACGAAACCCAGCCATGATCACCGACTTTGGCATTCCTACCCACGGGCAAGAAGCACCGTGGGGTAAAGCGTCTATGGTGTTTTATTACAATAGCCGATTTGTACAACAGCCACCGCTTAATCTTCCCGAACTTTTACGCTTTGCAAAGGACCATGTGGGACGCTTTACCTATCCCTTACCCAACGACTACTTGGGGATCAGCTTTTTAAAATACGCCGCTATTGCACTGAATGAAAAAGACCGTGACCTCCTGTATCAACCCGTTACTAAAACTGCATTAGCCCACATAACCCAAGCTTTGTGGCGCTACCTAGATGAACTACACCCGCTGATGTACAAGCAGGGGGAATACATGGTGCGTCAAGCCTCACAGCTTCAGCGACTGATGGGAACCGGTGAATTACTATTGGCATTTTCGTTTACTGCGGCAGAGATCCCCAGCGCGGTAAACCGCTTTGATTTGCCCGAAAGTATACGCACATACGCCATGGAGGATGGCAGTTTGGCGAATGTGCACTTCATTGGCATTACCTATAACACTGAAAGCGTCACCGCCGCAAAACAGGTGGTGAATTTCTTATTGTCGCCGCAAGCACAAGCGAAAAAGCAGCAATTGGCGGTGTGGGGCGACGATTCAGTGCTCGATTTTTCGATGCTATCTGCTTCTGAAAAGGCGCTATTTAAACCTGCGGCGAAACATACGGCAGCATTGGATACACAAAAAGCAGTGCCGCTATTTGCTGAACCTCATAGCAGCTGGACTGACGCTCTGAGGCAGGCTTGGTTTCTGCGATACGGTGAGCGCTTCTAATGGCGGTATTTCAACACATAACGCAGAGCGTGCGTGTATTGCTCATTGCATTGCTAAGCGTACCTGTATTTGCTGGGCTTGTTGGCGTGGTATTGCCCGCTTTTGGATATTTTCCAGCACTTAATGCGTTCGACTTTAATCTTGGGGTTTTTAAACATCTATTTGCCCTAGAAAGCATTGTTAATATGACATTGCTTTCTTTGTTAACGGGCTTAATCGCTACCGCGTTATCGGTAGCCAGCGCGTTTTTGTTATTGTCGGTGTTCTACCGCTCTTCCTATCTAAATAGGCTTCAAAGTTGGTTAAGCCCATTGCTAGTGTTACCGCATGCTGCTGCGGCTATTGCGCTGCTATTTGTGCTTTCACCCTCTGGCTTGTTAGCCTCTGTGGTTAGTAATGCAGTGTCTGTTTTCTCAAGTGGTGCTGAAAACTTGTCGAACACACAGAACGTGTTGCCGCCTTCGTGGGAATTTCCTTACGATAGATTCGGTATATCCATCATTGTTGCGTTAGCGTTGAAAGAATTGCCTTTCGTATTTTTAATAGCGGTAAGTGTGTTGTCGCAACCCCAGGTGAAGCGAAAGTTTGATGGCTATTTTAATAGTGCTACCGCGCTTGGTTATGCTCCGGTAACTGTGTTTTTTAAAGCGATTTTTCCGGTAGTGTACTCACAAGTTAGATTGCCCTTATTGGCCGTACTTGCCTATGCTACAGCGAATGTGGAAATACCTTTATTGTTAGGGCCTAATAACCCTCCTACATTAGCCGTTGCTGTGGTGCAGTGGTTCAATCATGTGGATTTATCTATGCGTTTTCAGGCATCGGCTGCTGCGTTGCTGCAAGTTGTCGTTACGCTGATTGCTATTGGTATATGGTTAATAGGTGAAAATATAATTGAGCGAGTTCAAGGCCGTTTTTATACCAATGGCTCTCGTTACACAGGGCAAATGTTCGCCTCTTTTGTAGCCTATTCAGTGGTGGCAAGTTATTCACTGCTAGCGCTGTCGATAATAATAAGTACCACTTTGTGGTCGGTTGCTACCTTTTGGACGTTTCCCACATTACTCCCTGAAGGCTTTACCTTATTGCATTGGAAAACCACGCTTAGTGCGCTAGCAGAACCGGTTAAAAACACAGTACTACTGGCGACTTTTGTAAGCGCATTTTCTGTGCTAATTGCGACCTTGGCTTTAGAAGCCGAGGCGTTAAATAGGCAAGATAACAAACGTTCTGAATATTTTAACCGTTGGGTAGGCGGGGTATTAGCGAGTACCTTATTTTTGCCTCTACTAGTACCTGGCGTGGCATTTTTATACGGTTTGGTATGGTTCCAACTCACCTATTTTAATGATGCGGTTTGGCTTCATCTATTTATTAGCCACCTTGTATATGTACTGCCTTATGTGTTTATTTCTCTGGCAGTGGCCTATCGTAAATTTGAGCCGCGATATATTCAGGTAGCCTACGGAATGGGAAAATCACCTTGGCAGGTTTTTGTTCATATAAAGCTGCCGTTACTGTTTGCGCCGTTGCTGGTAGCTTTTGCATTAGGGGTGGCGATTAGTTTTAGTCAATATTTACCCACAGTGTTAAGTACCGGTGGGCGCATTGCCACTGTTACTACAGAAGCAGTGGCAGCGGCGTCTGGCAGTAGCGTTCGATTAACGGCCGTGTACGTGCTGGTACAAATATTTATGCCGCTAGTTGGTTTCGTGTTGGCGTGGTGGCTACCCACAATTTGCTTTAACCCTATGGGGCGCTACACGCTTCTACGACCGAGGAAGTCGAAATTATGACCTTGAAATTAGATAAGGTGAGTTTGTTTCGACATACCGACATCTTGCTTAATGTAAACGCGGTGGTTAATGCAGGCGAAGTACTTTCTATTATGGGGCCAAGTGGTTCAGGGAAATCTACTTTATTGAACGCCGTTGCGGGTTCGTTAACTGCGCCTTTTTCTGTGACCGGCAGTATTAATATCAACGATATTTGCATTAATGATACGCCGGCGCACAAACGTGGCGTAGGGGTGTTATATCAAGATCCTTTACTATTTGAACACATGACGGTGGGGCAAAATATTGCGTTTGCGCTCTCGCCCAAAAGCGCCTTGTTAGATAAGGGGGCTTCTGAACCTAAGCTTTCAAAAAAACAACGAGAAAAGCAAGTAAGCGACATGCTAGCGCAAGTAGGGCTTAGCGAGCTACAACATCGCCCTGTACAAACGTTATCTGGGGGGCAGCAGGCGCGTATAGCTTTGTTACGTACCTTGGCAGCAGCTCCTCGTGTTGTACTGCTCGATGAGCCTTTCAGCAAACTAGATGCTGCTACAAAAGGTCAAATGCGCAAGTGGGTATTTGAGCAGTTGAAAGCCCGTGGATTACCTACCTTGTTAGTTACCCACGACGTTGAAGATGCTAACGCCGCCCAGGGACAACTAATAGAGATTGAAACATGCTAGATGCGAAAGTTACGCCTTTTATTAAACCCCTTTTAAGGCCCATGATTGTGGCGCTGAGTAAAGCGTGCGTTACGCCAAATCAGGTCACCGTGGTTGGCTTTGTGATTGGTTTGCTCTCGGTGCCTGCCATCGTGAATGGCTGGTGGGTAATGGCGTTTATTTGTATTGTAGCCAACCGGGTGCTTGATGGTATTGACGGCGAACTTGCCCGCTTCCAGCAAAGTAGCAGTAGTGCAGGTGGCTTTTTAGATATCTGTTTAGACTTTTTGTTTTACGCTGCGGTTCCGTTAGCGTTTGGTATAGCAAACCCTAGTGAATGGGGCGTACCTGCGCTAGTGCTAATGGCTGCGTTTGTAGGAACGGGCAGTAGCTTTTTAGCATTTGCCGTAGCCGCAGAAAAATTTAATATAGAAAAGCCCCAATTTAAGAACAAGAGTTTTTATTACATGCAGGGGCTAACCGAAGGTACTGAAACGATACTTTTATTCTTGGCGTTTTGTATTTGGCCTAGTTATTTCCCGGTACTTGCTTACGTATTTGCTGCGGCGTGTGCAATAACCATAGTGACTCGGATTTACAGTGGTTTTATAACCCTTAAATCAGTAGAAGGTATCGATGATTATTGTAATAGAGAAGAGGAGTAATCGTGGATAACGCTGGGTTCATTCGAATAAGTATGTTCTTGGGCATATTCGCGTTAATGGCTTTATTAGAAGCATGGTTACCGGCTAGACAATCTTCGCTAGGCAGATTAAGTCGGTGGAAGGGCAACCTTAGTATGGTGGTGTTAGGCGCGCTTTGTTCTAGAGTGGTGCTACCTGCCAGTTTAGTCGGTGTGTCGATGTGGGCACAAAATGAAGGTATTGGTGTGTTTAACATAGTAATCATAAACAATTGGTTAGCGATTGGATTATGTGTGTTGCTGTTAGACATGGTAATTTATTGGCAGCATAGGTTATTTCACAAAATTCCACTGCTTTGGCGTATTCACAAAATGCACCACGCCGATAGTCACGTTGATACCACCACAGGGCTTCGCTTTCATCCAATAGAAATTGTGATGAGTCTTTTCATTAAAGCGTTAGTAGTAGTCGCTTTTGGTGTTCCTGCTATTGCGATAGTTATTTTTGAAGTTGGGTTAAACGGTTTTGCCTTGTTTAATCATGCTAATATTCGCCTCCCTCAAAAGTGGGATGACAGACTGGGTCTGTTTATCATTACTCAGCGCCTTCATCGTATTCACCATAGTCAATTAAAAGATGAGTCTAATACTAACTTTGGCTTTAGCGTATCGTGGTGGGATAAAATATTTGGTAGTTTTAAAAGCCGCGCCACAAGACGGGATGAAGACATCGCTATAGGGCAAAAAGATTATCCTGCATCGAATAAAAATGCAGGCATAGTCGCGCTATTAAAAATGCCGTTTAATAATAGCCACACGCTGTAGCGTAAGTATTTAAAATGACCATGTAGCATCGCCTGCTTAAATCAATTTTACTTAGATTAATCCGGATACTTTCAAAACTAAATAAAGGGTTCCTAGCTGAAGTATCATGCCCAAGCTGATAAATGCGCCATCCCTATTGGTCATTCCTATAGCGGTTAGTGTTAGTCCTAGGGCTGGGAGTGCGACAGCGAACGGTATTACCTCTAACGGAATCATGCACAACGAGGCCAAAGCGCAGTAACCTGCTACTATATTTTTACCCGGCGTGTTGGATAAAGCGGTTATGCGGGGCTTTAGTAACTTTTCGGTTTTCTTTACGTAAGGTTTGGCGCGCTCTACCGCGTTTTCTAGTTTTTTTTGGTCAATTTCCTGCTTTGTGATTTTATTAGGTAGCCAAGGCGCATTTCTGCCAATAGCGACTTGAATGCAAATTAAAAATAGCGTGATACCGCAAATAGAGGGAACCCCTGGGATTGCGCCGGTAGGAAGCAATGCAATAAGAGAGGGGATGAGTAATAGCGGCCCAAATCCTCTATCTTCGAAGCGAGCAATAATCTCGCCAGCACTTTGCTTTTCGTTATCACTCTCGTCAACGAGCTTATCCAAAAGCCCACTAATTGACGCATCCATAAATTACCTCGTGTCCTAAGGAAAGATACTGTGGTGAAAAACAGTTGTTGTTTTTTATTACGTGCGTTTTGAATTATGGTTTACACCGTATTCCAAAATTGAAAAAAGCTGAAATAGTTAATGTAATGCGATACGAGAGCGATAAAAGGCACTTTTTTATAATATGTACTACAGTAATAGTTGATAAATTTACTTCCCATAAGGATTTTATGTGAAGCCAATTGAAGGCATAGAGTTACTCCGTCAGTTGCCTACGTGTTTGCTATTTAAACCCATTGGGGCATCGAAATTTGACGTGAGTATTGCGTTGGCTCGTCAGTTCGGCCAGGCTCGTGTATCTGAAGATTTTGCAAACGGTTTACGCTTCTTCGATCCTATTACAAAAGACGAGCTTTTAGGCAGTTATCATCCTTTTGCAATTGCGGAGGAAACCATACATCTTTGCCAGTGTGTAAGGATCCAATCTCGGGAACGGGGAATTCAGTTTTTCCTTGAAAGCTCAATAATCACTTTTGATAACGTTAGCTTGGTAGTTATCAACGCAAGGGCGGTGCAGAATAGTTTATTTATCGCGCCGGAAGAGGCTTCTCCCGTAGGGAAACACATTACCTTTAATGGCTTACTCTCTACTTTCTCATCTCAACTCATCAACGCTACAAGCGATAAAACTGACAATCTCATTGAAGGGATCTTAGGTGCATTCGGTGAGTTTTGTGACTTAGATCGCTGCTATTTGTTCGAATTTTTTAACAATGAAAAATTTGCCTGTAACAGTCACGAATGGGTTGCAGCTGGGGTTACACCTTATAAAGACGACCTTCAAGCATTGCCAATGAATACCATGCCTTATTTTGAAAGGAAACTTAAACAAGATGGACTTTTTAAGGTAAACAACGTGGCTAATTTACCCCAAGAAGCAAAAGGGGAAAAAGAAGAATTTGAGCGGGAAAATATTTGCTCTATTTTGTGTGCTTCTATTGTATTGGATAATGGTATTTTTGGTTTTATCGGCTGCGATATTACGGGCAGCCCGTACACGTGGAAGAATCATGACGTTAAGTACTTACAGCGTATAGCACAAATGTTGGCTAACACGCTGCAAAATGCTCATAACGAACGGGCACTTTATAAAGCGCAGCAAGAACTCATTGAAGCGAATGCAAAATTAGCTAAGTTAGCCAATATTGATGGCCTGACCGGCATTGCGAATAGAAGGTTGTTTGACGATACATTACAACGGGATATTGAAAGAAGCGTTCTTAGTAAAACCCCACTTAGCTTACTGTTTATAGATGTAGATCATTTCAAAAATTATAATGATTGCTATGGGCACGTGGCGGGCGATGATGCACTCATTAGCGTGGCAGAAATAATTAAGAAAACCTGTATAGGGAATGATGACGCGGTGGCCCGTTATGGTGGAGAGGAGTTTGCTGTCATTATGCCTTCCACAAACTTAAGCGCTGCATTAAAAGTGGCGGAACGCATTCGTAGGAATATAGAGCAAGCGGCAATACCATTTAAATTATCAGCCTATAATAATCGTCTAACAGCAAGCTTGGGCGTTGCTACTATGGCATTTGACCATCCGGTTTGCCCTAATGAATTTATAAAGCAAGCCGATGCTGCACTTTACCTTGCTAAATCGTTAGGGCGTAACCGTGTTGATGTATGGGAAGCGCAGGAGGTTGTACTGCGTTAAAACGTCAGTACAAGCTTGCCAATATGCGCTTTCTGTTCGAAGTCTATCTGGGCCTGTTTAATTTCGTCGATAGGATACGTTTTTGACACAAGCGCCGAGATATCCCCTTTTTCTATACGCTTAACTAGGTTGGCAAATACACCTTCTGATAGCACAGTGCATCCCAGTAGTTGTAAATCTTTTAAGTATAGCGTTCGAACATCGAGTGGTACGGTGTGCCCAGCAATTGCACCCGAAACAGCATAACGGCCAAATGGTTTCATCATATCTAGTAGCTCTGGCCATCGCGGACCTGCAACTAAGTCTATGACTACATCGAATGGCTTATCTTTAGCGTACGCTAACCAGTTGCAATCTCGAGTTAGTGTGTCATCTGCGCCAAGCGTTCTTAACGCTTCTTGCTTAGACTCGCTGGTGATGGCAACGACCGTTGCACCTCGTGCTTTAGCCAATTGTACCGCAGCAGAGCCTACGCCGCCTGATGCGCCGGTGATGAGTACACGATCTCCTTCCACAACATTAGCGCGGTGAAGCATATTTTCAGCAGTAGAATAGGAGCAGGGAAAAGACGCAAGTTCGGTATCGGACATGCTAGTGTTCACTGCAAGAGCGTGTTTTTCGGCTACTTTTGTGTATTCGGCAAAACCTCCATCACATTCAGAGCCAAAATACCAAGGCGCACTTAATTCAACGCCATCGACTTCAGTTAAGCAGGGCTCAATAATAACTCGCTCACCTATGCGAGCGGTGTCTACATCACTGCCCACTGCAACAATATATCCGCATACGTCTGCACCTTGAATTCGAGGCAGTGCGAAAGGCGCGCCGTTCCAAGATTCAACATCATCATCAACGTCGCCCTTTGTATACCAGCCGTTTCGGGTATTAATATCGGTGTTATTTACCCCAGCCGCGGCTACCTTAATAACAACATCAGTTGCGCCAGGAACCGGTACAGGATATCGCTACGAATACTTAACGCATCAAGGTCGCCATGGTGGGTAAGTACTACCCCTTTCATTTGAGTGGGAAGTTGTGACATAAAAAATCTCCTTTACGTTAAATCGTGTTCGAGAAGTAGTTTGTTGAGCATTTCTTGGGTTGTAGCTAAAGCTTCTTCGCCCATGGTGGGCCAAGCTGCCGACATACCCTCATGTAATATGAAAAGTGAATGAGCCATTGAGCTGTTATTGGTTAGTGCTAAAAGCCACTGGCGAACATCGGCCTTGTGAGTATTTACAGCAGTTGTTACTCGATCATAATCTGGATAGCTAGAGAGGGCTTGCAACGACATGCATCCGTTAGGCGCGTATTGTTTAAGCCATAAGGCTAGGCGAGCAAACACATGTTTGACCGCATTCGTGAGATTGTCTGGGCAGTCTGTGGCTAGGAAGGATAAATAACGCTGATGCCTATGGGTGAGAGCGCCAATAATCATATCCTCTTTAGATGGAAAATATTTGTATAGGGTTTTTAGCGTCGTGCCGGTTTGCGTTTTTAACATGGCGATATTGGGCTGGGTAAAACCATTAGTACTAAACGCAGTTTCTAATCGGGCTGCAATGTCATTCTTTCGTTCGTCGGGTGTCATCATCGCTTCCAATAGCAAGTTTTTTCAGATATAGACTTTTTCGGTACAGGTTTCTCTCGGTATAGCTATTTTTGTCGGTATAGCCATTTTTGTGGGTATAGCCATTAAGGGTAGAATGACTGCTCTACCTTTGTATTGTCATGGTAGAGTAATCATTCTACTTTTGCAAACATGGGTTAGTGTGAGAACTAGCGAATAGGATGCTTTCTGTTCGGTTAGTATCTATGTGAATAGAGCAGAATTGTCTGGTCACAGTACGCTATTAGATGATTTTAAAGGAGTTTGAATGAGCTTCGTGAATAAAAAATGTCAACTTGTGACTGTTTATGGTAACTTTGCTTAAAGTGACTGTTTTTAATCACTTTTGTAAAAGGGTTTATTTACGGTAACATTCTTAGTAACCCAGCGAAGGAGATTATAATATTGCATCTGTATAAAAATACAGGCAGTCTATTTATTCATTAGGGTGAATCCCAACTTAAGAGCTACTCTCATTAAAAGAGGAAGCGATGGAAAACACAAAAAAATATGCAGCGGTTATCACCGGTGATATTGCGAATTCGCAGCATTTGAGCGACGCCGATTTAACTCATGTGCTAAAAGTCCTAACCCGTGAACTTAAAGCGCAAACGTCGTGTCATGGTGGGCAATACGACCTATTTCGTGGTGATGCCTTTCAGGCTGTCATTTGTACACCTAAACTGGCGATGCAAGCTGCCATATGCGTGAGGTTAGCGTTAAAGGCGTGTACCCCATCTACGGATGTACGTATTAGCGTAGCGCTTGGCGAAGTGAGCGTTACCGAAGGCCAAGTGAAAACGGGAACCGGAAGTGCATTTGTGCGTTCGGGCAGGGCGCTAGATAATCTCAAGTCTCAGTATTTAGTGTTTATCAGTGATGATGAAGACTTCAACAAACACGCATCCTTAATGACTGCATTTGTCGATAGTCATATTACTTCGCTAACTCAGACTCAGTCAGAAACCCTACTAGCTTATATTAGTGCAAAAGATAAAGGACATGAGCAAATAGCAAGCGCACTAGGGAAAACTCGCAGCAATATTACGCGTATTTTAAATGCCAGTCAGTACCACTTAGTGGGTGATTATTTACGTTATATGGCAACGGAAGTTAAAACGGAGCGGTAAGCATGGAGCAACTTAGCATAGTGATAGGGCTGTTAGTTGCCCATTTGCTTGGAGATTTTTATTTTCAGCCAAGCAGGTGGGTAGAGAGCCGAAATAGCAAACACCTGAAATCGCCAGCATTGTATCTCCACTCTTTATTACATGGTGTGTTGGCATTAACGGCATTGGTAACTCTATCCGTACTAACCGCAGTTGCATCAAAAGAAGCTGGCTTAGATAGCATTGACGTTGGGCCGCTACTTTTGGTTGCAGGTGGGGTGTTGATAAGCCATTTTATTATCGATGCAGTAAAGTCTTACGCGGGGCCTAGTACCTTGGCTTTCGCAATTGATCAGGCCGCGCATATTGGGGCTATTGTAATTTTGTGGGCACTGCTGACCAACCAGCTTGGGCAGCTATTTAAGCAAGTTCTAATGATTAACCATCATCATTTGGCAGTGCTATTGGCTTATATGATTATTTTGAAGCCCACCTCCATATTTATTAAGCAGCTTCTTTCGCCTTGGACTAAAGAGCTTGATGAAGATGCTAAACCACACAACTCGTCCACGTTAGTTCAGCTTCCTATCCAAAATACTCTGGCCATGGCTGGGCAACGAATTGGTTATTTAGAGCGCCTTCTTATTCTTACCTTTGTGTTAATAAATCAATTTGCCGCTATAGGTTTCTTACTTGCTGCTAAATCTATCTTTAGATTTGGCGATCTAACCAAAAGCGAAGACAAAAAACTAACGGAATATGTATTGTTGGGCACATTAACTAGCGTAGTAATTACTATTGCAGTGGGGCTTACTACACGTATGTATATGGGCAAGCTTTAATCTCCGCAAGCCTAAAGAATAAATTTCCTCTCAGCGTGTTAAGCAAGCGTTCGGATTTACTTTTTTGTTTAATCAACCTCTAGTAATCAACAGATTTTTAGTATTGCTTACTAGAGGCATTCATTAAATAACAGAAAGCTAATTTATAAATATCAATAGGTTATTGTAAATATATAATGCTAGCGCACTTGGTAATCGCTATCAGTACGAATATAAATAGTTGCTTCGCCTTTACCTTCATTAACAATTTGATGTTCAAATGCGCCTGTCGACTCTACATAGCTTCCTGCGCTTAAGGTGATAGGTGAACTAACATCTTCAGATTGATATTTAACTTCGCCTGCTATTACCACAGCACGGAACTCACTAGCATCAGTACTTATAGAGCCGTTAAAACCGACGGGTAGCTTCACCATTGAGCCGTTCATATCGGCGGCGCTGCCCCACACGTAGGTAGATGACACACCTGGTGCACTTACATCGTGCAATTCGCTATCGTTAAGCCACACAATATTGTCTTTATGCAGGTTTAGCGGGCGTTCACCATTATCAAAATGCTCACTAGATGGTTGTACTAAATAAGGCCCAGAATCAATTTCTAAATAGATTAAATTGGCGCTACCGTTTGCTGCTGTGGTGTGATCTTCGCCAGCAGGTTGGGTCCAAAAAGAACCAGCAGGCATCCACATTTTACCTGCAGTAGGATCGTCATTGTGCATAGCACCTTCAATCACGATGCCGCGATACGTAATATTATGAATATGCGGTGGAGATTCAAAACCTTTGTTAAAGCGTACCAGCATACCAGTTGCGGTATTTTTAGTGCGGTCTCCCCAAAGGTCTGCTGCGCCTGGGCTCTTATCACCACGAAGAGGGTTAAGGTAACCCCATTCAATATCATCTGCTGCTACGACCCTAGATGCTGTTTCTGCGGCAAACGCTGTTGTACTTGTAAATGATGTTGAAAGTGCCACTGCGCTAGATAATGCAAATGCGAGTGTTGTTGCTTTAATTGTGAATTTCATTTTTAAACCCTTTAACTTGATTGCTTGGGTGTATTTTATGTGCAGAAAGGCGGTGGATAAATGGGCAAATCGCCAATACACTTTCGCTAAAACGTGGATAATAGTTGCCGTGCTTGAAGATATTGATTCGATTTTAGCTATAATAAAATGAACCTGGCTAAAGTTTATGCCATTGTAGTTACACCACCATAGCGTTAATAAAACTAAATTCTACTAACAAAAAAAGAAGATGTTATGAAGATAGAAGACTTGCAAGTATTGCTCAAGGTGGCAGAACTGCATTCAATAACTGCTGCAGCGAACCAGCTAGACATAAGTTCCTCTGCCGCAAGCGTAGCTTTAAAGCGGTTAGAGCAAGACGTTGGCACTCAACTGTTTGTGCGAACTACCCGCAAAATACGGTTATCGCCCGAAGGTGAGCGTTTTCTACCCTTATGTCAGCAAGCACTAGACTTGCTTCAACAAGGTGTTATGCGTATCAGTGAAGAGCAGCAAGACATTAACGGCGAAGTGAAAATGGCCATGTCTTCGGAGATGGGACGTAACCTAATGCGGGTTTTGCTAAACGATATTATGGCGGAACACGAAGACGTATCTGTTAGGTTGCAGGTAAGTGACAGTCGTGTGGATTTCTACCGCGACGGGGTAGACATTGCGCTAAGAGCCATGACCAAAAGCGCGGTTCAAGAGCTCAATATGTATGGGTTCAAAATTTGTAATATTCCACACTTTATTTGTGCTTCGCCACGCTATATTGAAAAGTATGGAGAACCTACTAGCCCCGAAGAATTAGCAAATCACAATGCATTGCTTTACAAATTGTACGAGCTAACCCACGACGGTTGGGATCTATACAAAGGTGGAGAGGAAGGTAAAGAGAAAGGTAAAGAGAAATTCAAAGTTAAAGTAAAAAGTAACCGCGCAGTGAACGATGGCGACATTGTGCGCCGGTGGTGTGTTGATGGGGTGGGTATCGCAAAGAAGTCAGTTATTGATATTGCAGAGGATTTACTGGCGGGGCGCCTTCAGCGGGTTATGCCTGCTTATCACGTACCGCTTACTGAAATGTGGCTAGTGCTACCTAGCCGTCAACTTATCACGCCTGCAATTCGTTTAATCCGTGATGAACTCAAGATGAAAATAAATACGCTTAGAAAGGCGTTGATTTCCAAAGGTATACTTGATGAATCTGAATGGCCAAATGCCGACTAGCCTCGCTTGTATTCGCCAAATACTGATTAGTTACAAGTAGAGGGAGTAGTAAAATAAGGATTTTGTGTAAATTTAGTTGAACTTAATAGTGTGTTTAAATACCATGCGCACCTGATAATGAAAGTGATTATCATTTGCAATTAATAAAGCGGACACACAATGCACATAGACTTCACACACACAACCAAAGTTAGCGCAGCTACTGCGATTTTCTCCCTTTTTTATACCACTGCAATCTCGGCCCAAGCTGTTCAATCTCAGGATTTTACGTCCTTAGAGCAAAGTGGTGAAGAAGCACAACAAGAACAAGCTGTAACGGACGAAAACCTAGATATCATTACCGTTTACGGTCGTCACAACAGATTGATATTAGAATCTGGTACGGCTACTAAGTCGAACATGAGTTTGATGGAAACGCCTGCCGCTGTAGTATTGGTTGATGGAACATTATTAAAAGAACAAGGCGTCGACACGCTACAAGAAAGTATTCGTAACATTAGTGGTTTAACCCAAGATGGCAATAACTACGGGGTAGGCGATAACCTTGCTATTCGTGGCTTAGGTGTAAATTACACCTACGATGGTATTTATGCTGGTGCAGATTTAGGTAATAGCTACAACCCAACACGTTCAATGACTAATGTAGAAAGCATTGAAGTGTTAAAAGGCCCTGCAACGGGTCTTTACGGTATGGGTGAAGCAGGCGGGATTATCAACCTTATTGAGAAAAAGCCACAGTTTGAAGAGCGATACGAGATAGAAGCATCGTTAGGTAGTTGGGACAGTTACTCACTAATGTTTGATGCAACAAACGCCATTAATGACTCATTGGCTTATCGCGTAGTGGCTAATCATGAACAATCAGACGGCTATCGTGGACTTAGTGATGAACGAAGCGAGCTTTATACTTCATTGCGATATGACTATTCTCCCGACAACAAATTTTTAATTTCCGCTGCATATATCGACGATGCAGTGCAGATTGACTCTATCGGTCATCCGGTACGCTTAATCGATTTAACTTTATTAGATGCTGAGGCTGGTAGTGTTACCGCGTCAGATTTAGTTAATGGCGACGTAGATAGCGGTGGATTGCAACTAACCGATGAGCAAATAGCAGAGCTTGCAGCTTCGCTAACCTCTACAGATGGTGTTCAACCCTATGATTTAGGTGATACTAGCCTTATTTCACCATTGTCAGAGCCAAACGAAGGCAAAGAGTTTCGTATCAAAATACGCCAAGATGTGAACTTAGCGGATAACTGGTCACTGACTCAGCAATTACAATACCGTACATACGAGACTGACTATATTCGCCAAACCAGTGCATACAACTATGTGTATACAGAACGTACAGATGTAATCAACTTGGAGCCACGTGCGCCGTTAGTTATTGACGATGTGTTGTACCCGTTTGCCGCTCGTAGACAGGAATACCGAAACATTGTGGCTGACGAAAAAGTATGGCAATACTTTATTGATGTTACGAATACGTGGTCGGCTGGCAGCGTTGAAGGTGAGCATCTGTTTAGCGCGAACTACGAAGATCACGAAATGTCCTACGCGCAGTGGTCTATTTGGGATGCTGACGATACTCGAAGTGATGCAGTGCCTTACATTTTAGATATTCGTAATCCAAACTGGCCAACGGGTACGTTCGATGATTACAACCCATCGCTTCGCAGCAAGTATGAAAAAGACGTATCTAGCTGGGGCGTAAGTTTTCAAGAAGTGTTGTACTTTAATGAATACCTAACAGGTCGTTTCGGCGGTGCTTATGGTGCGGTTAAACAAACCTATTTGAACCAATATAGCGATGGTAACCTAGAGTACGATGCCGACGATGATGGTTTCACTTACAACTTAGGCTTAACCTACAAAGTAACACCGAATATCTCTACCTTTATAAACCATTCAAAAGGTAGAACCGCTTACAGTGTTTTAGGTTCACTGAGCGAAGAAGATAACCGCCCTGACTCAGAGTCAATCTCGTGGGATTTAGGGTTACGCTTTACCGCGTTATCTGAACAGTTACTTGGTTCAATCGTAGTGTTCGATACCGCAAGAACGAACCTGCAATACACTAACCCATTGTATGAAGACAATATTGACGACCCTGCTTACAACATTGATGTACCAGAGTTCTACTACGATGAGCAAGAGCGTACTACCGGTGTTGAAATTGATATTAACTTCGACATTAATGAGCAATGGGCGCTTAACACTAATGCTACGTACCAAGAGCCAGTAACGGAACCGGGTAATTTTGCTAGTAGTACTGATGAAGAACAAACCAAAGGTATTGCCGAAAAAACGGCAAGTACGTGGTTGACCTACAGCCATTCATTCAGCGCATTACCTGCACCCGTTAAATTCAGTGTGGGTGTGTCTTATGAAGATGAGCGTACTATTTCAGCATCTGCGTTTGGTATTTACTATGCCTTCGTAGATTCATACACAGTATGGGATGCTGCAATTAGCTATGTGTCTGACGACTGGGATGTTCAGCTAAATATCAAAAACCTTGATAATACCGATTACTATAGTAGCGCTATGTACCTTGGTGGTCTTCCTGGTGAAGAACGAAATGCCAAGTTAACGGTTGCGTACCGCTTTTAATCCTAGGCATTTATAGTAAGACAGGTATTAAACCGCTTGAATAAAAACGTAGCTATTATACTGCGTAGCATAGTCGCCATCATTGGCGGCTATGCGTTATCCGCACTGTTATCCATTTACTTAACCTATTCTTTCGTGCATTTATTGCATATCAACAAAGGCGTAGCTGTGCTCACTGCTAGCATGATGAGTTATGTCGCTTTTTTTATTCTATTTATTTCTAGTTTCGCGGTATCGAACATTGTGAGATGGCTGATTAGCTGTACTCTGATTATCGCGTTAGCCGTGCTATTTTTGCCCTTGGTAGAGGTATTGTGAAAACAACATTCAGAAAAACAATGATTTGGCTTCATACCTACTTAGGCATTATTTCTGGCTGGTTGTTGTTCGTTATTTTCGTAACGGGTACGCTAAGTTACTTTACCCCAGAAATTACGTATTGGATGATGCCAGAGCGGCAGGTTATTGTAGGCGATGGGTTTGACCGAAATATTGTGGTAGACGAGGCGAGCTATACGCAAACCAATACGCAGACCAAGACAAAGGTGGCGCAAGAGAGTCAGCGATTCCAGATAGAACAATCGTTAAACTACTTACAACATCATGCCAAAAACGCTAGTTCATGGCGAATTTACCTACCTACCGCCCGAGAGCAACATTGGTATGTTCAGTGGCGTGAGGGAAAAACACGTCATACGGTGAGTTTTAACAAAGACGCTACGCTTCTTGGGTCAACAACCGACACCAAAGGGGGATTGTTCTTCAGGAATTTCCACTATACCTTGCAGCTTAGAGGTTACGGCGGCCGCTATATCGCCGGAATAGCCGCTATGGCTATGCTGCTTACTCTTTTCAGTGGAATTTATACTCATAGGCGTTTCTTCAAAGACTTTTTTACCTTACGCAAAGGCAAGATATCAAAATGGACTTCCGATCTTCATGCATTAGTCGGCATTGTAACGCTACCTTTTTGCTTAATGATTTGTATAAGTGCCATTATGATTTACGCCATTATGTACACGCCTTTTTCGGCAAATATGCATTTTGAACAAGGCGAGCGGGGCGTAAATAAAGCAATCATCCCATCGCTTCCACCACTTACTAATAGTACAAGTACGGCAGCAAACTCGGTAAAAAGCTCGGCAGCAGGCGCCTCTGAATATATGCTAAGCAAATCGATAGCGTACTCAGCCATACTGACTAGCTTAAAAGCACAATGGCAAGAGCCACACGCGATTAAGCGAATCACGGTAGAAGCGCCGGGTAACGAAAATAGCCGCTTTATTATTGAACGCACTAAAAGCCTAACGGTTTCGAACCGCGCCGACCGACTTGTTTATTCAAGTTATACTGCAACGCCTCTTGAAGGCTATGAAGATGAAAGTGCACCCGCCACTTTCAGGCGAATAATGTATGGGTTACACCAAGCGAACTTTGCTACCACTGGCTTAAGATGGTTACTCTTTGGCTTAGGTGTATTGAGCTGCGTGCTTATAGCGTCGGGGTTAATTATTTGGGTTAATCAGCGGCGTACAAACCTTAGTAAAGGACAAAAGCGTATTCCCTTATCGTTACACATTATGGAAAAGGGCAACATCGCTTCCATTATGGGAATGGCCATTGCAACGCCCGTTTTTTTGCTTGCTAACCGGCTTATCCCTGCCGACACCTTAAACCGAGCTAACATGGAAATTAGTGCGTTTTTTGTTGCTTGGCTATACTGCTTGGTACACGTCATTTTTAGGCCTGCAAAAAACGCGTGGTTTGAACAGACATTGGTTGCTGTCGTAAGCTTTATAAGTCTAGCAGTGGTTGGAATATGTATGCCTTTTGAAAGAATAAAAGGTGCCGTTGGTACCGCAGACATTACTTACTTAAGTTTCTTTCTAGGGTTTGTATTATGCGGCGCTGTTTTTTCAGCACTAGCGTATTGGCTAAGAGTTCGTTTGTCCGCCTCCTCTTTAAGTGGCGCAACGTGTAATCAAGATAACCTAGAAACAAAAAAAGAGTAGTTAGACATGTTAACGGTAACTATTTTAGTGGTACTTGGTATTGGTTTACTTGCATTAGCGAGCAACAAACATTTCAAACTAGTAGGGTGGTTGTATGAAAATAAAAAACGCCATACGCGTAAGGTTGATGGCAAAAAATTTATTCAAAATGGCCTGCGTATAAGTGGTTGGCTATTGGTGGTAGGGTCTTTAATAGTCGCGGTTAATGCTACGCCTTCGCTGGCGATATCACTTGTTTGGTGGTTTAGCCTAATAAGTGGTGCTATTTTTTTAGTGGCGTTATCAATTAACAAATAATAGCCAATACTATTACTTTTTTTAATTTACTCCGAAAAATTGTTGTCACACTTTTGCTGCAGCGCGTGACTATAGATTAAAGAGGAGTGAAACCATGAAATTTTTAAACTTAATTACGCTATTTTCTGCCGCCATATTGTTAATTAATTCAGCGACCCTACACGCAGAAGATACCTCTGCGTTAGCCACTGTACCTGTCACCGTTTACGAACAAATTGATAGCGCCAAGACGCAAGTCCCCAGCACTCAAACCCCTAGTACTCAAACCATAAGCAGGAATAATGACAGCAGTTCCAACAAGCCTATCAAACATGATGAACTAAACGTGTTATTTATACCTGGCTTAATGTCTAACGCTTCAGTTTGGTCAGAGTTATCCCACGAGCTTGGTAGTTACTATAAGGGGCAATATCGAAGCCACTTTGCCCAAGTGGCGGGTTTTGCGGACAACAAAGTTTATCCAAATAATCGGTTATCAAAAATTACCGCTGCGCTGGTATCGTATATTGAAAATAATAACTTAAATAATGTGATAGTCGTTGGACATAGCATGGGAGGTCATATTGCTTACCAGCTTGCACTTGCGCTACCAGAAAGAGTAAGTAAAGTGGTCTCAGTAGATGGCCTGCCTTTTATTACCCCTATTTTTACTCGTAGTAATAAGGTCACAGCAGCACAGGCAGAACCTTATGCAATGAGCGTTAAATCACAGTACGCTAATATGAATCAAGAGCAGTTAAGCGCGTATACACGTCAAGGTATCCACGTTCAAACGACCAGCGAATTGAACCAAGCTAAAGTGCTGTCTATGGCATCAAGTTCGCACCCAGAGACAGTGGGGCAAATAATGGCAGACTTGATGACATCCGACTTACGGTCGGCTATAACCTCCAGTAATACTCCTATACTATTTCTCGGAGCCAGTGGCGGGTTTAGTGATAATGACAGTAAAGAGATGGTTAAACAGTTATACACAGAACAATTTGCCAATGCTAAGCAAGCAAAAGTGGTGATGAACACACAATCTCGTCATTTTATTATGTACGATGATTTGCCATGGTTACTGCAACAGACAACACAGTTTATAGGAAAGGAGTAAGCGCATGGATGTGTATTCTTCAGATGTCATTGCCGCGCAAAGTGGAGATATTAAAGCTTTTGAGCGCTTAATTAATGCAAGCAAAAATACGGTAAGTGCAATTGCGCTTGGTATTGTAAAAGACATGGATGCTAGCGAAGACGTAGCGCAAAAAGTATTTATTAACTGTTGGCAAAATCTATCTACTTTGACCAACCCCAAAAGCTTTATGCCTTGGGTACGCCAAATGGCGCGTTATATGGCCATTAATTATCTACGAGACAATAAAGTTTCGAAATCGATAAAAGGTGATGAGGGCGAAAATATACTGGCAAGTTTCTGTAAAAGTGACGATGCGCTGGAAACTAAGATATCAGACGAGCAAACAAAGAAAATAATCGCAGCCCTTATAGATGAACTGCCATCGGATAGTAGAGAAGTGGTGTTGTTATATTATCGAGAGCAATGTTCTACAAAACATGTCGCGCAATTACTTGATATTTCTGATGCTGCAGTAAGAAAAAAGCTTTCGCGAGCACGAGCCATGCTTAAAACCCTAACGCTGGACAAATTCAGTCGCATTATTATTGCCACAACGCCTACGGTCACATTTACTTCAATGACGCTAACCTTATTAGCTAACCCTAAATCTGCAACTGCGGCGGTAGCCGTAGGGGCTACGGGAAGTGCTTCTAAAGGCGGTGTATTTAACAGTCTTTGGAGTAAAGTGTTGTGGGTATTTAGTGGCGCTATGTTAGGTGCGCTTGTTGCCATGGTAGCGGTAATTGCATCACATAAGTTAGCCGAACGTCACATGAAACATGAGCCTGATAAGAAAAAACTTAAGCGGGTGCGTAATTACACCTTAGTGTGGATTTTTGTTTGGGGTATGCTATTTGCGGCCTCTTATGAATTGTCTACTGGATTTATAATTCCATTGTTAACCTACTGCGGGTTTGGTGCAGGTATCGCAATTTTAACAAAGCGGGCTCATCAGATTATTTACTCGACTTCGCAGAAACTAAATACGCCATCTTCCGATATAAAGTATGAACAGCACGGACAGCTCAAAGGGGAAAACATTCAATATGAGCAATCAATGAATGTTTCTAACATGCTAGGTCTTTACGGTGGTCTTATTCTTGGTTTTATAGGGTTAATCGCAGGGCTGATTAATAGTGGGCGATTGGTAATAGGTTAATCTGCTTCACGTACTTCCAGCGCTTCAATATTGATAATAGTAGAGCGGTTTAGGGTTATCTTAAATCGCTGTACTTGCTGGTGCTTTTGCTTGTCAGTATGCATGAGCACTACATTTATTTGATAGCGTCGCTCTACAGCCTGCTTAGTAATTTTATTGTTTTCTAGCGAATACAGCCTACCTTCGCCTTTTTTGAGAAAGCGAACAAAAGGGGTGAGGTTAAAATAAATACGCTGTTGTATATCATCGTAACCTGGCAAGAAGCTTTTCGCATTTACGCGAGTGTCACTACGAAAATGTAACAGCTGAGCGGCTTGTTTGTTTTGCTGCCTACGGGTTTGATACAGTCTATCAACCTGCTTAGGTAAATCTCTATTACGAATGTATTCAAGCCAAATAGTTTGGGTGGCTATTCTGCTTTTATTTACGCTGTGGCTATAAATAATTTTCCACTTCGGTAAACCTTTTTGAATACGCCTCCAAATTACCCGCGTAATGTCTTCTTTAAAGATTTCCCGTAGCCCATAAATAACCCCCAGAATACCTACGAAGGCCACCGTCACCTCAGTGAAATTAGTACGAGCGTTTAGCACTAAAACCATCACTGCAGCCATGATCACAGCGGTTACCGTACCTTTAACCAAGCGGTTTAAATAAGTATTAAGGCTTTTCGTTTTCTTTTGAAATACCACACCGTATTCAATTAAACGCTGTAATAGCCGCATTTTGTTCGTAATGCGGTTTGGGTCATCTAACGTAATCTGCGAATTGTACTGATTATCTGCGCGGTACTGACTTTCTCGTCTACAAAAATCGAAAAGAAATTTCCGCTCACTGGAATAATCGCTACTTTTAGGGGCAGAGGATAATAGCTTTAAAAAAGACTGCTCTACCTGCCAACTCAAATAATTATCGGCATTCTCAAAATACGCCCGGAGTTTTTCGTCAGAAGGGGTGTAGCGCCTAAGTTTTTTTAACAGATCTGAGGTTTGCTCTGCTAGCACGATAGCTTGAGGATAAAACGTTTTGCTATCTTTAATCTTCAGCGTTTGCTTAACGTCTGTGTCGAGTGCGGTACGGATTTGATACGAGTATAAGTTTAAATTTAAGCGGTAATCACTTTGCTCGCCTTTTTTCTGACTGATAAAGCGGCTTCGAACCAAAGGAACATGCAACTGATCTGAATAATAGGCGCTGTGGTTTTGAATACTGTGGTGAAAATACTGTTCTTCGGTAAGGGTCTTCGAGCTAATACCCATTTCATCAGGCAGTGAAAAAAACAGGTCGAGACGCTGATGATCACTCGGTAATAGCTGATAATCGACTCTAAAAGACAGGTTTTCATCTTGCGTGAGTTTAATTTTGTGCACTTAGGTAATTTTCGCCTTATTCATCACTGTGTTACCGCTTCTTACGAAAGTATGCACTATTTTGGTTTTGTTACGAAGAATACTACGAATTAAATTGCACTAATATCGCCACTGATAGCACGCTACTACACGTTGAAACCATTCGAACTAAACAATTCTGTCTGTCCACTTATGAAATACTCTTATGAAATAAGACTAACTTCTTCGGATTTTTCTGGTTGTTTTGTAATCTTCTTATAGGCTGGTACTTAGTGTAAGGAATTGTTCGTGTTCAATCTAATCGGTAATTCTAAAAAGCGAATGTTCTCGAAGGCCATGATAACTACCCCTTTAAATTGTATATAAATAAATCTAAATCGAAAGAATTAAGCTAATAAAACAGCGTATTGTGCGCATTTTAACCTTTGTGTTTGGGTTCAAACAAAGCGCCTTAGATTTAGCTCAAATCATTTTTAAATAAATTCAGCCTTTGTCAACGTTGAATTATTAGTGTTAATCCCTTAGTATTTATTTTTATTGAACGATCAATTAATAAAAAATACACATTTCTCAGATAGAGTTAGATTTCTTTTTTAGTCTTCAATACACAATAGAGGGGCTTCTTTAATCTATCTTTCAGTTAGCCGCTGTATAACGGTTGCAAAGCATTTGTAGGCGTTAGTGAAAACGCTGTTTGTAAACGTTTTAAGCATAAATAACGGATTCAAGACGTTAATTAAGCGGTATGTGTGTTATTTCGAGCGATCAGGCCTGCGTGAAGCGGTAAGCACGCCTGACGAAGTAAATTTGAACAATATCAGTGGGTTCTAAGCTGCTGATAGTTATCAAAATAGGTTTAATGTGACGACTCCAGTTTATCAAAATTTTATTCACGGCAAGTTCATTGCTAATAGCAGTGGTGAGACGTTTGCGGTTAAAAACCCTGCTACCGACGACGTTATTTACCATGTTGAAGTGGCAGACGAAGCGGTACAACAAGCGGCAATAGCAAGCGCAAAAGAAGGCTTTGCTATTTGGTCTGCTATGACACCGGTTGAGCGCAGCCGTATTCTATTAAAAGCGGTAGCGTTACTTCGTGAACGAAATGATGAGCTGGCTAAAATTGAAGTGCTAGATACCGGTAAACCTTGGCAAGAAGCCGAGTGTGTAGACGTTGTAACCGGTGCTGATGTCATTGAGTACTTTGCTGGCCTTGCTCCTACGCAAGTAGGTCAACAGCAGATGGTAGGCGACGACTTCTACTATACACGTAAAGAGCCACTTGGCATTTGTGCAGGTATTGGTGCCTGGAACTACCCATTACAAATTGCATGTTGGAAGTCTGGCCCAGCCTTAGCGGCAGGTAACGCCTTACTATTTAAACCTTCAGAAGAAACACCATTAGGTGCTATTAAACTTGCTGAAATTTTCTTTGAAGCGGGCGTACCCGCTGGCGTGTTCAATGTTGTACAAGGTGCAGCAGAAGTTGGCCAATGGTTAACCCAACACCCAGATATTGAAAAAGTGTCTTTTACTGGCGAAGTCGGTACAGGCAAAAAAGTAGTGGCGAATGCAGCCGGTTCATTAAAAGACGTCACCATGGAACTTGGTGGTAAATCGCCATTGTTGGTGTTTGAAGACGCCGACGTATCGCAAGCAGTAAGCGCAGCCATGCTGGGTAACTTTTATACCCAAGGTGAAGTTTGCACAAACTGTACACGGGTTTACGTGCATAAATCGGTATACCAAGCCTTTATTGACGAACTTAAAACCCGTACAGAACAAAACATAGTGGCTGGCGACCCGCTCGATCCAAACGTGAATTTAGGCGCACTTATTTCTAAAAATCACCAAGACTTAGTGATGAGCTACATCAATAAAGGTGTTGAAGAAGGCGCTACCGTGCTAACGGGCGGTACAACGCTTAACCCTGAATCAGCGCCAAACGGCTACTTTGTAGCACCTACTGTATTCACCGATTGCACCGACGAAATGACTATTGTTAAAGAAGAAATCTTTGGCCCAGTCATGAGTGTGTTGGTGTTTGAAGACGAAGCCGATGTTATTCAGCGTGCTAACAATACCCACTTAGGTTTGGCTGCAGGTGTGTTTACCAAAGATATTAAACGGGCACATCGCGTTATCCATAAGCTGCAAGCCGGTATTTGTTGGATAAACAGCTATGGTAATTCACCGGCTGAAATGCCAGTGGGCGGCTATAAGCAGTCTGGTATTGGCCGCGAAAATGGAATTGAAACGCTAGATCACTACACCCAGACCAAATCTGTATATGTGGGCATGACCGACATAGAGAGCCCGTTTTAATGAGTAAGCAAGCATATGATTACATCATAGTGGGTGCTGGCTCTGCAGGGTGTGTGTTGGCTAACCGACTATCAGAAGACGCAAATAATAACGTGCTTTTGCTAGAAACCGGCGGCAGTGATAAAAGCATTTTTATTAAAATGCCCACGGCGTTATCTATTCCCATGAATACCGACAAATATGCATGGCAGTTCCACACCGAAGAAGAGCCGTTTCTAGATAACCGCAAAATGCATTGCCCACGAGGTAAGGTATTGGGTGGTTCCTCATCAATTAACGGTATGGTGTACGTTCGCGGCCATGCAAAAGATTTCGATGAGTGGGAAGAACACGGCGCCCAAGGCTGGAACTACCAAGCTTGTTTACCTTATTTTCAAAAAGCCGAGTCATTTTATTTAGGTAATGATGACTACCGTGGTGGAAAGGGCCCTTTAGGGGTTAACAATGGCAACGAAATGGCCAACCCTTTATACACCGCCTTTATAGAAGCGGGAAAGGAAGCGGGCTACGCTACAACGGCTGATTATAACGCCGCCCAGCAGGAAGGCTTTGGTCCAATGCACATGACCGTGAAAGACGGCGTGCGCAGTTCGGCTAGCCGTGAATACCTAGACCCGGTTAAATCGCGGAAAAACCTAACGCTTGTTACCGGTGCCCTGGCTGAAAAAGTCATACTTGAAGGTAAAAAAGCGGTGGGTGTGCAGTACAGCGTAAACGGTAAACGTGTTACCGCAAAAGCCAATAAAGAGGTGGTGTTAAGTGCCGGTTCTATTGGCTCGCCACACCTTTTACAACTTTCTGGCATTGGCGACAGCGAAACGCTTAAAGCAGCAGGCGTTGACGTTAAGCACCATTTGCCAGGGGTAGGGCAGAACCTACAAGATCACTTGGAGTTTTACTTTCAATATAAGTGCAAACAGCCTATTACGCTTAACGGTAAATTAGGGCTGATTTCAAAAGGACTAATTGGTGCACGTTGGATGCTTACCCGCAAAGGGTTAGGCGCCACCAACCATTTTGAGTCTTGCGCGTTTATTCGCTCGAAGCCTGGTGTTGAATGGCCAGATATTCAGTATCACTTCTTACCAGCGGCCATGCGTTACGACGGGCTCAGTGCCTTTGATGGCCATGGTTTTCAGGTGCATGTTGGTCACAACAAGCCTAAAAGCCGCGGTGCCGTTACTATTAAAACGGCTAATCCTACCGACGCACCCAAAATTCAATTTAACTACTTGCAGCATCAAGACGACATTGAAGGCTTTCGTGCCTGCGTGCGTTTAACCCGTGAAATCATTGAACAAAGCGCGTTTGACGACTACCGAGAAGATGAAATTCAACCTGGTAAGCATATTCAAACCGATGAAGAAATTGACGCCTTCGTGCGCCAAGCGGTTGAAAGCGCTTATCACCCGTCTTGCTCGTGCAAAATGGGTGAAGATGCCATGGCAGTAGTGAATTCCAATACGCAAGTACATGGTATTGAGAGCCTACGTGTTGTGGATTCTTCAATTTTCCCAACAGTACCTAATGGCAACTTAAACGCGCCTACCATTATGGTGGCAGAAAAAGCGGCTGATTTAATACTGGGCAAGCCTGCGCTAGCACATTCACCGGTTAACGTTGCTACATCAAATAATTGGGAAACGGTTCAGCGTAATTCAACGATTTAATCTGAGCGGCCTACACGTACCAAAAAGGCATTTTTGGTACGTATGAAAAATATAACAACAGGAAGAAAGATGAAGCATTATCGATTGTTTTGGGGAGGTAGTAATGACCTTATGGCTTAATGCTGGGATCATTTTCACCCTATTAGCCATTGTGGTTATTCTTGTTAAATGGGGAAATGTGAAGTGTATCGGTGTCACCCCGGTTAGGCTTTTCACTTTTATCGCCATTCTATTTACCTCGGGCCTAGACGTTGGCCTAATCATGTTTCCGCTTACCGAGTTCGGTGGCTATGCAAACATAGCAGCGAACCCTGAATACGCCTTTACTAACCCTATTGCCATTGAGTTTGGCTATTGGGGCTTTCTAATATGGGGCTTTTACTTTCTTACCTGTTTTTATTTTTGCGTGGTAGAGCCCAAGGTTAAGTTCTTCGAAATACCACTGGTTAAATTCATTAATAACGTGGTCATTATTGGTACCTGCGCCTTTACCGCATTTTTACTACTGTCGAATTTACCCTGGTATTTACCCGCTATCGGCGATGGCGAGTCCATCATACCTACTTTCTATTTCGTCGTGTTCGCGGCTATCTGTTTTGCGGTTTACTCCAGTACCGACATTAAATATGTACGGTTACTGAGTATCTCTACAACGTGGTTATTTATCGCGTTAATTGGCTTCATGTGGGCGGGCGCCTTTTTGGGAAGTGACAGCCAAATTGCCGCATTTACACATAATTTGGAACTCATAGGCAGTTACTTTGGAAACATTGAACACTTCGTGTTGCCGCTAAACGAATACCACGAGTTTTACTTATTTTGGTGGTTCGCATGGAGCATCATGATTGGGCAGTTCACTTCGCGTTTTGTAGGAGGTTTACGCACCTATCAAGTGCTAGGCGCCATGCTGATATTCCCTTCAATACCTATTGCGGTGTGGTTTAGCGTTATTTATCAATATCACGAAGCTGGCATACCCACCACTGGTTTGAAGAACTTTGCGATGGCCTTTGTAGGAATTGTATTTGTTATTAACTCGTTAGATTCGCTTATTCGCTTGTATACAGACAATTTAAATTTAACGGTGAAGCGCTTCGGAAGGGTTAAGTACATTGCTATGAATGTAGCCATGCTTTCCTTACTAACTCTGCTGTTTAAATTAGAGTTTTTACAAATTCAGTGGGTAGGTGCATTAGTCATCGGCCTGTTTTTCAGCTGCGCATTTTTCATGCTGTACCGTAAACCAAAAACCGTAAAAAATATCGATAGTTCTCCTGAAGACAACGAAATCGATTTTACAAAAATAGATTCAGGGCCGTAAGAGCCTCAAATAAAAACATCACTATCTATCTAATAACAGAAAATAAAACACAACACACAACGGGAGTTTTATGAACACTTATGTGCCAAAAAAACGAAGCTTAATCGCTTTATCTGTACTTGCAGCGACGTCATTAACGTCAATGCATGCGCTAGCTCAAGAAGCAGAAACGCAAGCAGCTGAAGAAGACAAAGATGTTGAATCAATATTAGTAACTGGGCGTAATGTTTCATACGCTAACAGTGCAACTTCAACAGAAATGAAAAAGCAACAAACCCCGATGACTAGCGCATTGGCACTTATAGACAATTTGCCAGGTGTATTGGTAACTGAAGGCGACCCGTTTGGTTCTGATGAATGGTCTACTACGATTTCAATTCGTGGTTTTCAGGTTAACCTTGACTCTCAGCAAATTGGGATGACCGTTGATGGCATTGCCAACGGTAACTCTAACTACGGTGGTGGTACTAAAGCCAGCCGATATATTGATACCGAAAACTTACGTGGCACTGTTGTTTCACAGGGTACCGCTGACATTAGCTCTCGTTCGAATGAAGCTCTTGGTGGAACAATGGATTTTACTACCATTAGACCTGCGCTGGATGAGCAATTAACAGTAAGTACTACATTTGCAGAATACAACGCCAGTAAAGTGTATGTTCGTTACGATACCGGCGAGATTGCTCCAGATACGTTTGCATGGATTTCGTTATCTACTCAGCAAAATGATGATTACATGGATGGGTCAGTGACTAATACCCGTGACCATTTAGAAGGTAAAATCATTAGTACAGTTGGTGAAGTAGACCTTACTGGCTACGTGAGTTACGACGATGCACAAGAATACACCTATCAACGTGTTTATGGGTTAGCCCAGTATGCTCAAAACCCTGAATGGGATGGACTAACTGATACGTGGTCTGGTATTCCTTATCAAGATCAGGTGTTTCGCGAAGGGTGGGTTACCGAGCGTGAGAACTTCTTCACCTATCTAAAAGCCGATTTCTCAGTGGGAAGTGTTGATTTTAGTACTAACGTTTATTATCACGAAAACGAAGGTACTGGTAAGTGGAACCCATACTATATTGCCGATGTAACTGATGACGGCGCGGGTAATGCAAACTCTGAATTAAATACTTCAAGCACCGTAAACGGCGGCAGCACCCTAGGCCTAATCTATTTTGTTAATAGTGCTGGTGAAGCCCTTTCACCTATTGATAACTGTGTCAGTTCAATCAGTTCACCTTACGGTGGTGGTGGCGCTGAAGTTGATCCAAATTGCTATGAGCAAGGCGCTATTGCAGTTAGCTCTAACCGTCATACACATTATAACAAAAAGCGCTACGGCATTAACGGTGACTTCGTATGGAACACAACCATTGCCGATATGGACAACGTAGTTCGTGGTGGTTTTTGGTATGAAGATTATCAGCGTGACGAATACCGCGATTGGCACAAAACCATTGATGCTTCAACAAGCGCTCGCTACGAAAACACCCCTTATTGGATTCAGTACGACCGAGAGTTTCCTGTTGAAACCCTTATGTACTATGTTGAAAACGAACTTGATGCAGGGTTTGCGAAAATTCGTTTAGGGGCAAAGCAGTTTAACGTTGATGTGTCTAAAGAAGACCAATTTACCCCTGAAAATAACTTAGATATATCGTCTGACTCAGATGTACTTATTTCTGCTGGTTTCGTTGCACCATTACCGGTTAACGGTTTAGAGCTTTTCGGTGGATATGCAGAGAACTTTGCAGCGGTTAAAGATGCGGTATTAGAGCGTGACGACACTGATATCAGTACGGTAGAGCCAGAAACCGCAGACAATATCGATTTCGGTTTGCGTTATTCAACGCCTGGATTCAACGCAAGCTTAACGTATTACACGATTGAATTTGAAAACCGCATTACCTTTGTAAGTAACGAAGACGTGAATGGTATCGATTTCTTAGAATCTGCTGCAGGCGGCTACATCAATGACGGTGGTATTGAATCTGATGGTATTGAAGCATCAATTGATTACAGCATTACCGATTCATTAGGCATCTATGTTTCATATACTAAAAACGACTCGACTTATACTGACGAAGGCGTAAGCGGTAATACCGTGATAGGTTCGCCAGAAGATATGGCTGTGGTTAGTTTTGATTACACCAAAGGTGATTTTTACGCTGGCTTTAGCACAAAATATGTTGGTGAGCGTTTCTTAGACCAAGCTAATACACAAGAAACTGACTCTTACATTGTAAGCGACCTGTATTTAGGTAAAACGGCTTACGACATTGGCGGTAGCATTGATAGCGTAGAGCTAAGCTTTACTGTAAACAATGTGTTCGATGAAGATTACCTTGGTTCTATTGCTGCAAACGCTGGATGGATTGGTGCCCCTCGCATCGCTTCTTTCAACGTGCGCGTTGCGATGTAATTCAAGAGGTGTAAAAGCGCTATTCAATAGCGCTTTAGAATAAAAATAATAAAGCCGCAACCAGGCTTACTGGCTGCGGCTTTATTCTTAAATATTTTCGCATGGTTTACGTACTAACGCGCTATTGCTGTCTTTTTCATGCGCCATTCACTCAAACGACTTGTATTACCACATAAGGTGTTTTCATGAAGTTTTCGACGCTAAGTCCTGCATTATTGGGTATTTCATTACTGGTATCGGGGAGTCTTTTATCACATGCAAGTCATGCCTCGGTTAGTATCACAAAAGGGAAAACGGCTATTCCACATGGGAATGCTATTTCCAACGAAGATTTAACCATTCAAAACGATAAACTCGCATTCGCTATTGCAGTAGATTCAGCGCCGCCGTGGGGCGTAGCAAGAGGCTGTATAGTTGACATTGCCAATGTGAAAGAGGATGGCACGCTTAGTAACGACCGCGTTGCGTTTGCCGATTTCATCCCAAATAATTGGTCAAGCTGGCCTAATACCTACACTAAAATAGATATTCTTAAAGATACTGCTCAAGAAGCGGTCGTGAATATTAAAAGAGACTTTGGCGAAACTGAAATAAGCACAACGTACAGCCTTTCTGAGGGCTCAGATCTTATTCATGTTGAAACCACAATGACCAATAAAGGTGATAGCGATATTGACGCGCTTTCAGGCTACACCTTATGGCCAGATTCCGGATACAAATTTGCTGTTCCTCGTAGCCACACTACCGAAAAATCATCTGAAAATGTATGGTTATCAGACCGTTTCGTGGGTTATGACGAAGAATGGGCGGTTGCATTGCACGCCCCTTATATGCGTGAAACTAAAAATCAGTCGCGTGATTTATACGCGGCACATACACTTAGTCCTTCACAAAGTATGACTTTTTCGGGTGATTATCAGGTATTGCCCCGTGGTAACTTAGCGCCCGTTGTGAGTGCCGAAATAAAGCGAAAGGCGCTTAAAAGTGGAACAATAGCAGCGCACGTAAGTACACAGGAAGGGCAAGCCGTTGAACAAGCCGCCATTGTAGTGTCACAAAATGGTGTGCCTTATATGTGGGCCATGGGGAACGGCAAGAATGTGGATTTCACGCTGCCGGTAGGCGACTATGAAGTTTACGCTACGGGCAAACAACATTCAGACAGTAAAACGCGACTGATTACCGTTGAAGAGAACGTGACTCAGAAACTCTCATTCGATGCGCTACGCGCCCCGGGTAAAATAAGCCTTAATATTACCGACGCAAAAAGTCAGCAGCCCATAGATGCAAAAATTAAAATAGAGCAGGGCAATCAACCACTCATCGAATATTTAGGGGCACGAGCCTTCTTCACCGACCTTGATAATATTGGCAACGCCGTATTTGGTTTGGCACCAGGGGAATACGAATTAAGCGTTTCACATGGCGCGGGCTTTAACGCTAAAAGAACTTTGATTTCGGCAAGCGTTAATGCAAATGAAACCACGACTTTAGCAAGTGCTATTGATGTAAAAACGTACCCTACGAAATACGGTTGGTACGCAGGCGACCTGCACCATCATGCCGATGTATTAGAAGGGTCAACAAACCCGACAAATCTGGTGCGTTCTCAACTAGCCGCTGGGTTAAACGTGTTATTTGTAAGTGATCATGATTCCACTAAAAATAACGACACCATTCAAACTCTAGCCGATGCACGCGATGTGCCCTTTATACCGTCTATTGAAGTGTCGCCGTCTTGGGGTCATTTCAACGCATTTCCTATCGATAGTGGCGCGCAATTAACGGTCGATCCAGGTGTAGATGATATACATACCATTATTGAAGATGTGCGGCGTATGGGCGCTACCGTTATTGCGTCAAATCACCCCTACATACCTTATGGCTATTTAAGCAGTTTAGATAAAGGCACAGCGCCGGGCGGCTTTAACCCTAGCATAGATTTATTTGAGTTAAATGCCGTGGTGAATAACGAGCCAACTATTAATAAAGCGCATCAGTTTTGGAATGAAGGGTTACCCTACTATTTTACCGCGGGATCAGACACTCACGATGTGTTAAACCAAACCAGTGGTTTAAATCGGTTGTTTGTGTATACCGGCAGTAAACCGACAGCTAAGGGCTTCGCACAGGCCGCAAAAGATGGCCATTCATACGTATCTTTTGGCCCTGTGATTTACCCTAAAAACGTAATGTTTGGCGATACGTTGAAGCTAGCAAAGGCACAAGCGCGAACGATTACTTTCGATTTGGTGGCGGTAAATGGGCTTAAGTCGGTGCAGTTGATTGGTAGTGATAGCGCTGCCACTGCTACCGATACGCAAAGTGCCGGGAACAGCGTAGTGCTTGAAGATAAAACGCTTACTGGGGATCACGACTCCGTTAGCTTTGAAGTTCCACAAGTTTCGGGCTGGGTAGCGTTAGTGGTAGAAGACAACGAAGGCCGTAAAGCCTATACCAATCCCATTTGGCTTGAGTTGGTTGATGAGAGCCAGTTTTAGTAGTTGATATTGAAAGTGGGGTCAGAGTGCTTTTGCTAGTAAAGGTATTCTGACCTCATTTCTTCAGTTCTTATTCGTTAATTAATAGAAAAGCTGATAAAAACGACTGCCCCTAAAGGTCTTCTAAATGCTCGCGACCAATCACTCGGCTAATTTCTATTTGGTTGCAACTTTCAATTGTACGAAAATAAATTGTGTGCACACCGTACACACTTCTGCGATATCCTGGACGAATGTGAGAGACTTTCGGGTAGGTGGCCGGTGTATGTGCTATCTGATCCAGACGAATTTCTAATCCGCTTAAGTACTTGGTAGCCTGATTGACTCCAAATCGGTCAATACCAAAAAGAAATAGACGTTCAATATCGTCCGCAGCATCTGGCGATAGCTTGTACTTAGCCACGGTTAGCCTTTCTTATTAAGAGCAGCTTGTTTTATGTCTTCAATGCTAAGCTTGCTGTAGCCTTCTTTTTCAATTCTTTGTTCGGCTTGAATCAGTAATGCTCTAGTGCGAATTAAATCGGCCTCTTCTTCTTTACGTCGCTGCCGTATAAGATCATTAATCACTTCACTGTGGCTTGCATACTCTTGGCTTTCAACTTGAAACTTGAGCCACTCTGCATTGGGTTCATTAATACTGATACTTTGACGATTAGCCATATAAAAACTATAGTTTGGTGCGTTATAGGTTCAATTATACACCAATTTTAATAATGCAAAAGCGTCTCGGTTTTAGCGACGTAAACAATAAGCCCCGAACCTTTTAGGTTTGGGTTTTCGTATTTAGTGAAGCAAGTGAGTATTATAGATGTGTGGGGAGTCAAAAGGCACTTTATGCGCCTAAACTACCCCACTATTACATAACTTAGCTAGTAGCAAGGGCAGGATTGCGATTACGCAGTTGTAAATAACTAAGCGCCCACATGATAAACCCACCAAAGAAAAGCATAGCCGATACATAGCCTGTTTCGTTGAAACTAGCGCCCGATGCCAATAGTGCGCCGCCCAGCATTGGGCCAATAGCATTTGCCGTATTAAATGCGCACTGCACAAGCGCACCTATCATTGCATGCCCCGTGGGTGAAACATCTAACAACATCGACTGAATAACGGCGGCTAAGCCCACGCTTGCACCAAGCAGAAATACCGTAAGGTAAAGCCACCAAATATTACTTGCCGCAAACACATATATAACAGACACCCCAACACTGCATAGCAACGCAATACCTGTGGTACGAAGAGGAGATTTGTCAGCCAGTTTACTAATAAACCAATTACCGATAGTGGTACCAATACCAAACATCATCATGGCAATCGAAATGGTTACTTCTGGCGAGTTAGTCACGTTTAATATGGTATCGGCAAGGTAGGTATAAATACAAAACACACCACCAAAGCCAACAAATATGATGCCTGAAATTGACCATACGAGTTTGTTCTTAAGCACGCCAAACTCTTCCCGTAAGTTCGTTGGCGTGGTGACTGGGCTGCTAGGCACGAACATATAAATAAGTGCGATGGTGATGAGCGCAAGGGCCGCGACTAGCGCCATACACACTCGCCAACTCATATTTTGCCCTATCAGGGTTGCCATGGGCACACCGACAATAGTGGCAATAGTTAAACCAGCAAACACCATCGACATATAGCTGGCGCGTTTACCAGCAGGAGCCATACTAGCGGCAATCAATAACGCAGTACCAAAATAAGCGCCGTGGGGCAAACCAGACAATACACGATAAAACACCAACTCTGGCAAGCTAGAGGCGATAGCACTTAAGCCATTAGCTATACACATCATTGCTGCAAAGATGATCAGAGAAGTGCGTCTGTTGGTCTTGTTAGTCAGTAACATAAACGACGGCGCGCCAATGACCACACCAATGGCATAGCCGCTTATTACATTGCCGGCCATTGATGGCGTGACAGCATAAGTTTCGGCGATAAGAGGTAACATCGACATAGATGAAAACTCTGTAAGCCCTAAAACAAATGTGCCCAGCGCCATTACGAAGATAGGCCAAACTACGGCGCTTGGGTTTGAAGGTGATGCAGACATAAATACCTTAAAATTTGATGGTGAGGAATAATGTAAGCCTCAGCAATCACAAATACGTTGTAAGAAATTGCGCGATAGAAAGCAATTAACGTATTTACGTTAACGTTCGATACAGCAACTTGGTGTAGTAGGGATGTTTTGAGCCAAAGGAAACCTAGAGATAAACCGGTATTCGCATTAAGCAATGAATTCTTATTAGGAAAGGTATTATATGCTAGGAATGCATCATATTTCTATTGCTAGCGCCACAGATAGCTTAGTTTTATCGGTCAAGTGCCCAGATAGCTTTTTTAGTTATTCACTCACCGCAACATTTTTGATAGCAATGTAGGAAAAACATAAATTAGTGAGTTACTTTTTCCATCATTAAAAAGTAAGGAAAAGCGCATTCGGATTTGAAAGAGAAATAACCGCGTATGTTTTGTTTTAGCAATTAAAATACCAGTAACAATATAGACGCATCAGCGTAAGGCCAATAAACCTTGTCAGAATCATTGTAAGCTGCGTGAGTTACCTATAAAAAAACCGGCGAAGAAACGCCGGTTTTTGTCTTGACCTTATAAAAAGCAAATTACATTTTATAAGCTACGGTTACATAACCAAAGCGGCCGATATTGTCGTATGTAGCATCGTTTGAACCAGTACCAGTGGTACCCGTAGGCAGTGCACGGTTAAACAGGTTATCAATACCCACGGTTAGGCTGACGCCATTCGCGAAGTTGTAACCTGCGGTCACGTCAGTAACTGCATATGATGGCAGTTCCATACGATTACTCGGGTTAGGGTTGAGAGCTAACTCTTGATTATCGTAAAGGCTTGCACGTTCAATGTAGCGAGTTTTCCAACTTGCTTCCCAGTCACCGCGGCTGTAATTAAGCGTGAATACACCTTGCCAATCAGACTCACCCGCAGTGCCCGCGTATTGGTAAAATAGGTCTGGGTTGTCTTGGAATGGGAACTCTTTGCGATCTTTTAGGTAGGTTGCGATCAGGCTTGTACGAAAGGCACCTTCTAGCGCATCAAAGTCGTAGCCTAGTTCGAAATCTACACCCTTTGCTTCTTGGCCCGCAATGTTCAACGCATAACTGCGAATTTGCGTGATTTCACCTGTTTCTGAATCACGGTCGATAAGGCCGCAATATGGGTTATCTATACCTGTTTCAGAGTCTACGCAACGATCAAGAATAGTTTGACCATCTATGCTGGTAATTGCATCGGTAAGTTCAATTTCCCAATAGTCGACAGTAGCAGTAAAGCCTTCAAACCAACCAGGTGTGTAAACCAAGCCTAGTGTTTTAGAGATAGATTGCTCCGCTTGAAGGTCAATGTTACCACCGTTTACACCTTCCAACGTGGCTGAGTCATACTCAGAGTTAAAATCTGCTGGAACACCTAATGCGTTACAGTTTGCGATACGCTGGTCGGCGTTGGCAAGGTTATCTAGGTTGTCTGTACGGCATGGGTCGTCAACGTTGAAGAACGTTTGGCTAGCTTCGCCGTATAGTTCACTAATATTTGGTGCGCGAAGCGCTGATGATTTAGTCGCTCTCACTCGTAAGTCTTCGAAAACCTGCCAATCTAAACCAAGCTTCCAGCTCTTCGCATTACCAATAGACGAATAGTTAGCAATACGGGCGGCCGTGTCGAACGTCAGCATATCTACGCCTGGAAGGCCTTCAAGTAGCGGTATAGTAAGTTCTGTAAATACTTCAGATACGTCATACTCACCTTTGTCTTCGCCAAGAACATTGAAGAAGGTGCCAACTGCATTATTAGGCTCTTCAATTTCGCTTTTCTCTTTGCGATATTCTACACCTGCGGCAAAACCTACGTAGCCCGCTGGTAACTCATAAATACCAGAGTTCGCAATCGTTGCGCCAGCGTTGTACTGTTCAATTGTGCTGTTACCCACAGAGGTGGTATTCACATAATCAATAGCTTCTTGTGAAGGCTGACCGTAACCCATAATGTTAAGCGGAACACAGCCATCTGCACTGCCTGATGCACAAACAATGTTACCATTGTCGTCTTCAATAGCGTCTATTGCGTTATAGAAGTTCTGAAGAATCAGGTTGTTGCGGTTCTCACGCTCTAGCTCAGTTTTACCGTAGTTTACGAATGCTTCGTAGTTCCACTCATCATTGATGTAACCTTCAACACCAAGTACGTAGCGATAAGTTTCACGCTCGTCCGCCTCTGTACGACGACCTAAGTCGGTCATCATGCGGTTTAGCACGATACTATCAAGATCGTTTGCGTCCATGTACTCAGCAACGCTGTCGTCTAGGAATGCGTTGTTTCGAGAGATAGTCGTTTCATCGCTATAGAAGAAGAAAGCAGGCTGCCCCATAGAAATGGCGCGAGTACGGGCGTATTTAGCTTGCGCGTAAACGGTGGTGTCGTCGTTTAGTGTGTAGTTACCTTTAACATTTACGTTAGTACGGTCAAACTCAGGCTGTAGTTGCGTGAACTGGCCAAGGTTGAAAAAATCGCAGTTAGCGCAGAAAACGCCGTCTACTTGCTCGCCAATATAAATGTCTTTAAGTGAACCGTCAGCGTTGAAAGTTTTGGTTCCATCACCGAACACACCTGCGTTATTTAACACGTAGTAACCGGCGTTAGCCGTGTAGATATCATCAGGGTATGCGGTTGAATCTAGTTGGTCTTCACTGCGCTCGTAACCCATGATGCTTTCAAAACTCATGTTACGATAAGACGTGGCAGTCCACGGGTTGTCTAGCGCATCTAACGATTCTTGTGAGCTATATTCAGCTGCAAAAGCGATGTTACCGCGGTCGTTGTCGAAGTTGAAACCGTAAGACGCTTGATACTTATCGTTCTTATAGCCGTTTTCCTGCGCAAAACCTTGGGTTGCGCTAATGTCGAACCCTTCAATATTCTTTTTAAGAATGAAGTTAACTACACCGGTAACCGCGTCGGCACCGTAAACAGCAGATGCACCACCAGTTACAATTTCAACACGCTCAATCCATGAAGTTGGAATCGTGTTCGTATCAACTGCGGCTGTGCCTGCTGATGAAGATACGTGGCGTTTGCCGTCGACCAACACTAATGTGCGGTCTGTACCCATACCGCGAAGATCTAAAATGTTTAGCCCCGCAGTACCAATAAATTGTCCTGAGTTACCAAGCGAGAACGTGTTAGCTAAAGAGGGCAGTTCATTAAGCACCTCACCAATGTTCATCGCACCTGAGTTAAGCAGTGACTCGCCAGAAATAGCGGTAACCGGCGAAGGTGCAATTGCGCCCTGACGAGAAATACGTGAACCTGTAACTTGAATTTTTTCGACATCGGCGCCACTGGTCGCAGAGTCTTGCGCCAATACGTTGGCGGAGGTCAACGCGACGCTTCCAGCCAATGCTAACCGAACAGCAGTTGCAATATTTTTCATGTGTGTTCCTGGTAAATTAAATTTTCGTGCTTGTTATCAAATAAGGCCAAATTTTAGGCAAGCCTTAAAAGGTTATTTTGTGTTCAAAGTTATACTTGTGTCTAAGAGGGCGCGCATTCTAATGAGCATGAGCAGACGAAATCAATTTTTTACGAAGAAATGAATAACCCTTTTGGGAGTATTAACTTATTGTTGATTTTTATTTAAACATTAGGTTTTTGTTATATGCGGGATTTTTGGTTGAAAAATGAAAAATCTTTAGGTGTTAATTAAACTGGCGGTCAAATTTTGTTTATTTTGCGTAATTTTCATGCAGTAATTTCAGGTGTAAAACTTCAGAAATCCATCTTCTGAATCGGATAAGCTAATATTTAAATTGTTAGTGCGATATTTAACCTGCTTAAGATTAGTTCTGCATTTCATCTTAATACTTGGGCTGCTCATCGCATGGGGAGGAATGTTAATTGAGTTGTTATTAGTTGTTTAAAAAAGAAGGTTTAAATAAGAAGGTTTAAATAAGAAGGTTTAAATAAGAAGGTATAAATAAGAAGGTTTAAATAGGAAGGTTAAGATTACGCTAAAATTATCAGATTGATCATTCTCGTATCGTTCTCTAGTAGGAGAACTAATAAGGCTCAATTAGTAATACCGACCAATGTGTCATTCATAATTTTTCTCATTCTGGTTACTGGGATGATGCTTAAAGTGTATTGTATTTTGGCCGGTTTTTAGAGCCTGGTTATTTCAATCGTCACGTCTACATCTGGGCTCTCATCCCATGAATAGGTATCGGTATTCTCGTACTAACACTTAATAAAACCTTGGAACGTTTAACCGAGTGATAGCACTAATGCCACGAGCTTGGCTATGAAATTTAGTAAATTGAAAAGAGTATAAATAGTTTAATCTTCGTCGAGGGCAGTAAGCGCTTTATCTTTTCTGATTTTGTTAGTGAGGTAATAGTGGGGGGAATTCTGCTACAGCTTTAGGATATAGTGGGCTAGATAGCAAAAAGCCCCTAAAATAGGGGCTTAATACGAATTGGTGGAGCTGGCGGGATTTGAACCCGTAACTATTTTCATGATTTCAATTGCTTAGCTAACTCTCGTCACTGCTAATGTCACCAGAATATTGAGCCGGTACACTACTAAACTTAGTTGACCTTAACAATTGTCCCGCCTGTTCAATGTGAAATTGCTTACATGCCGCCATAACTAGATATCTGACATAGTCGGTTTCAACTAAGGATTGAACAGTATTCTCTACATCCTTTGAAACAGAAGTTATATCAACAGTGAATGAAGAAACTGCCTCGAGAGTTAAGGAGAACGCAATCTCTGAGTCTTCTAAATCATGACCAACAAATCCAGTTAATTCGGATTTAGACTCAAAATGTAATTCGATCACATTATTTTCCGAGTCTTCAGTAGTATCGATTTCTTCAAAATTAATTGCTAAAGAACTTTTAACTAAGCCTTTTTTGTTAGAGACATCTAATCTTTTATCATCGAATGATGAATGTAAGAGCTTTGATCTCAGTAAATCTAATTGAATGTTCATTAGTTAATGGCAGTCCTTTGAATCATAATCAACATTCTTGGCTGAGATTGATTTATTAGCATAACTAAAGGTAGCTTCTTCTCCAAATACTACGTCTTGAGTAGTAGAAGTCCTTGTGATGTGCGTAACATTCAAATTGATCACATCTCTAGTTATCAATTTTTCCTCGCAGGCTTTTTTGATAAAGTCATTAATTTTAATGCCCATCCTTTCGGATTGATAAGCAACCTGCCTGTGCAAGTCATTACCAAGCCGAACATTGAGTGAACCTTTAAATGTTTTATCTGGTTCAGCTCCTAATTCTTCACAAATTATCAAATAATCATCAACAGCACTTTTAAACTCTGCTTCTAGTTCCAATACTGTATCACCTGAAAAGGTAACTAGATCGTTAATATATAATATTTTCCCATAAAGATTTTTCTTATGAAGACACGTTTCTATTGAGCCTATGTACCCTTTATAATCTAAAACGTTCATATCGCACCTCTACAAATATCCATATTCTTTCAACTTCTGTACAACATCATTAAGTGCACTTTGACAAACGGGATCACTGCCGTGCGGCTTATGAAGGATAATTTTATTCATTGATTCATCGAAGAAAATAATCCTACTCCCGCTGGTTTTCCCTCTATTGTGTAATGTAAAACCGAGATTTTGTAAAAAGCTACTGAGTTTAGAAAATCTGCAGTCGCTCGGTACCGGTATTCTTTGTATGTAAATCTTGAATTTGTCTTGACTTCCCACTTCCGTACTCGCATCGGTTCCATGTGATAATAGTGCAACTAAAAAATAGTTGCAAAGAATTTGTTGTGTTCTTGTGCCGAATCGTACAAGAAATACGACTAAATAACTAAGACTCGTTTATCCATCTTCCATAAACTTTTCGAATCATTCCCCAATCAGCATGACCCATTTGCTTTGCAACCCACATAGGATTTTTGCCAGATGATAGCATCATTGATGCATAAGTATGCCTACATTGGTAAGGGTAACGATAAGGAATATTTAGCTTTTTAAGAGCAGGTTTCCAAGTGTATTTACGTAACCCGTCAGCATATTTGTACTCTTTCATAGTCTTTGGGTCAATAAATACTCTTTTCGAATTAAAGAACTTTGATGATTCTATTGATGTAAGAGCCTGTAATGCCAAGCAGTGCAATTCTATAGTTCGAATGCTTCCAGCAGTTTTAGGTACTTTCTCTTTTCCAGAAGTAATATTAACCCGTATGTGTGCCAAACGTTTTTCTATATCAACGTCTTCCCAACGAAGTCCAAGTAATTCACCAGTCCGCAAGCCTGTATAAAATGCAAATTGAAAAAACTCTTTATAGGGGGACTGTAACGCATTAAGTATTTTTTTGATCTCAGACTTATTGAAGGGCTTTGGTTCATTAATTTTTTGTTTGTACCTTTCAATGCGTTCGACTGGATTTGAGTCGATTACACCATCAAAGTATGCACGCTTGAAGATCTGACTAAGCACATTGCGAGTTTCATTAATTGATTTACCAGAGAGTAAGCATTCAGATGCCCATTCATCAAACATACTAGCTTTAAACTCATTTAAAATCAGGTGTCCCCAATTAGGCTTAATGTATGAATTGTATTTTTGTGTATAGCCCCGAATAGTTGTATGTGACCAGTTTCGCTGCTTTTGTTTAAACCAAATGTTTGAATAATCGTGAATAGTGTAAGTACAGCCATTATCAAAAGCTTTTTGCATTATCTTGCTGTTGGGAAAGCGACTCGCAATTGCTTTGTCGTTTAGTGAAATCGCCATCTTGTAAATAGCTTCTTGTTCCTCAATTCTTTTTGCAGCGGTTTTATTATGTGGGGCGGGTATCGTTTCTCTGAATCTTTCATGGTTAAGAGTGAAGTCTATTACATATCCGCCGTTTACAGCTTTAACACTCATTTTGTTATTCTCCTTTCATCCATTGGTAAATCATTTCAACGATAAAAATCAATCTGCCATCAGGCGCTTTTAGATAATGCCGCTGTTTTATCCAAACACCTTTTTTCACCTTCATTCGAATTGCTTCTTTTGAATATCCTGTCATTTCAGAAAGTTTGTCTGTTGTTACTAATCCGCTCATAAATTTGTACTCCCGTATAAACGAAGTACTAGATTGGTCTTGATTGGTCTGCTAAAACAGGGGGCATACGGGTTACATACGGGTAGTGAAAATATGGAAGTTGTTGAAAAACAGGATGTTGAAGATCTAGAGAAGTCGTTAGACGTAGCGTTGCAGTTTTTTAGTGTTCACCTACCGAACATAGTTGGTGAAGAAATTGGGGCTTTTCTAATAGAACAAACTCATCGATTGATTCGACAAAATGCGGCTGATGAATCCCATTTTTACTTTACTGCTGCAGAAATATATAAGTCTATGAATGGGCAAGACGATTCAGAGAAAGCAAGACGCTGGATGAAAGGGCATGAAGAAAAACTCTCAAAGCTTTTTGCTCAAACATCTTCATTGAACGCATTACTTACAGAAAAAAATTTAAGCCCACTTAGACTAGAGCGCGTGAATTCGAAAGGTGGCATTCCTACGAAGTGGAGAATTCGCACTGGTTCTGTGAAATCGACTGGTACAGGAAATTCAAATGCCCTAAAGGTGCGGTACGTCGTCACACATATTGATGATGCATTGCCATGGGCTAAACCTTTTTCCAATCTGATTCTAACTCCAAGAAAGCTTATATTAGTTGCAATAGGTTTACTGACGTCGATTGTACTAACACTCTACACGCTTATTGGATTGGTAGAGTGGGGCAGCAAGACGACTAATACATGTGTGGTTATTTTTGGCATAGTTGCAGGTATCATTTTCAAGACGCTGCACGAGTTACTTAATAAAGGGATAACGACATATCCTGCATTTTGGTCTAAAAAATTAGCAAAAAATAAGCTACTAACGATTAACGCGACAGGACAAACTAACGCACCTATATGCATGAAAGCAGTTACGATTGAAGCGAAATGCTCAGTTTGTGGGGAAGACCTACTAATTGAAAAGAGCAGAGAGTTTCATAATAGGTTCGTTGGAAAGTGCAGGGTGGCACCGTCAGAACATGTGTTTTCTTTTGACCATATAACGAAGGAGGGAACATTCCTTCGTTAAAAACAAGACCGTATTTTTAAAGATCATTATGAATAATGCGTTGCGGTTTATATGAATTCGGGTTTGCTGTGGAATCTGATAGCGCCATGCTCGATACGTGAATATTCAAAAGCCTCATCTAATGAACCGAACGGTCCAGCCATTTGCACATTAGAGCATTCACCAGAAGTAACGATAACCATGCCGCTAATAAAGGCGTCAGTGTTATGCATTTCATTCAGTGTATTTGCTTTTCGGCTATCTAATGTCATTACTAAACAGCAGAGGCCATCTGTAGATAAATCAAATGGTGACTCTTCGGGCAAGCGTTCTCGTGAATAACCGAGAAATTGCTGCTCTGACATAGATAGCGGAGTACTGCTTTCCCGAGTAACATTTTTATTAGCGCAGCAATGCTTGTATTTCTTGTTGCTCCCACATGGGCATTTATCATTTCTACCAATTTTCATATTTGTCTCTAGTTTGTTTTGTTCAGTACAGTTATTTACACAAGTCCAAGATGCCTTCGGCTTTTGGGGCTTTCCCCTCACGGGAAATCCCCAGTCGCCTTCGGCTACCCCCTGAGCCTTCGTCGACAGCCCGTCCTTCCCGTTGGGAGGGCGGGCTGTCAACTCGTTCAGCGGGTGACGAAAAGAGCTGCCAGTTTTTATCTGGTATAGCGTATGTGCCTTCAGTGAAACGGATGTGTTTTGGCTTTTGGTTGTAAGCGTGTTTTGAAAGGGTGCTTAATTCACAATGTTGATACTGCGTTTTAATTTGATTTTCATACTCGAGGGAGAAAGGGCGTTCTATACGCTTCACGTTTGCGCCACCCATCATTATTAAATAAGAAAGCCAATCAGATTCATCTGCCGCTTTTTGAAGCTTTCCTAATGGTGTGTCACTACTTTCTAATTCTAACTTTCTTAACTGTCGCCATAACGTAACCGAAGGCAGCCCTAAAAATTGAAACTGCCTTATATTGTATAGTGATGCCCAAGCAGTGATTTTTGATGCAGACTGTTTCGCATCGTTGCCGTAGTTGTCGGTATCTAGAAATTCACCATCAATATTTTTACAAATGTATTTAGCGATATAGTCTTGCGCTGAACCCTTTTCAGGATCTATTGGCTCTGCTTTGAATCTATTTTTGTCCGCGCCGGATTCGTCGGCATCATCTTCCATTGCATAATGCCTTAAAATGCTTGTTACACGTGCCAACTGTTCTGGCGGTGTGAATAGCAATAAATGCCAATGTGGTGTGCCGTCATGGTGTGGCTCAACAACACGCAAGCCGAACACTTCTATTCCTTCGCGATGGAACTGTGCTCTAGCTTTGCGCCATTGGGCATTAAGATACTCATTAGCATCTTTAACAGAATAATTTAAATATTTAGGGTTCGGCTTACCCGATTGGTAGTGTGAATGGAACTTGGATGGTGTGGTGATGGTATAAAAGCACCCCACATGGTTTAGCAGTTTAGAATACTCTTCCGTTCCCTTTATTCGAACCATCAATTCGGCTCTTCTTACTTCAGGATTAGATACGTTTGCCTGATAAGCATCCAGCATAGAAATAAACTCACCATCAGCACTGCAGAACCATTTAGATTTCATAAACTCAAGGGCTTGCTCTTTTTCCCACTTAAATTGGCGCAATCGGTCACTACTGCAATAAGCACTTTTTTTCTGATTCACTAAATCTAACTGTCGACGTATTTCTTCTACTTTTTGGCTGGCAATTCGTTTCAGCTTGTTGAACCAAAATTTCTCTGAACGCGCTTGAATAATGCCCTCAGTGGCTGAAATGTCGTCAGGAAGACTGATGTTGTATTTAAGTAGTTTGGCTTTGCATAGACAGAGTGCGTGGGCTTCACTTAAATCGGCGGTATCGCGCAAGCATTCCATAGCTTTCGATTTAGCAAAGGCTTTGAGTTCTTTGATGTCAGAAGTTAGGTTTAGATCTGCTAAGTGAAGGTGTTTATTTAGGCTGGAAAGGAAGCGGTTGGCTTGTACATAGTCATGTTGTTTAGAAAGCTTGAGGTACTTATGCGCAGCGTCATAAGCAAGAGGGGATATGAAATCGAATATTTTTTTGCGAAAAAGGTGACATTCACGTGTACCAATACCACTTGTCAATTCATTAGGGCAGGTGACAGTCTCGCGACAGTCGAGTACAGATTCACGACACTTTTGAGCCCTATTTAGACCCTGAGAGACCGAATTAGTAGAAAGTGATGATTCGCTGGAAGCAGCGTTATTAGAGGGATAGAGCGGTCTAGAAGGTTCTAGACCGCATCTGGAATTGGTGGAGCTGGCGGGATTTGAACCCGCGTCCAGAAAATGTCTACCTTTGGTACTACATGCTTAGTTTGTCTTTTCTTTAACTACTTTAGACCCCGACAAACAGGGTTCTTGGTAGCTGTCCCGATACTATTTCGCGGTTCAACCTCAGGAGAGTTTCCCTCGCTAGTTTGCTTGGATGACCTTCCGAATCCACGCTAGCAAACAAAGCTGTGGTGGAAGGGCCTATACCGGTTATTAAGCGGCTAGTGCGTAGTTTTCGTCGTTTGCGACTATTTGTATGCGGCTTTTTTAAGAGGCCAGCCGCACCTCTGCATGCACCTCCGGCTTCCAAGATCCTGTCGAATCCTAATCAGCCCCGAGTGTGAAAGCGCAGTATAACATAACTTGCTTGCGGTTAAATGATTTCTTTATATTTTGCTTTCAAAAGATGCATTTATCGGCGATAACCATTAAAGTGTACCGGCTTAAAATTACAATTGATGTGCCAATGCCTTCAGACTCAATAATATATACCCCTTATACCTTACCTTGCGGGGTAGTGGTACGTAATCGTCTCGTAAAAGCGGCGATGGAAGAGAACATGTCGAGTGCGGGCAGTCTTCCTGGTAGTGCGCTGTATACCCTTTATCGGTACTGGGCGCATGGGAACTTGGGCATGGTTATTACGGGCAACGTGATGGTCGATCGCGAGTCGATGACAGGCCCAGGTGGTGTTGTACTAGATAAAAACTCTCCCTTAGAGCCGTTCGAGCGCTGGGCTAAAATTATCAAATCCAATGGCGCGTTAGCGGTGATGCAAATTAATCACCCTGGTCGTCAGGTATTTAAAGCCATGCAGGGTAAAGCCATTGCGCCCTCGGCTGTACCTCTTAAGATGGGTAAACACTCAAAACTGTTTGCCGTTCCAAAAGAAATGACTTGCCAAGACATTCACGATGTGTGCAAACGCTTTGTTGAAACGGCAGTGCAAGCGCAAAAAGCGGGTTTTGATGGCGTTGAAATTCACGCGGCCCATGGTTATCTACTCACCCAATTTTTATCGCCACTAACCAATCAGCGACAAGACGAGTGGGGCGGTTCTATTATTAATCGTGCACGTTTACTGATTAATATTGTTAGCCAAATTCGCGCGGTATGCCCAAGTGGCTTTATTGTTATGGTTAAACTTAATTCTGCTGATTTTCAGCGCAATGGGTTTAGTTTTGATGATGCCTGTGAAGTGGTACGCCGTTTAGAGGCGCTAGGTGTTGATGTGGTGGAATTGTCAGGCGGTAGTTATGAAGCGCCAGCCATGCAAGGGCAAACTCGAGACGATACTACCCTTGCTCGTGAAGCATATTTTCTTGAATTTGCGCACACCCTTGAAACCAAAACCGATATTCCGTTAATGACAACGGGCGGTATAAAGCGGGCTGAAGTTGCTGAAAAAGTGATTCAGCAAGGTTGTTCTTTGGTGGGGTTAGCCAGTGCGTTGGCCATTACGCCTGATTTAGCCAAGAAGTGGCAGCAAGAATGGCGTTATTCGGGTGTTATTCCGCACTGTACGTGGAAAGATAAGTCATTAGCAAGTTTAGCAAACATGGCTATGGTTCGCCGTCAGTTAAGGCGTTTAGGTAATAACTTAACAACTCTGCGTTCGCCTTCGCCATTGTGGAGCTTGGTACTTGATATGATGCATCGCAAGTCGATGACTAAGCGTGATGTTAATGCTAAAAATGGTAGTGTTCAGCTTACTAGTCAAGAAAGCAGTAATGACAAAAATGTTACCGCTAGTTCAGCTAGTGCAAGTAATGTTAGTGCAGACCAGTCCAGTAAATAGCCCAATAACTAATCCAATAGATAGAGGGGCAGCTAAAAGAAAAACACAGCGTTAAACGCTGTGTTTCATCATTCTTTCTTTCTGACGTTGCCAGTCTTGATCTTTCAATGAGTCTCGTTTGTCTCGCTCATGCTTACCTTTGGCAAGATTGATTTCTAACTTAACCCAGCATTTCTTCCAATACATGGCCGTGGCTACAATAGAGTAACCTTGTCTGTCTCTTGCACCCATTAGTCGGTCTAGTTCGCGCTTTTTCAATAACAATTTACGCGCACGTTCGGGTTCACACACAACGTGAGTAGATGCTTGGTTTAACGGGCTTATGCGACAACCTACCAAATAAGCTTCGGCATTTTGAATAATCACATAGCAATCGGAAATGTTAACTTTACCTGAGCGGATACTTTTTATTTCCCAGCCTTGAAGCTGAATACCTGCTTCAAATTTGTCCTCTAGGAAATAGTCGTGGCGCGCTTTTTTATTTTGCGCGATGGTACCGGTGGTGTTTTTGTTGGCTTTATTCTTTTTCATGCTCGCTATTATACTGATTGTCGTAAGAATGTCTGTATACCTATAGCAATATTTATTAGTTCATTTACTAATATTAATTAGTGCAAAAAGGTATTGTGACCTTACATAACGATGTGGGGGCGAAACGGGAAAAGCGAAGACGAGAGAAGGGTTTTTTCTGTGGTATTTTTTCTATGGTATAATGCGCCTTTCGGTATTTATATAGTGAAGTACATGGCGAGTATACAACGCAGTGCATTGGTAGCACACAGCGCCCAGGCTATGTTCGACTTGGTAAATGATGTTGCGGCTTACCCGCAGTTCTTACCAGGTTGTCGAGACAGCAAGGTTTTAGAAGCATCTGGTGAAAACATGAAAGCCTCATTGTTAGTGGCAAAAGCAGGCATTAAGCAGTGGTTCACTACCCATAACGAACTTGAACCAGGTAAGCGTATTGATATGCAGCTTGTCGATGGGCCGTTTCGCTATTTAACCGGCGGTTGGACGTTTTCAGCGTTATCTGACGAAGCCTGTAAAATAGAGTTAAACCTTGAATTTGAATTTACCAATAAGTTAGTAGAAATGGCGTTTGGCAAAATCTTCAATAACTTGGCAGCGAATATGGTTGTTGCGTTCACTGAACGTGCTAGGAGTGTTTACGCGTGAGTGAAGGCTTAATGCATATTGAAGTGGCTTATGCACTTCCTACTAAGCAGTCTTTGGTTGATGTGTCGATAGAAGAGGGGGCAACCGTAGAAGAGGTGATTCAAGCTTCAAATCTGTTAAATGAATACCCAGATATCGATTTATCGAGCACCAAAGTAGGCATTTGGAGCCGCGTGGTTAAATTGCGCGACACGGTCAAAGATGGCGACAGAATAGAAATTTACCGCCCACTTATTGCCGACCCGAAAGAAATTAGAAAACGCCGCGCTGAAAAAGCCAAAGAAGAAGGCCGCGCCGATAAAGTGACTGGCGGCAGGGTTAATCCTCTGAAAGCTGCGGATAAAAATACTGACTAAAGCGTTAGTCACAACCCTTGGTTGGAAACTGAGGGTATGGGCACTAAAGGTTTTAAATGTTTCCGTGAGTACAAATAAAAACAGCCGGCATATGCCGGCTGTTTTGTTTTTGTTTATCGCAAATGTGCTTAAGCGAAATAACCTATTAACGATTTTAGTTAGGTTTTTCCGAAATACTACCAAGCTCAAGAAATGGTGATGCGTCAATATCTTCTGCATCCATCATGCTCGCAATTCGCTGAACAGTAGCAACCATTTGGCTTTGCTCCCATTCTTTAAGCTGCGAAAAACGTTCCACAAAGTGTTCTTGAAGTGGGCGAGGAGCATTCACAACTGCTACCTTTCCTTTCTCAGTAAGGAATACGCCAACTTTGCGCTTATCCTGTGTACTTCGAATACGGGTTGCTAAATCTCTGCCTTCTAGGCGATCAAGAATATTGGTAATGGTCGCAGGGCTCAGGTTTATGTTTTCAGCGATTTCTCGCACCATAATACCCGGCTTCTCTTGAATATTTTGCATTACCAATAATTGTGGGCCTGTTAGCCCAACATGCTTGCTCAATTGCTTGCTGCGTAGGTCTACGGCGCGGATCACGCGCCGTAGAGCAACTAACAATTCTTCTTCTTTTCGCATTTTATTCCTAATAAATCTGCAACCCTCACCCAAACTAGTTAAGCAAATGGATAAAGTGTTGATGCTTTTGAAATTGATCAATAACGTCATTAATAACTGAGATCTTCGACCATCCCATAATGTCGTAGTTTTGACCACCTTCACTTAAATGAACTTCTGCGCGATAGTACGTGGGCTTTTCGCCTTCGTCTACCTCTGGCATGTCACTCGGGCCAAATTCTGGCTGATGAGTAACCGAAGGGTACACTGCGTATACAAAATCAGGATCGCTTCCCATAGTGACGGTTAACATTAACGCCTCTTCGGTTTCATCAATCACGATTTCAAATTGCTGTGTTTCGAACTCTTTCCCAACTTCAGTCATTGCGGGTTTCACAATTTTCTGTAAATAGCGCCTAACTGCCGCTTCATCGGGAAAGGTCACTATGTTTTCTAATCGGTCTTTCCAGTTTTTATCACCGTCATTATGCTGCGGCGTTCCGGCAAGCACTTGTAAACTTTCACGCTTATAGGCTTCAACCCGTAGCGCTTTCAATAGCCCCGCTATCGCTATGAGTAACACGATTGCAAAGGGCAACGCCGAGGCAATTGTCATGGTTTGAAGTGCCCCCAAACCACCCGCATAAAGTAAAACCGCACTTATCACACCTACACCAACAGCCCAGTAAATTCGCTGCCACAACGGTGTGTCGTTTCGACCATGCGAACATAGCATGTCTACTACCATTGCCCCAGAATCGCACGATGTTACAAAGAACACGATTACCATTATTACGGCAATAAAGCTTAATATCGATGAGAACGGGAACTGCTCTAAGAATACAAATAGCGCGACAGCACTATCCTCGTTGACCATGGTGGCTAATATGTCCTTACCATGCACTAGTACTTGGTCGATAGCACCATTACCAAATACAGTCATCCAGAAAAGCGTGAAGGCAGATGGGATGAGTAACACACCCAAGATAAATTCTCGAATAGTACGGCCGTATGATATACGCGCAATAAACAAGCCTACGAAAGGTGCCCAGGCTAACCACCAGCCCCAGTAGAAGATGGTCCAGCCACCAATCCAATCGGTTTTATCATAGGCAAATAAGTTGAACGTATTTCTAACTAAATCAGATAAGTACGCCCCCGTATTTTGCATATAGGCTTGTAGTAAAAATACGGTTGGGCCCAATACTAGAACAATAAGAAGCAGTAAAATGGCTAAAACCATATTGGTTTCAGACAGAATACGAATACCTTTATCTAGTCCTGTTGCTACAGAGATGACGGCTAAGCCGATAACCGCTGCCATAATTATTATTTGAACAGTGGTATTTGAAGGTAAGCCGAATAAGTAATTAAAGCCTGCATTAACTTGTGATGCGCCTAACCCTAGTGATGTTGAAACACCAAACACGGTAGAGGTAACGGCAAAAATATCGACAACATGGCCTGGCCATCCGTAAATTCTGTCACCAATTAACGGGTACAGGGCAGAACGTAAGGTTAGCGGTAAGTTCTGTCGATACGCAAAATAGGCCAATATTAAAGCCACCACAGCATAAATTGCCCAAGCATGCACACCCCAATGGAAAAAGGTCGTTTTCATTGCTTCGCGCACAGCATCAATACTCTCAGCTTGCGCCGTCGGTGGGGCTAAAAAGTGCATTAGGGGCTCGGCGACGCCAAAAAACATAAGTCCAATACCCATACCCGCAGCAAAAAGCATAGATAGCCAAGTAGTGAACTTAAATTCTGGTAAGGCGTGGTCGGGGCCTAGTTTTATATCGCCATAGCGAGACATGCCCAGATAAACCACAAATAACAATACAATGGCAACAGTCAGTACATAGAACCAACTGCCGTTTGTCACTATGACTGCTTGAATCGTTTTGAAAAGTGAATCTGCAGTTTCAGGCAAAGCTGCTGCAAAAATGAGCAGGCAAGCTATGATTATAGAAGACGTGTAAAACACGGGTTTATTTAAAGGTGATGTGTTCTCAGTTTCGCTCACGCTAGTACTAGTCCTTTCTCTTATCTGTCGACTTAGAGTTAATACGCAGAAATATACAGCATGGAACAACTTTTATAAACTTTGATTGTAATTATTAGAGCTGATTCTTTAACTGATTGGCGCTTTTATAATTACACGTTATAGAACGGGGGATAACTAAAGTATAAGTGAATAAATAATAGTTAGAGTAGAAATTAATCTTGGATTGTGGGTTAATAGATAAGTTATTTTTGATAAGTGTTTTAAGTAAACACAGCTCAAAGAATAAAAAATCACCTAATAGGGAAAACACACATTATGCGTAAAACTCAGCTTAGCTGTGCAATTGTCGCTGCATTGGCATCTACACCGTTGCTCGCTCAAGAATCTGAAGCGCCAGCGAAACTCGAAACCATAGAAGTTACTGCCACTAAACGCGCCGAATCTATCCAAAATGTACCTGTCGCCGTTACTGCACTTAGTGGAAAAGCACTCGAAAATTTAGGCATTGATAATTTTCAAGACTACGTTGAATTCCTTCCGAACGTAGTGTTTCAGGGCACAGGCCCGGGCCAAAACGAAATTTATATTCGTGGCGCGGCAACTACCCAATCAAACATCATGTTATCTTCAGTTCAAGCATTACAGCCGTCTGTTGCTTTCTATGTAGATGAACAACCGGTATCCATGGCTGGCCGTAACCTAGACGTTTACGCCACTGATGTTGCGCGTGTTGAAGTGTTACCTGGGCCACAAGGTACTTTGTTCGGTGCAAGCTCTCAGGCAGGTACAATTCGTTTGATCACGAATAAACCCGATTTAAACAGTTTTGGTGCTGGTTTTGATACCAACATTGGTTTCACCAAAGGCGGTGAAATGAGTAACTCGGTAACGGCTTACTTCAATATGCCACTTACCGATAAGCTTGGTTTCCGCGTTGCGGCGTATAACGATAAGCAGGGCGGCTGGATTGATAACGTAATGAACGTGCCAGGTGAAGGTGGATACATTGGCAGTGCGGTAGTTATCGACCGTATTTCTGGTGGCCCACTTGCCGATCCTGTTGCTATGGACGCTAATCGTGTAACTAGCCCTGGCGTTAACTCGAATGAAGAAGCCTCTGTAGTATCGCCTCAGAATGATGCATTAGTAGAAGATGACTTCAACGATGCGTTGTACACAGGTGCTCGTTTTGGTTTGTTGTATGAATTTAACGATGATTGGGATTTGCTAGTTCAGCACACCCAACAAACGTTAGATACAGAAGGTGTATTTGCTTACGACCCAACTCTAGAAGGCGAAAGTTCAGCTATTCGTTTTGCTCAAGAAGAAAACAAAGATGAGTTCGGCTTAACGACGTGGACACTAGAAGGTCGTTTAGAAAAACTAGACCTTGTGTACACAGGTGGTTATTTAGATCGTGAAATCGATACATTAGCTGATTACACAGGCTACACCAATGGTGGTGCTTTCGCCGCGTATTACGTGTGTAACCACTATGAGTCGGGTGTTGAAGCTGAAGATCAGCGCTGTCTAGATCCTACTAAGTATTTTAGAGAAGACACAACGACAACGCGTTCAACTCACGAGCTTCGTTTTGTAACTACCATGGATACGCCTTGGCGTGTAACAGCTGGTTTGTTCTATGATGACCAAGAAGTAGCAACAGTAGGGCAGTTCAAAATTGCCAATACCGATGGTGAGCTAACACAATACGGCTTCAATAACCTACAAAAAACCCTAGTAGGTACTGATGGCATTAATAGCGATGGCGGACCGTTCCCATCTGAAATCAGCTTTGTTAACGATATTACTCATACCGTTGAACAAATTGCCGTATTTGGTCAGTTTGAATACGACATTACTGATTCACTAACCGCGAGTGTTGGTGCCCGTTGGTATCAAATTGATGATAAGTACACAGGTTCTACTACAACAGTAGATGTAACCCGTCGTGTACAAGCCTTTGGTTCACTTGACCCAGATGAGTTAGCCGCAGTTGGTTTAGATCCAGATGCAGTAAATGCTGCTATTGCCAGTGGCCAGCTAGAAACTGATTTGTTAGGTAGCGATGGTGTACTTACCGTTGACGATACTATCTTCAAGTTCTCATTAGATTGGAAGGTAAACGATGATGTTCTATTGTTTGCTAACTATTCAGAAGGTTTCCGTCCGCCAGTAACTAACCGTGTTGGTGGTGGTTTGGCGAAAAACCAAAGTGGCGCATTTGAAAACTTCCGTATTCCAGTGTATTCAACCACAGATACCCTCGATAACTACGAGCTAGGTGTGAAGGGTGACTTCTTAGACGGTATTCTGCGTGTAAACGCTACAGCGTATTACTCTGAAATTACTGATTTACAAACGTCACGTTTCGACCCAACTAACATCTCTTTCTTAGTCTTTACCGACAACGTTGGTGATGCAGAGATTCAAGGTTTAGATGCTGATATTACGTGGTTAGCCACAGACGATTTAGTCATTAACGCTGCATTCAGTTTGCTAAGTACTGAATTAACTAGCGTAAATTCTGAGCTTGAAGGTATTGCCGCGGGTGTAGGTTCTGAACTGCCTTACTCTGCAGGCTTCTCGGGTAACATTAACGCGCGTTATTTCTTCGAGCTAGAAGGTGACAAGCGTGGTTATGTTAACGGCTCTGTAAGCTACACGGGTGACCGTTATGCTGGCATGGTAATGGACGCTTACGTAATGGAAGATGCAACGCAACTTATTTACGGCACAGGTTCTGGCCTTAAAATTGAAAAGCATGCTGATGTTTACGAAGGGGTAACCTATGCCGACTCTAACGGTGACGTATTTGAAGGTGGCCGTTACGTACAAGAGTCTTACATGCTAGCTAACCTAGCCGTTGGTGTGACTAACGATGTTTGGAAAGCCGAGCTTTATGTTGATAACGTGTTTGATGAAAGCGCGATATTAAATATTGATACTCAGCAGTTTACACCTAAGGTAGTAACGAATCGTCCACGCACTATTGGTGTTCGTTTCTCTTACGATTACTACTAAGCCCATTGGGTGTAATCTGACTTTGGTGTAATTTGAGTTTGATGTAACATGTTACACCTACCTAAAACGGCATTCCTTAGGGTATGCCGTTTTTTTATGTTTTTAGGCATGCTGTATTTATGAATTCACAAGAACAACAAACCCTTTCTGCGTTAAAACAAAGTTTGATGCAGTCTAATCATCAGCATGTTATTGCGCAGAGTAAGCAGTTTCTTGATGCTAAACCCAGCGAAGATGCAACCCGCGAAGCCATGTATGTCATGGCAGTGGCGTACCGACTATCCGGAAATATCAAAAATGCTATTACTACGCTTTCACAGTTAGTCGGTTTGTTCCCTGATTATGGTAGAGGCTTTCAAGAGTTGGGCTACTGCTATGTTCGTGACAATGCCCACAGCGAAGCCGCCAATGCTTTTTATCAAGCAACCCGTTTTAATCCAGCGTTATTAGCTGCATGGCAGCAACTTGAAGCGATATACAAGCGTGACAATCAACCCCAAGCCCTTCTATTAGCGCAGCAGCACATCAGTTTCCTGCAAAGCTTGCCCAAACCCTTGCTTGGCGCACACGACCTTATGCACGAAGGTCAATTGCATAAAGCAGAGCAGGTCTGTCGTCAGTTTTTAGCCAAAAACAAACATCACCCTGAAGCCATGATGCTACTGGCAGAGTTAGGCGTGCAGCTAAAGGTGTATCACGACGCTGAATTTTTACTAGAAAGCTGTGTTGCACTTTACCCTGAAAACGATAAAGCCCAAGCGGCTTATCAAGGGCTACTGGCAAAACTAGGTAAATTTCCGCAAGCCGCTAAAGTTGCACAAGCACGCTTAGCGCAACAGCCAGAAAGCTTTTCCATAAAAGTTAGCTTGGCCCACGCGTTAGTGGGGGTTGGTGAGTTGGAAGAAGCGATTGGTATTTACCATAGCTTACTGGCCGATAAACAAGATCGCCCCGCACTGTGGGTAGCCCTGGGTCATGCGTTAAAAGCGAAGGGAGACGTGAAAGAGGCCATTGCTTCTTATGAAAAAGCCGCCGCGTTCGCACCTGATTTCGGCGATGCGTATTGGAGCCTAGCCAACACAAAAACTTATCGATTTGATGATAACGCCTTGGCGGTTATGCAACTTCAAGAAGCGTTAGAAACGACAAAGCTAGACGACAGAATTCACCTTTGCTTTGCACTAGGGAAAGGCTTTGAAGATGCCAAGCAGGCCGACAAAGCGTTTGACTATTATGCCAAAGGTAACAGCCTTAAAAAGCGCACGCATCGATTCGACATTACCCGCACAGAAGCGGCACTTGAAGCGCAAGCATTGGCCTGCGATGCCGAATTAATGAGTGAATTTAGTGGTTGTGATGCACCAGATCCTATTTTTATTGTCGGCTTGCCAAGGGCGGGCTCTACGTTGCTAGAGCAAATTTTGGCGTCTCACTCTATGATAGATGGCACCATGGAGCTACATGATATTTTAGGCATTGCCTCTAGTTTAAGTAATCAAAAGAAAACGTACCCGTATAATCTTGCCGATTTATCTGATGAAGCGTGCATTGCCCTTGGCGAAAAATACATGGCGCAAACCCAGGCTTATCGTCAATCAGCTCCTTTCTTTATTGATAAAATGCCGAATAACTTTGTGCATATTGGGCTTATTAAACGCATTTTGCCCAACACAAAGATTATTGATGCTAGACGTGACCCCATGGATTGTTGTTTTAGTGGCTTTAAGCAGCTATTCGGGGAAGGGCAGGAGTTTAGCTATTCATTAGATGATATTGGCCGTTATTATTGCGCTTATGAGAAGCTAATGAACCACTGGCATACCGTATTGCCCGACCACATCCTTACCGTGCAGCACGAAGATGTGCTTGAAGATTTAGAAGGTCAGGTACATCGTATTCTTGATTATTGTGGCTTGCCATTTGAACCTGCTTGTTTGTCTTTCTATGAAACCAAAAGGGTAATTAAAACCCCCAGTTCAGAACAAGTACGCCAGCCTATATATAAAACGGGTATGCAGCAGTGGAAGCCTTTTGAAGGCTACTTAGATGAACTTAAAGTGGCATTAACAAAGCGACCGGACGTGTCTTAGGGAATTTTATGGCCGGGCTTTCACACTTGGCTTAAACGACAGGGCTTCAAATCCGCTTACTAAATCGGAAAGCTCTTCATCAATGCCTTGCTGCCGTTGGCGGTGAAATTGTCGGGAAAGTTCGGTTTGAAGTTCTTCTATGTTTTTTTCGGCTCGTTGCATGGCCGTTAATCTACTTGCGTTTTCACTGGCCAATGATTCAGTGCATGCTTTATACAAGGTAGTAAATAAATACTCGCCAATTAACGCACTAAACGTTCTCTTTGTATCAGTAAGCAACTGAGGTAAACAGCGGGAAGGCCAACGCGTTACTGTTAGCTTTTGTTGCCATTCGCTATCAAGCGGCAATACCTTCTGAGTACATGTCTCGTATTTTGCGTTGGGTAAACTACGATTAAATACAATGTGTAGTGCACATAGTTCATTTGTTTGCTGTAGTGCTTCTATTTCTTGCAGCAATGAAGTGACCAACCCTGTTACTGCATTAATTGAATTAGGGAGCGCAAATGGCTGCTCTAGAGGTATCTTCAAACTACTTAAGTGAGTTTGAATACGTTCACCAATAGCCCACACCCGCTTTTCGCCTGGCAGCGACTTCATAGTGTTTAGCAGATGAGAAACCAAGGCATCGTTGAATTTACCGACTAGTCCCTGATCAGAACCAATGGCGATGAACCCTACCTTGCCTAAAGACGTTGTTTTGTTCACTGTTGAATAGTTTACTGCTTTGCTATTTATCTGATTACTATGAAAATAAGCTACTAATCCGAGCTGTACAGTTTTGTAATAATCATCAAGTGCTGACACCGCCGTTTCATACTGGCTAATATTCGCTGCTGCCATGGCCTTCATGGTTCTCACCACCGATTTCAAGTCGGTGGCGCTATTAATTTTGCGTTGTAAACCGCTGCTTAGCTCTCCCATGTTAGCTCTTCCATGTTAGCTCGCCCATATTAACTCGCCCATTCTAGCGCTGTAGTTTGGTTTACTCATTGGCTCTGCCATAGTAGCTCCCACGTCAGCGCTCCGTGCCAGTTGTCGTTTTAGTATCTGCTGTTGATGCCACACTTGCCAGTTTTGTCTTTATCATCGTCATTACAGTGTCGCTTTCTTCATCGGATAATGGCTGTGCTGACGCTAATTTTTCATACAATGCTGGGGCTAGCGTACCAAGCCCATCAATGATTGAATCTTGCGCGCTATCAATTACGTTAAGTGGAATGGTGTCAAGTAACCCCTTTGTTAGGGCGAGTAAAATGGCAATTTGTGCGGCTACTGAAAAGGGATGAGATTCCGCTTGTTTCATACAAGCTCGAATGCGTAGCCCGTGTTCAATAGCCAAAAGACTATCGGAGTCTAGTCGTGCACCAAAGCGTGCAAAGGTTTCTAGTTCTTCGAATTGGGCATACGCTAACTTTAGGGCACCTGAAACCTTTCTAAACGCTGGTTTCTGTGCTTTGCCGCCAACACGAGATACCGATTTCCCTACATCTATTGCGGGTAGCACACCAAGAGAAAACAACGTAGGCGATAAGTATATTTGCCCATCAGTAATAGAGATTAAATTAGTCGGTATATAAGCCGACATATTTTGCTCTTCAGTTTCAATGATAGGCAGGGCGGTGAGTGAGCCGCCACCTAGTGCTTCGTTTAAGTGTGTGGATCGCTCTAGAAGCCGTGAATGCAGATAAAAAATATCTCCAGGAAAGGCTTCTCGTCCAGGTGGTCTGCGAAGGAGTAATGATAGTTCACGATAAGAGCGAGCATGCTGCGTTAAGTCATCGTAAACAATAAGAACATCTTTACCTTGTTGCGTGAAATACTCAGCAATACTGGTTGCCGCATAAGGTGCAATGTAATCGAGCCCGGGGGGATCATTTCCTTCTGTGACCATAACCACCGTGTATTCCATGGCACTGTTGCGTTGTAATGTAGTGATGGTTTTGGCTACAGACGCCGACTTTTGACCTATGGCGCAATAAACGCAAAGTACGTTTTTGTCTTTTTGATTTAAAATAGTGTCGATAGCTATTGCTGTTTTGCCCGTTTGACGGTCGCCCAAAATTAATTCACGTTGGCCACGACCAATGGGTAATAAAGCATCCAATGCTTTTACCCCGGTTTGTAAAGGCTCTGTAACAGGGGAACGTGACATAATGTCTGGCGCAGGTCGTTCAATAGGAAACCGCTCCCGAGTAACAATATTACCTTTAGCGTCTAGCGCATTGCCTAATGGATCGATAACTCTGCCTATCAGCCCGTTGCCCACGGCTATATCCATTACGCGGCCGGTGCGTTTAACTTCATCACCCGCATGCAGCGCAGTGTAGTCACCTAGCATAATGACGCCAATCTCATGCTCATCAATATTAAATGCTATACCGTAAATATCGTTTGGAAAAAGCAGTAATTCTTCAAAGCCAGCCCCGAATAAGCCTGACACAATAGCAATGCCAGCGGATACGCTTTCAACGGTGCCCATCTCTTGTAAGCTGACATCCGGAATATGCGATTCTCGAATATACTCAAGTTGATTGAACACATATTGATAGCGTTTTTTTAAGGCATTGTTGTTAGCGTCGTTCATGTTATGACCTTAACGGTTAGCGCTTAACGAATGGTGTTCGTTGTCGGCGGGCATATTTGCGCGATTTTCTTCATACTGAGCATCAATAGACAGCGCTACCTCGTACTGCAATGCACTCAACAATTCATTAGCGCTCCAACTGAGTTTCCAACCGCCAAAGCTAAGTGCTAAACCCGCAATTAACTGAGGGTCTACCTCTAAGTTGAGGGTTATAGTCAGGCTATCGCCGCCAGTCTGTTCCGTAGCCCGTTGGGAGGGTTGGTCAGTTAGTATGTCTTCTAAACATGCTTTTAGGTGCTCACATTGTGGTTGTGATAAAGGGGCGATACTACGTACTGTGGCTTGCCCTTGGTTTTTTTTGATAGCTAGGCATAACTCATGGTGTTGCGCTTCGTTAAGGGCCTTAAGGTGCGATAAAAGCTTGTCGAACATTTTATCTTGAAGTTGTAGGTCTGCGAGTTCACTTATTACCTTATGACTAAGGGCAAACACTTCTTTCACGCTTTTATCAATCACTTCGTTTTGTAACATTTGAATTTCAGTATTCAGCGCATTGGTGCGTTTTATTGATAATGCATCTGCTTGTGCTTTTGCATCTTGTAAGGCGGCTAAGGTTGCTTTGTGTGCTTCTGCTTTGGCTAATTCAATAATGGTTGAACGTTCAGCATCTATATTGGTTAGTTTTTCTTTATATTGAGCTTCAAGGTTCTCTGCGTGTTTCTTTTGGGTCTCGGCATTAGATAGAACACTAGCAATTTTATGTTCACGGGCATCAATGCCATCAAGAATAGGCCGGTATAAAAAGCGCTTAAGCAGCCACACTAATATCAAAAAATTGATAATTTGTGCAATAACAGTAAACCAATCGATAGGCATGGTTTAGCCTCCATTTTGGGCAATAAAATAATTCCAAAACGGGTTACTGAATAACACAATCATTGAGACTACAAAGCAATAGATAGCAGTTGACTCAATCATGGCGAGCCCTACAAATAAAGTACGGGTAATGGTGGGGGACGCATCGGGCTGTTGGGCAAGCGCGTTTAGCGCACTGGCAACTGCTTTTCCTTCTGCAAGCGATGGCCCCAGCACACCAATACCTATGGTAAGACCTGCGGTGATAATTGAGCAAATTGCTATTAACGTAAGACTGTCCATTATTCTGCCTTTTGTTGTGGTGGCGTTAGGGTAAGGGAGGCTTTCGCACTAACCGTGCTGGCAGCGGCAATGTAAACCGATGCCAATACAAAAAAGATATAGGCTTGAACCATACCGGTTAGCAGGCCAAGCAGTGACATAACAACAGGAAAAATTAGCGGCGAAATAACCAGTAGAATGGCTAAGATCATGGCGCCACTCATCATGTTTCCAAACAAGCGTACGGCAAGGGCTAGGGTGCGTGACAACTCGCCTACAATATTGAAGGGCAACATGAAATACGTGGGTTCCGTGTAAGAAAGTAGATATTGTTTCACCCCTTTGTTTTTTATTCCGTAAAAAGGCACAGATACAAATACACAAAAAGCCAGCGCAAGGGTGGTGGATAAGGAGCTACTAGGCGGCTCAAATCCAGGGAAAATAGTCAGTAGATTTGCCATTGCAATGATCAAAAACAATGTGCCCAGAAACCCCATGTAGCGTCGCGGCTTATCTAAGCCTGCATCTGAAATTTGGTCATTGATGGTGATGACTATTATTTCTAAGGCATTTTGCCAGCGTGAGCGGTGATTCTTTTTATTGAGGTTACGAGTGATAAAATAGGCGCTAACCACCAGTATCGCCATAATGACCCACGTAAAAACAAGCGTAGCGCTCATTTTAATTACGCCATATTGCCAATAAATAATTTCATCCGGGCTAAGGTGCATGATGTAGCGCTCCTTTCTCTGCGCCGGTAGGATTGGCGTTATTAGTGATTTTAGTCATTAATATTCTGCCTATCACAAAACCCGCCAAGCAGGCTGATAGACGCCAAATATCATTATTACCCACCCAGTAAAAAACACTGATTGCCGTCCCCATGCGTAGCAATAAGCTACTTAAGAACCATAGCGCTGGATGCGTGGCATTCATGCCTTTTTTTACGGTAAACCACAGGGCATAGAAAAAACAGCAACCTAGCATTGTGCCTATTAGAAAAGGCAAAATAAGTGAGGTTAAACTTAAATTGTCGATGGGTATCATTGCTAAGTAGCTCCTTATTCGTTTTCTTTACTTGTTTTCGTTTTGGGCACAGTGTTTGCCTTAGTGGGAGCTTTAGTGTTGGCCTTCATGTTGACGGTAGGGCTATGCATTGCTGCATACTCTTTGCTAACCCAATTCCACGCAATAAAGCAGCCTAACGTTAACCCTGCCAGCAAAAATATAAGCGTATAAGCGCGAGAATCACTAATACTGGCGTCAAGCCAAATGCCTAATGCAATACCCAACAGCGTGGGAAGTGCCACAGACCAACCCACAACCCCCATTAATCCCAACCCAAACCATACGCCTGGGTGTTTATGGCGCTTAGCATGTAACTTTAATGCCACCTTCTTATTTACATGATGAGACATGCTGTGTGAGCGGCGCGGTGTAGTGTTTTTAGCATTGACAGTTGGTTTATCCATTAAGCTACTGCTTAGACAGTGACGAAAATTGTTTAAGAAACCCGGTTTCCAACTTAGCTAACACAGCCCGCAGGGCTTGTTGCTCTTCATCCAGATGAATAAATTCTTGGGTAACCGCCTGCTGCAAAGTTTCAAGGGATTGCCCACTTATTGCTCTTCTAACGGAAATAGAGACTTGCTTTCCCGTTTTCACTAACACCCCTTGATCAATAGCAACAAATTGAGGCGCTTGGTTATTACATTGATAAGTTAAAATTCCGGGCACCAATGGGGTGATACAATCTAAACGGTGAGGCAGAATGCCAAAACTTCCTGAAGGGGTTTCAACAATCAGATTGCTGATGCCTGAAAGCTGGGCAAATATTTGATTGGGTAAAAGAATATTAACCTGCATGATGTGCCTCATCTGATGCTGTTTTAGGTGCTTTATGACCGCTAATCGCGTCATTAATATCGCCAATCATGTACAACGCGCTTTCGGGATGCTCGTCAAATTCACCGCTTAAAATGCGTTCGCAACCTTCTAATGCTTGTTCGATAGTCACGAACTTTCCTTGCATGCCAGTAAATTGCTCGGTAGTGAAAAATGGTTGAGTAAAAAAGCGCTCTAATCGACGGGCTCTTGCCACAACATTTCGGTCTTTTTTAGATAACTGTTCTAACCCCAACATGGCAATGATGTCTTTTAATTCGTTGTACTGGGCGAGAATATGACGAACCTGTTGTGCTACTTGATAATGTCTATCACCAACCACATTAGGCGTAGCTAGTTTTGAACTTGACTGCAACGGATCGACGGCAGGATAAAAGCCTTCACTAGCGCGTTTGCGTGATAGTACTAAGGTTGCTGATAGGTGAGAAAAAGTATGCACCGCTGCTGGATCGGTAAAGTCATCAGCAGGTACATAGACTGCTTGAATAGACGTAATGGCACCGTTTTGTGTATTGGCGATACGTTCTTCTAAACTTGATAATTCAGTGCCGAGGGTGGGTTGGTAACCCATTCGTGATGGCATTTGGCCCATTAGGCCAGACACTTCAGAACCCGCTTGAATAAATCGAAATATGTTGTCGATGAGTAATAGCACATCTTTCTTTTCGTCATCACGAAAGTACTCAGCCATGGTTAGCGCGCTGTGACCTATTCTAAAGCGGCTTCCAGGAGGTTCGTTCATTTGCCCGAATAGCATAACCATGTTGTCTAACACTCCAGCCTGTTTCATCTCGCGATAAAGCTCTTCACCTTCTCTGCAGCGTTCGCCTATACCGCAAAATATACTTACGCCTTGTTGGTGGCTTACCATGTTGTGGATCATTTCGGTAAGCAAAACGGTTTTGCCCACGCCAGCGCCACCAAATAGACCCGCTTTTCCGCCTCGCTCAAGCGGACACAGAACATCAACGATTTTGATGCCGGTTTCAAATATCTGTAGCTGGCTGGAAATACTAACAAGGGGAGGAGGGGATTGATGAACGCTGCGCCGCTCTGTGTTATTAATAAAGGGTTTGCCATCAATAGCTTCACCAAACACATTGAACATTCTGGTGAGTATTGAAGGACCAACGGGCACTTTTAACGGGCCTTGTGAACTTTTCACTACCATACCGCGAGCTAAACCCTGGGTAGGTGTTAGCGCAATAGTGCGTACTTTTTCTGCCGAGAGTTGAGAAGCCACTTCTAACGTTATTTTACCGTCATTAGCGTAAATGATGGTGTGGATGTCTGGCAGTTGATTAGTAAAACGGATATCAACAATACTCCCTCTTACCGCCACAATAACGCCAACATGCATCGCATCTATTTGTTCTTTGGTTGAATGTGTCACTTGATGCTCGCTCAATAAAAGATGCTATCACACCAATAGAATACGCCGTTTATTTATTGAACAATTTGACCTTTATCAAACATTTTGAATGTTTGATTTAAATTCACACCCATTCAAATATAAATCTACATTGAATTTGAGTATGAACTTCAGGCGGTGGTAACATAAGACAATAAGTATGGCTCATGCCTTTGTCGTGAATTTTAGTCGGGTATCTTAATCGGGTATTGGGCCGGGCAATGATACCCCTCATTACCGTTCGCTACTGTGATCGGTGATTAATAGTATCGGTGAACAATGGACCCGTTGTTGGATGGAATCGCTGATGAATGGTACCGTTGATGGATAAAACCGTTGATCAATGAAACTCTTGATGAAATCAGCATTAGTTTGATAATGCTTACTTAATAAATGGAATTAGTAGTATATGAAAGTTTTACCTCTCGTCATCTTATCTTTAGCGTGTTGCTCTTGTGCGACTGTGAAAACAATTTCTCCTGACAACAACCATGTTCAAATTGAACATCAAGGTAAGAAAAGTTACTGCGAAGAAATACCTCGTGTATATAGTGGTTTTTCATACAATATATGTTTGTTAAACGGTGAACCAAGCCGACGTGAAAATATCGGTTCTACGTTTGGGAATGTCCCTTTCTTTGTTATTGATGCAGCGTTTTCTATTGTGGCTGACACTATTGTTATTCCATACACCGCAGTACAACAGATAGATAAAGGCAGCATTAACGTTAACTAAACTACACTTTCACTCGCTTCTTTATCGTTTAGCTCCTCGTGTAAAAATATTCAACTTTACGTAAAGGCGATGGTAAGACGTCCATCGCCTCCGCTAAGGTTGATTTTACCAAGATGATAAAATGGAACGCTTGTTATGAATATTAATGCGACATTGTTTGGGCAAGTTATTGTTGTATTTGCTTTACTCATGGCTGCGCTTGGCTATTACTTAGGGAAGCGAAAAACCCGATCGCCTAATCTTACCGCAGTCGTAGCGTTCTTTTCTGCACTCGTGCCGCCGTTAGCAATTATATTGCTAATCGTACTGGTACTAAAAAACGATGTGAAAACGTCAAAAACATAACCTTGGATTAACGAAGCATGCCCGCTAAAGCTTTCGTTTAGCGCAATTTAGTAGCACCAACTTATACGCCCATTTCTGAGCTTCTAGATTACGCCTAGAAAGACTACGCCTAGAAAGACTACACCTAGAAAGGCACGCAACATATCTCGTTACACCTCACTCTTTGTCAGCAAAGCAGTTATTGTCTATTCTGCTTTTAAGCTAATTGCACCGGGCGTGTCGCTTTCAATTCACCTAGAAGCATCTATAAGCGGCTCAAACTGCGTCACATACACGTGGGAATGATGATGGAAGAAGTTATTGTAGGGGAAGTAGCCAAAGGTCTCTTCAGGGCAGCTGGTTACCTAATTATTGAATTGTTTTTTTGGACCGTTTGCTATTGGGTAGGTTGGCCTATTTGCAAAGCGGTCACGTTTGGCGGATACCCAAAACAAAATAATCTACGGCGCTCAGAAAGTGAGAACGGACGGGAAAGTGAAGGCCGAAATTTTGGTGGCCGTAGTAGTAATCAGCACAGTAATGCATGGTGTGCATTGGTGGGTCTTGCCGTCGTTGTATCAGCTTTCTTGTTCATAATAACCCACTTTTAATAGCCAACAGTTATGCCAGTTACCGTGAATTAGGTATTTATAAGTAAATAACCTGCGACATTGAACAGGTTACATGTAATGCTTTGAACATTAGAACAATGACCTACCAGAGCTATTATGAATTTAGATAAATCGACAAAACGCATTGCTAAAAGGGTAAAGAAAGGATTTCAAGGCTACCCACAAATTACTTTAACGTATTATGGCGAAACGCCTGATTGCGCAAACGAAGTAGTGATGGGATTTATTGCCGAAGAAGGCGTTGCTCCACAAAAGCAGAAGTTTGCCAGCAAGACTGATGCAAGAACCGATGAAACTATTCAAACTACATTACTTAAAGTTATTGAACGGGCCGACGCAAAAACGGTAACAGAAGCCGAAGAGATTGTGGTCAGAAAATAGCGCCTGTTTAGCAACGCTGCAGTTTATTGAGAGCCTTACATAGACGTTAGTAAAACGATTTAAGTAGAAAGTCACCAATATAATTCACCATGATAATTCACAAATAGCAGCAAGCAGCGAGCCCACTTAATGGCATTCACTATTTTTTAATGGCGTGTTTTAAATTTTAGCGTAAAGAAAAACACCAATAAATAACAGCTGAACGAAAACCAGTAGGGCAGTGAGGCATCTATAGCATAAAGATATGAGCCTAAAAGCGGGCCTACTGCGAACCCCAAAGGCGGGCAGGCGCCAGCGATGCCTGCTACCGCACCTTGTTCATCTGATGATACCGCTACCGATACCCCAGCCATAAACCCTGGCCCCGCTATGCCTAACCCCAAACCCAATACGCACATGGCTGACATAAATTGAAGTTTAGTTTCACCAGAGGCTAAGATAGCAAACGCTATCATCATGATGGGCATTGAGAGCCGTAATAAGGTGAAAGGGCGAAGCTTTAATCGAGGAATAACCAGCATTTGAACCAACAACGCAGATGCGGCAGAAATCATTAAACTGAAGCCTACAATTTTGGCGGTATCGGTGCTGTTTAGTCCGAAGGTGTCTTGAAACCGAAAGGCTATAGTTTGCTGAACGATGGCAAAGCCCATAAACAACAATACGCCTGCTACTATTAATGGGAATATTCTAGGATCAGTGTATTTAAGCTTCTTGGGTGCTGAAGTATGTGTAGGCTTAGGCAATACGGGCAAAGAGTACATGGCTAATACCGCGACGGCAACGGTTACACCCACAGAAAAATAAAGCGGCGTAAGTAAACTTATACTGGCCAACAACCCACCAATGGCAGGCCCCAAAATTGAGCCAATATTGGTTGCAGCGCCTAGCGCGCCCATCCCCTTTACTCGCTCTTCTACCGTAGTGATATCTGCCATGTAGGCACTTGCTGAAGGCGATACAGCAGCCATTACCGTGGCATTGCCCACTCGCGTAATGATAAGTAAGACAAGCGCTGCTAAAGGAGCTAGCAGGCCTAATAGTGCAGCTTGGAATACACCCGCGAAAACCAAAGTACCCGCAGAATAACCAAACAATCCTATTAAGAGTACTATTCGTCTACCCCAGCGATCGCTAGCACGCCCCCACAAAGGGCTGATTAAAAATAATGTGAGAGATGAGCAAGAAATAATAGCGCCAATTTGCACTTCTATTAGGCCAATTTCTCTACCTAGCGGTGCTAAAATTGCGAACAGAACGGTTTGCGCAAATCCAATGGCAGCTGCGGCTAATAGCAGTGTATTTTTAGCTAACTTATTAGACGGCATGGGTTGTGTCATAGTGAAGATTACTGCTTGGTTGTACGGTCAATGATGAGCGTAGTGTTGTCAGCCATTCTGGATGTTGCCACTCAAATAATCCCATGTGCGTTTGCAAACATTTTAGTAAGCAAGTTAGCCAGATCATTAGCGAATTTATTGAGTGAACGTGCAAAGGTTCCACAAGCATTAATATAAATGCCTATGGAACTGCCTATGCACGAGCTTGTATAACTGCTTATGTAAGCGACGCGAGGGCTTTCCCTGAGAATTCCTCTAATTCATCAAGCTGGTTGTTTTTGATTTTATTTGCCCAATTGGCATCTTGGAGTAGGGCGCGGCCTACGGCTACCAAATCAAACTCGCCTTTTTCTAAACGTTCAATCAAATCATCGATAGCACGCGTGTTCGAACCTTTCCCGGTGAAGGCACCAAAGAAATCATCGTTAAGACCTACTGAGCCTACGGTAATTGTTGGCTTGCCAGTAAGCTTTTTCGTCCATCCTGCTAGGTTTAAATCGCTACCTTCGAATTCATTTTCCCAGTAACGGCGCTGTGAACAATGGAATATGTCTACACCTGCATCACTAAGCGGGGCTAAAAATTCTTCAAGTAATTGCGGTGTTTCCGCGAGGCGCGCTGTGTAATCTTGTTGTTTCCATTGTGAATAACGCAGCACAATGGGGAAGTCAGGCGACGTAGCGGCGCGGATCGCTTTAATAATTTCTACCGCAAAGCGACCACGGTTCGCCATGCTGCCACCCCAATCATCGGTGCGCTCGTTAGTGCCGCTCCAGAAAAACTGGTCAATCAAATAGCCGTGTGCCCCGTGAATTTCAATACCATCAAAACCAATGCGTTTAGCATCTGCCGCAGCGGTTGCGAAAGCACCGATTACAGACTCAATATGTTGTTGAGTCATTGGCTCTGCGCCTTGCTTACCAGGCTTAAATAAGCCTGAAGGCCCTGCACTAGGCAGTTCCGGGAAAGGGGCTTTTTCAGCAACACGAGCCATTCCTACGTGCCAAAGCTGAGGCATAATTTTACCACCAACACTGTGCACGGCCTTTACCGTTTCTTCCCAACCGGCAAGTGCCTTGTCACCGTGAAAAACAGGAATGCGATGGCTCATATTAGCTACCGGATCGTTTACCGTAGTGCCTTCTGTGATAATTAATCCTGTTCCACCTTCAGCGCGGCGGCGATAGTAATCAGCAACCTCTGTGGTAGGAATACCTTCAGGAGAAAATTCACGCGTCATCGGTGCCATTACAATTCTGTTGTCTACCGAAAGCCCTTTATGTTCGAAAGGGGTAAATAAGGCTTGAGTTTTAGTGGTCATGGGTAGTTATATTCCATATATAGTGCGCAAAATGTGCTTAAAAACGCGTTAGGCTTTTAAACGAACATTCAACGCAACAAAATTCATTTGGGAAACGTTAGTAGGCCGCTTTATCGTTTTCGTATCTTTTTATTCGAGCTTATCGATACTGGCTTTTCGATACGAGCTCATCGATACAGGCTTATTAAAACGAGCTCTATGATAAGCGTACGCTGCTTAGGTTTCACCGGTCTACGAGACTGAATATAGTATTAGCAGATGACGAAGAGTCAATTTATCAATCTGAATGGTCATACCAGTGGTTGCCCGCATGCAGTTTTAATTTAATCGTAAAAATAAATCACCCCTATTGCCATCTTGTTTCGTTATGTAAGAAAACAGGAGAGCAATATGAACGCATTTACAGAACATGATGTACTTCGCCCCTTCAGCGTTAAGCCACTTATTTATATAGCAATGAGTGTAGTTATCACCTTTGCTTTGTTTGCCGTTATGGCTAAATTGATAGAGAACGATCAGGTTGGGGGTAAAGTGTCGGAGTATCAAACTGTTGGGCCGGTTGTACTGGCGTTGGACGACCCTAAAGTGATTGTACGTACGCCTATAAAACCCATGGAGAAGCCTGTAGCACAGCCGCCTATGGAAATACCCAAAGCAGATCCTACGCCCAATGACACCGATACAACGTTTAAGTTTACCCCTCAATTTACCAACAATACGGTAAATATAAATCCTAATTTTCAAAATGGACAAAAGGATATGCAAGCTTCTCCGCAATTTCGAGTAGATCCCTCTTTTCCCCAAGAAGCGTTGCGAGATGGTATAGAAGGGTGGGTGAAGTTAGGTTTTACGGTAGCCTCAAATGGTACGGTACAAGATATTCATATTATTAGCGCCGAGCCCAAGCGAGTGTTCGACCGTGCAGCACGTAGAGCCTTGTCTAAATGGAAATATAAACCAAAAATAGAAAATGGTGTGCCAGTGGCTCAACATGATATGTTTGTTGTATTAGATTTTCGTTTTGAATCCGCACGGCAATAGTATGTTTTGATTGTTTTTTACTTAGTTCTTCAAGGTGAATAAGGGAGCGCGTATGAGTTATGCCAGAGCAGGGCTGCTGATATCGGTAAAAGATTGGTTCAGTGCACCCTTAAGCGATGAAAGCTTAATGGAACGATATGCGCGTACGGGGGAACCTAAAGCGTTATCTCGTTTATACGATCAACATAGCAATGCTCTTTATTACTATTTGCTGGTCATGAGTAATGCTGATATGGCGGCAGATATAACCCAAAAAACCTGGCTAAAGGTAATAGAAAAAAAGCACTTGTATCACCAGGAAGGAAAATTTCTGGGCTGGCTTTTCACCCTTGGGCGCAACACCCTGCTAGATGAACTTAGAAAACAATATCAACAAAGTAACCATTGTAATCAGGTTGAAAGCTTGGTGTCTGATAGTAATCCGTTAGATGAGGTACCGGACTTTCACCAACTATTAAAGCGGTTACCTTTCGAGCAGAAAGAAGCATTTTCCTTGCAGCAAGAAGGGTTCAGCGTACACGAGATAAGTACAATTTGTTGTGTCCCTCATGAGACAGTCAAAACACGTCTTCGTTATGCAAGGGAAAAGCTTAAAAAAGCATTGGAGTCACAATCATGAACGACGAAAATGAACAATTCCATCAGGCATATCAGCACAGTAAAAACCAACGCAAAGTGCCAAGTCGCATAAAACGTAACGTGATAAATAATGCAAAACACCATGAATATTCACGTTTTGGGCAAGGCTCACGCTTTTGGCAACTTGTAGGCGGTTGGCATAAAGACTGGTTTGCATTTGGTGCGGCCGCTTTTGTATTGGTGATATTGGTAGGTATTTATGATTTTAAAAGCCAGGTAAGCAATACTGTAGATATTGCCACTATAGATGTTGAATTTGAAGTACACGGTTTTACCGATGAAATAGCCGATGTAGATAGTAACGATTACAGCAAAAAATATAAGGCTTATAGTAGAGCTTACGAACAACAGTTGGCCACGTTGAATGCAGTAAGAACAAGCGTAGCGACACTGACGAACATCAATAATCAATGGACGTTAGTAGATTGCTCGTCAAAGCAAATAACCCTATCTGATAATCTTGTCGCGAGTATGAGAGCGCATCAGCGTATTGCCACAGGCATTGAAATTGGTGATCAAGTAGCATTAGCCTTCAATCAAAATGGACTGATCTTAAATATTACTCGTTCTGCTGCGCCGAAAATGTGCTGATAAGACCTAGTCATTAAAAAGCACTTGGGTTGAGCGTGAATTAAGCAATGCATAAAAATAAAAAGGGGGAAAGAAACATAGAATATCGCGGGTGAAAAGCGTAAGCCTTACGCGGGTTTATAAACTGTAAAATAACCACGTAAGACCTCATCCCTAAATATCAAGCCTAAACCTTACTACTTGCCTAAATCGTGTGCTCTAAACGCATTAGGCAGTAATTCACCAATGGTGGTTTCGTGGGTTTCACCCGATTTAGTGACCATCACCACAGGGGTATCGTCTGGGGCAAATTCTGCAATTTTTTGTCGACAGCCTCCGCAAGGAAAGCAAAATTCGTCATTTTGACTCGCCACCACAATAGAATGAATGCGTTTGTGGCCGTGGCTAACCATATTTCCAATGGCGCTGGCTTCAGCACATTGGCTAAGTGGGTAAGCGGCACTTTCGACATTACAGCCTGCAAAAATATCACCTGACTCGGTAAGTACAGCTGCACCCACTTTAAAATCAGAATAAGGTGAGTGCGAGTGTTGTTGAACTTCTTGTGCTTGTTCTATTAGCTTTTTTATCTTTTTATTATCCATAACTACCTACATTCTCCCGACTTATAACTTTACTTTTTACACTAAATGCGAGAAAGTTGGCGGCATATAAAGCCGCTTACGCATCTGTAACGCGGGATGTTTTTCTTACTTAAGAATGCTTTTTTACCATGCGTCGAAACGTTAGTCTCATCTTTTTTTTCATATTTGTTGGTATTTTAGGCGGTTGTGCACAAACTCCAGAAGTTTCTCGCCAACCACAAATGGGTAATTTACTGTTAGCAGAGCCAGCGCCAGTTAATCCTCGCTCTGAAATGGCTATTGCCCGTTACAATCAAATTTTGGGTAGCAGCGCCTTGTCTGATGAAGACAAAGCAGAACTTCACCTACAGCGCGGAATGCTATACGACAGCGTTGGGTTAGGTGGATTAGCACAGTTTGATTACAGTCAGGCCATTAACCTTAAGCCTGATTTTGCAGAAGCCTACAATTCAATGGGTATTCATTACATTCAGCAAAGTGATTTTATTCAAGCCTACGATTCTTTCGATTCTACGCTGGAAATTAACCCTGAATATGACTTCGCCTTTTTAAACCGTGGCATTGCCTTGTATTACGGCGGTAGATCGGAATTGGCTATAGAAGACTTAGGCTGGTTTTTACAAAAGGATAATTCTGACCCGTTTCGTGCCTTGTGGGCGTATTTTGCCCATTACGATTTATCGCCAGAAGAAGGTCAGGCTTATTTAGCGGCTATTCGGCCAGAATTAAATAATGAACACTGGGCCACCACACTAACCGATTTATTTTTAGGCGTGGTTGATGAAAACGCAGTGCTTAATTCGCTACTTGACGGTGTAAAGAGTCAAAAAGCATTAACCGATAGGCTGTGTGAAGCGTACTTTTATTTAGGCAAGTACCATAGCCAAGATGGCAACAATGGTATCGCTTCTAACTATTTTAAGTTGGCGCTGAGCACCAACGTCTTTGATTATGTTGAACATCGTTACGCTCGTATGGAGCTTAACCGTCTTCGTCAACGTTCGTCAGACGCTGAAGAGTAACAGCGCCTAAACAATGCGTGGATTAACACTAGCGATAATAGCGCTGTTGCTAATAGCGGGCGACAGCGGCCGTTACACGCAGCAGTTAGTGCGTAATGCTACCTCGGCAATACATGCTTACGATAAGCAATTCCTCTTAGCCGAGCCTCTTTCAACCGAGCCTGATTTATCTGATGCATTGGCACCCGAACAAGCCGGTTCTGATCCACTTAGCTCTAATTCAGCCAGCGCTGATTCAACTGCTAGCGCTCCCGCGAGTAACCCACTTTCGTCAAATAAAGCTCGGCCGTTAAAGCAAAGCGTTTACGCGCTGCTATGGCTTGCGGCGCAAAATCATGAACAATCTGGTACAAGTCAGGGCAACGACAATGCCAGCGAAGAAGCACAACACCTTCTTATCAATGTAGCAACTAAAAATAATGCCCAATATTGGCTTGAGCAGTTAGCCTCAATTAATAATGCTGACGCAGCATGGGCGTTGTACCAATTACTTGGTGAAGAGGCCGCTTCAGATCGGCTTGTTCGTTTAGCTGCCCTTGGTAATGTCGCCGAAGCGCAACTCGCCTTTGCCATGGCGACTGAGAATCCAGAAAAACGAGAGAAATGGTTAATTAGAGCGGCTGAACAAGGCTATATGCCTGCTCAAGCTGCACTCGCTGATTGGTATCTATTACACGCTCAACCAGAATTAGCAAAACCTTGGCTTCAGAAAACGGCCATGGATGATATGCAAAGTGCTTTTAAGTACGGCAGGTTATTGTGGGATGAAAATAATCGTGACGACGCAAAAGTATTTATTCAGCGCGCCGCTAAGGAAGGTCATAAATTAGCGCAGCAGATAGCATCTGTTATTAAACGGTATAGGCCAACAACACCTACTGCTGTGTCTCAATATTCATGGCAATCAAATACAATGTGCCATCAGCGAATACAACTTGTCGCTACCTCATTGGCCACGATTGCTCGTGCTGATAAGTTATACAAAGACTATGTGAACGATGAGCGGTTGAGTGAACTTCCGCTATGTATTGCGCCGCCTTTATGGCTTGAAAATAATGTGCTCGATTGTAACGCTAATTTTCAAGGGCAAGGTAATCTTGCCTGCAACGTGAAGCCACTGGCGCCAATTGTTAAGGCACGGGATGTTACCCATGCCATCGTGGTATCGGAGCAGGGCAAAGCTAATGTCCAAAATGGGGTGATGTACTTAGATATAAGCGATGCTTACTCGGTGATGGTACACGAGCTGGCGCACTTCGCGGGTTTTATTGACGAATATGCGTTGTCACGCAACGCCGCGAGGCGATACTGCTCTAACGAAGGGTTAAATACATTTGCTCCGCCTAATCTTACTATGGACGGTGCCATTGCTTATCATCCTCAAAACACCGTAAATCACTGGGAAACCAAAGCCAAAGAAGCGTTTTTACCTTTACGGGTAGGCACTGCGAAAACCTGTGGTGCAATAAACGTCACCAGCTACAAACCTAGTCGTGTTATCACGTTTATGGAACACCATGATAGTGGGGTCATACCCGATTTGTACCTGTCTTTGTGGCAAGACCAGTTAGCAAATCCCGCGGCGCAGCGACCTATTTCAATGAACCTGTTTCAGGCTTTTCATAAAAGCGGACAACCCCAAGAGGCCGGGCAATGGCTTGCGGCCTACGAAAGCCACAAAGCGAGTGGTGAAATAAATGCGGGTGAGGCGGCAGCAGATGCTGCTACCACTGCCGATGCTAAAACAGACGCTAAAAACAATACCGAAGAATTAAGCATTAAACCCGGTTTCTTAATGCCTCGTCACGTAGTTCACTTACCCACATTGATGTAGCGCCACAGATGGCGACTGGCATAACGATAAAGTTCACCACGGGAATAAGTGAAAAGATATTCACCATAATGCCAAAGGACATCGATTTGCCTTTATGCTGCGACAGGTGATTTTGCATGCGTTTGAAGTCAATTTTGTGGTTATCGTAAGGGTAATCGCAGTATTGAATTGCCATCATCCAGGCTGAAAATAAGAACCACAGAATTTGCCCGAATACAGGCACAAATATAAACAGTATCAAGAAGCCTATAGCGCGAGGGATATACCAAAAGAGCTTGGTAAATTCTCGGCCCAAGGTGCGTGGAATGTCTTTTACAAGGTCGAGTAATCCATCGTCACCCATCGCTTGCCCTGTTAAGTGGCGCTCAACTTTTTCTGACAATACACCGTTAAAAGGCGCAGCAATCCAGTTTGCAAGTGTGCCAAATATTAGGGCAAATATAAGCAGTACACTTAACACCGCTAACGGCCATAAAAAGAAATTTACTGCCGTTTTGATCCAACCCAGCCATTCAGGTACTAGGTTTATTACATAGCTTATGCCGTATTCAATTTGGCCAAATAGAAAATAGAATGCGGCGGAAAAAAGCAGAATGTTGATAGCTAAAGGAACAAAAACAAAGCGTTTTAAGCCTTTAGTTTTAATTAATGAAAACCCTTCAAAAAAATAATGTATACCACTTCGCGAACTCATCATTACTCCAGTGCTCGGTTTTGCTACGATGGTTTTAATAACACTTTTACTAAAACAAAATTACTTACCCATTATACGTAACACCCTAACGCAAACGAAATGGTAATTGTTACAAGCTGTTAGATTTGGTAAAGTTCAAGCATAATAAAAACCATAAAAATGTGCTTCCTAATGCACTTAGCCAATACGCTAAATATTTCTTTTATAACGTTTAACCCATATCAACGGGGCGCATCTTGTTACGTAGCTTTAGTGCGTAAGGTATTGTTGTGCGTTTAAAAAAGATCAAACTAGCGGGCTTTAAGTCCTTTGTAGACCCAACCACAATTCCTTTTCCTAGTGAAATGACAGCTGTAGTCGGCCCAAATGGGTGCGGAAAGTCGAACGTAATCGATGCCGTACGATGGGTGCTAGGGGAGAGTTCTGCTAAGAACTTACGGGGCGATGCCATGACCGACGTTATCTTCAACGGCTCTAGCGCTCGTAAACCTGTGGGGCAGTGCAGTGTTGAGTTGTTTTTTGATAACAGTGCAGGGCGAATTGGTGGCGAATATGCGACTTACAGCGAATTATCAGTAAGACGATTAGTCACCCGCGATGCCCAATCTACCTATTTTTTAAACGGCACCAAGTGCCGTCGTCGTGATGTCACCGATTTGTTTTTGGGTACAGGGTTAGGGCCTCGCTCTTACGCCATTATTGAACAAGGTATGATTTCTCGGCTAATAGAATCTAAGCCACAAGAGCTGCGAGTTTTCATCGAAGAAGCTGCCGGTATTTCCAAGTACAAAGAAAGAAGGCGGGAAACTGAAAATCGTATTCGCCACACGCAAGATAACCTAGCAAGGTTAAATGATGTGCGTGATGAACTTGGTCAACAACTCGAAAAGCTTCAGCGCCAAGCCGCGGCTGCAACCCGTTATAAGATGTTGCGTGAGAAAGTGCGTGAACTCAAGGGGCAATTAGCGGGTATCCGCTTTTTAAAAAATAACGAACAAACTGAAAACTTGCAGCAAGTGCTGCAAGGTCACCAGCAAGCACTTGATGCATTAGTGTTACGGCAACATGGTGATGAAGCGGGCATGCTCACCTACAAAGAGCAACTGGCGCAAAACAAACAAGCTGCAGACGATGTACAGCAGCAGCTATTTACCACCAGTAACGCCATTACTCGTATTGAACAAAACGAATTACATAGTCAGCAGCGCAAACAACAGATTGAGGCCGAACTCGTCACCTTGAACGAGCAAACGAATTTGTTGGTCGCTGGGTTAGAAGAAGCTAATCAAGCGTTAGCCACCTCTAAATCGGGTTTAGACACCTTGTTACCCCAGCAAGCATTGAATGATGAAGCTTTGGCACAAGCCAAAGACATGTTTGATGATGCCGAGCAAGAACGCCGTGATTTCAGTGCACAAAGCCGCGAGCACGAACAAATTTATCATCGTTTAAAGCAAGAAGTACAAACCTGTCATAGTCAAATTCAGTCGACGATGAACATGCAGCTTCGTACTTCACAGCGTATCAGTGAACTGAACGATGAGCTTAGCCAGCTCGATACCGATGATATTACCGATCGGATTTCGATGTTGAGCGCGCAAATTGATGAAGCCGAAGTTCAGGTAAGCGAGGCGTTGGAGCAATACAACGACACCAAAGAAGCCCTTAAAGGCAGTCAGCAAGCCCTAGCACAAGTAGAAACAATGCATAGAGAGCTAGATGGCGAACGACAATCTTTGCAATCTACCATTGCAGCACTATCAGCACTGCAAGATGATGCTGCTACTGGCTATGCCGAGGTGCATAGCGACTTACAATTGTTGTGGCAGCAGTTGAATGTGCCAGAAAATTTGAATGACTGTGTGGAAACCGTATTGCGCTATTGGCATCAACCTTATATTGCCAGTTCTCTTGAAATAAACGACTTAGTTAATCATATACCGCTTTTACCCATGGGGGAGCGGGTGTTTGCCCAATCAGCTTTCACCGATGTAAAACAACCCAACACCTTGGCTGCGGCTTTACAAAACAAACGGGTGCCAGAAGCGTTCAATCATATTCTACTGTGTAAAACCAACGCTGATGCACTGGATATGGTCGGCACCCTTCAAAACACAATGTCTGTACTTTCAGAAGAAGGTCTTTGGTGTGCTAAAGATTGGATAGTGCGGGGCGGTGAGGTTGAAAACAGCGTGTTACATAGAGCATCAAAACTGGCTGATTTGAGTGAAAAGCTTAACCACATTGAAGACAATATAGCATTAGCCCAGGCAAAAGTAGAAGAAGCTAACGTGCTGGTTAGTCGTAATGCCGAGCAAAGTGACCATGCCAAACTCACTTATGAGAACCTTAAAAATACCCTAGTTCAGCATACCAATGCCATGTCTGTGTTGGTGATGCAAAACGAACAATTAGCGGCGCGAAGCGCAAAACTTAAAGACGAATTAAGCAAGCAAAACGTCATGTTAAGTAAAGAAGAAGCGCAGCTCGTTACTTTATCCGGACAGCTTGAAATTCATGAAGCGCAGTTATCGGAATACGAAGCGCGCGTTAGCGAAGCGCAAAATAACCGAGAACAATTTGATAATAAGGTGGCGCAACTTCGCAGCAAGGTAGAGTCGTTAACACATCAGGCTCATGAGATGGCATTAAAAGTACAGCAATTGGAAAGTCATCAAAATTTATATGCACAACAGGTAACGCGTAACCAACAGCAGCTCACCGATTATCAATCGAGACGGGATACGCTAAGCAAAGAGCTTACAGACTTGTCAGCGCCACAGGCGGTTCAAAAAGTTCAATTACAAGAACTGCTTACACAAAAAAGTGAACTTGAAAGCAAGCGTTCCGAGTACCAATCTAAGCATGATGAAATAGAGCAAATGCTGCGTGAGTCTGAAAAAGGTCAACAGGCGTTGGCGAAAGATATTCAAGAGCGCACGAGCAACATCGAAAAGCTAAATATCGAGATTGAAGGGTTTAAAGTGCGTGCTACTGCCATTTTGGAGCAATTAGAAGATAGCAAGTTGTCGCTAAAATCTATTCTCGAAACATTGCCAGACGAGGCAGATGAAACAAAATGGCAGAAAGAACTTGAAAGCACGCAAGGAAGTTTGTCTCGCTTGGGGGCGGTGAATTTGGCAGCGGTAGAAGAATTCGAAACCCAATCGGAACGAAAGTTACACCTTGATACTCAATACCATGATTTGACCGATGCATTGGAAACATTGCAAAGCGCGATACGTAAAATAGATAAAGAAACCCGTACCCGTTTTTCTACTACGTTTGAGCAAGTGAACCAAGATTTGAAAACCCTGTTTCCAAAAGTGTTTGGAGGAGGCTCTGCTTATTTAGCCTTAACCGACGATGACTTGCTAGAAACTGGGGTGACTATCATGGCGCGCCCTCCTGGTAAGAAAAATAGCACAATTCACCTTTTAAGCGGTGGAGAAAAAGCGTTAACCGCTTTATCATTGGTATTTGCGATATTTAGGCTTAATCCAGCACCATTTTGTTTGCTGGATGAAGTTGATGCACCATTGGATGATGCTAACGTTGGGCGTTTTTGTAACTTGGTTTCAGAAATGTCGCAAACGGTACAGTTTATTTATATCACCCACAATAAGATTGCGATGGAAATGGCAAGTCATTTAACCGGTGTTACCATGGCAGAACCTGGTGTGTCTAGGATGGTAGCGGTTGATGTTGAACAAGCAATGGCTTTCGCAGAAGCATAACAAAGGGCGACGAAGCTAAATGGAAGATGAATTACGTCTATCACTATTGTTTGCAGGTACCTGCTTTATAATTGCAGTGCTTGCTCACGGTATTTGGAAAATTCGCAAAAACGGAAAGGCGAGCAGTAAACCTCGAGTTGAACCCCGTCAGTGGGCAGATACCGGTGAGGAAGAAGGTTCGCAATCAGAAGGATTTGATGAATTAGGTATTGGCCAGGTTCGCGTGGTGAGTTCTGGCAATGCACAAGAAAATGCGCAAGACAGTTTCGATACAAGCGATGAACAAGACCTAGGTGATTCACATAGCAGTACCAATCACACAGCGGCGAGTGCCTCCAAAGCAAAAAGCTTTTATGGTAACGATAGCACCGCTGATAGCGATGTTAGCGATGTCAGTGTTCAGCATGATGTTAATAATGCATCGGATAAATCATCGGGTGAAAATGAAACGGTTGATCATTTAGCTGCTACTGCGCAGAAAGAAGCTAATGGCGCTAGTCGTGGAGTGAGTGCTGAAGATTCCGCTTCCAAGACTAATACACCGAAAGAAAAGGTAGCCGATAAACCTAAGCTTTATGGTTCGGTAGTGTCTAATCCAAAGCCGCATCTTCAGAGCACTTCAGTCCCTGCAAATGTAGATGACGGATTGAGTGCAGATTCCTTCCCAGAACCTCCTGGGTTTCTATTACGTGAAGGCGATGATGAACCTGCTAGCGAAGTTGAAACTGCCGCTATCAACAAGCCTTCTGTAAGTTATAGTGCGGTAGACAGTACACCAGTGTCTCCTGATGCGGGCAATAGCCAACCAACGCCTGAACACAACTCACCAGAAATCGATGATTTCAGTTTGGACTCACCGGCAACACAATCTGTGTCGGGTAATACCGCGCAAACAGGCTACAAAGAGACCCAAAATCAGGCAAGCGAAGGTGCTGAGGTCGTAAGTGCCAGCGGCTTAGGTGAACAAGCTAAACGCTTTATGAAAGGCAAGCGCAGTAAGCCTATTTCTCGTAAGCGCCAAGAGCCTAAATTTGGCGATGATCAAATGCGTATCGATTTTGACGATAGTGCAGCCAATGCAGCCAATGCAGAAAGCGCCAGTACAGACAGCCAAGATAACAGTATGCAAACTGCTTCAGGCAGTCGCACCCAAAATGAGGGCGCTTCTGAGCAAGTTGAACAAGAAGTACTCGTACTCAACGTTAAAGCCCCCGAGGACGACCCAATATCTGGCGCAGCTTTGTTGCCAATGTTACTAACGCTTGGCTTTAAGTTTGGCGACCAAGATATTTTCCATCGCCACGTTAATTCCAATGGTAAAGGACCAGTGTTATTTAGCTTGGCTAATATGTTTAAGCCTGGAATTTTCGATATTGATAACCTTGAAACGTTTAACACACAGGGAGTTTCTTTGTTTATGATCCTGCCCATTGAGGGCGACCCTCATCAAGTGTTCAATATGATGCACAACGCCGCACGTAAGTTGGCGGATGAGTTCGGTGCTCAAGTGCTTGATGGACGTCGTAGTGTGCTAACTAAACAAGGTTTACAGCAATACATGGAAAAAATACGTGAGTTTGAACGCAAACGTATGATTGCCCGCCAGTAGTCAATTCCTATAAATTAGCATAAAGGGCCTGACTTTTTAGCGGCCCTTTTTTGTTTTCTCATGCTACCATTAGGACAATTATTTGGCGTTAAGTACAGTCACCAATTAGCATTGAGTGAGCGTGCTGCCTCTGTTTTAGTTAGCAGAGTGAAACCGCCATTTCTTTTAAAAAATTACACGCAAGTATCATCATGTCAGACACGTTAGAACAAGCAAAAGCCCGCGCCGAATCACTTCGTGGGCAGATAAACGAATACAACTATCAATACTATGTGCTCGATGCCCCTACAGTGCCCGATGCGCAATATGATAGAGATATGCAGGAACTCATCAGCATCGAAAAGCAATTCCCTGAATTGCAGAGTGTAAGTTCGCCAAGTCAAAAAGTGGGGGGCTCTGCGCTTTCTGCTTTCGAGCAAGTTACCCATGAAGTGCCTATGTTATCACTTGATAACGCGTTTGATGATGTGTCGCTATTGGCGTTTGAAAAACGTATTTACGATCGCTTAAAAGACAATAAAGAACTTGGTTTTAGTTGCGAACCAAAGCTTGATGGATTAGCGGTTAGTATTCTTTATGAAAATGGCGAAATGGTACGTGCAGCGACTCGGGGTGATGGCCAAGTTGGTGAGAACATTACTACCAATGTTCGCACCATTGCTAACGTTCCGCTTAAATTACGCGGCGAAAACTACCCGTCTCGATTAGAAGTTCGCGGCGAAGTATTTATGCCTAAAAAGGGCTTTGAAGCGCTTAATGATTATCAGCGTGCTAACGACGGTAAAGTTTTCGCTAACCCGCGTAATGCTGCCGCTGGAAGTCTTAGACAGCTTGATTCAAAAGTAACAGCAAAACGCCCGTTAATGTTTTACGCCTATTCATTGGGTGTGGTTACGCCTGAGGATTTTGAGCTGCCACATCATCATAGTGCGCGATTAGCGCAGTTAGGTGAGTGGGGTATTCCCTTATGCCCTGATATCGACACCGCAGAGGGAGGCAAAGGCTGCTTAGCGTATTATCAGCGTATATTGACCCTTCGTGACGACTTACCTTACGATATTGATGGCGTAGTGTTTAAAGTTGATGATATTAGCGTACAACAAGCATTAGGCTTTGTTGCACGCGCGCCGCGCTGGGCCATTGCACAGAAATTTCCTGCCCAAGAAGAAATAACCAAACTGTTAGATGTTGAGTTTCAAGTAGGACGTACCGGTGCAATAACGCCAGTGGCAAGATTAGAGCCCGTATTTGTAGGCGGTGTTACTGTGTCAAACGCCACGCTACATAATCAAGATGAAATTGACCGACTAGGGGTGAAAGTAGGCGACTACGTTATTATTCGACGCGCGGGTGACGTTATTCCCCAAGTGGTTTCTGTGGTACAAGCCAAAAGAGATGACAACGTTAAAGACATCGTTTTTCCTACAGACTGCCCAGTTTGTGGTTCTAATGTAGAAAAACTGGAAGACGAAGCGGTTGCTCGTTGTACCGGTGGCCTTATTTGTGCGGCGCAGCGCAAGCAAGCGTTAAAGCATTTTGCCTCACGAAAAGCATTTGATATCGACGGTTTAGGCGATAAGTTGGTCGATCAACTCGTTGATGCCGATTTAGTGCATAGCCCTGCAGATTTCTTTAATCTTAAATTGGGCGATGTGGTTGGCCTTGAACGTATGGCCGAAAAGTCTGCAGCCAAATTGTTACTCTCACTTGAGGCGTCGAAAGCCACCACATTGGCGAAGTTTTTATATGCGTTAGGTATTCGAGAAGTCGGTGAGGCCACGGCAGCGAACCTCGCTTTGCACTTTGAAACCCTTGAGGCAATTCGTAACGCCAGCGAAGATGAACTCATTGAAGTGCAAGATGTAGGCGGTATTGTTGCGGCGCATTTGCATAACTTTTTCAACGAACCTCACAATACCGATGTTATCGACGCCTTACTAGAGGCGGGTATTAATTGGCCTGCAATTGAGAAAAAACCACAAAGTGCGTTACCGCTTGATGGAAAAACCTGTGTAGTCACAGGAACATTAAGTGAAATGGGCCGCTCTGATGTAAAGGCGAAACTGCAATTGTTAGGGGCTAAAGTGGCAGGCTCGGTATCGAAAAATACCTCGTTTTTGGTCGCTGGTGAAAAAGCGGGCTCTAAGTTAACTAAAGCACAAGAGCTAAATGTTGAAGTGTGGGATGAAGCTAAGTTACTCGCCTTTTTAGCAGAGCATGACTCGCTTTTTTAGCAGAGCATGACTAGCCTTTATAATTAGCACAGTTTGAGCAGTCAGTATTAATAGAACGCAAACCATACAAATGAAAAAAGGCGCCTTAAGAGCGCCTTTTTCATGTCTGCGTGTGTATGATTTGATGTACTTAGGCACGTACTAAGAACTCGTAGCCTAAGCGTCCGCCTGCCTATGGTAGGGGGAGCTGGCTACTGTGCTTGTACTTTGGCTTTCGCACGAGCCAATCTTCTGCGTTCCCAAGCCTTTTTAACCTGAAAACGCCAAATCCAGTTTAGGGTGAAATACCCCACGGCACTGGCGATGATGGAACAAATTGCGCAACCAACCAAAAATGCAGGGCCAATAGTGCTGATGCTTTCCACCACCCATTGCCAACTGAATTGGAATTCAAAGTGTTCCGGCTTGGTCCCAAGTACAGTAGAACCAATTTTATAAGCAGCATAAAATATGGGCGGTATGGTGAAAGGATTGGTAACCCATACCGTGGCTACCGATAGCGGTAAATTCGCACGAAAAGGAATGGCGACGCCCGCAGAAAGCCACATTTGAAAGGGCACAGGCCAAAACGCAAAAAACAGCCCGATACAAAATCCGCCTGCCGCTGAACGTCTGTTTAAATGCCATAAATTAGGTTCGTGCAAAACGCTGCCAAACACGCGCAGAATTTTGTTGTTCTTTACAGCCTGCGGTTCAGGCAGGAAACGTCTAATAAATTTCTTAGGCATAACACTCGTTCGTTAACTATCAACATATGGGCTACATTCAGCCATCTATATTTATTGCTACGTAAAACAATGGTAAATCGTATCACAATTTGGTGTGGCAGTTTTTGTGTTAGCGCAACAACCGCTGTTTTATGGCCCGAGTTGCCATCGCTAAACCTAGTGATGACGCTTGCCATAGGTGGTGGTGTACTGCTGTTCCTATCAAAGTGCAATTTTTACCTTTATTCAATAAGCGGCGGTAAACAAACGTCTTGGATGAAGTTTGTACTTATTGCAGTAAGTGGCGCATTAATAGGTGCTACATGGATGGCGAGTTTAGGGTATTGGCACCTATCTTGGCAACTACCACAGAGCAAAATTCAACAAGATGTCACAATTAATGCGACGGTTGACCGGGGAGGCTGTCTAAGTGGTCAAAAAAGCGTCGTGAGTAGTCAAGAAAATAGAGTAAATACACAAAATTTGGAAAATATCGACAGTGTAGCAAACGCAGGGTATGAAAAAGATGAACCGCGATTTATGTCGTATGTCGTCAACGTCAACGGCATAGACGATATAGCATTGAAGTTCACTCGAAAAATGACATTGAGCCATCGCCTGACGAGTACCTGTTTACACAACGGGGACAAATTCACTGCCACGGTGAAATTAAAACCGGCCTACGGCACGCTGAACCCAGTAGGCTTCAATCGACAACAATACCTTGCCAGCCAAGAAATTGTGGCTACGGGTTATATCAAACATTTACACAGTGAAGCCGTGGTTCACAACCATAGTGTTCGTCATAACATATCCGTTTTTATAACTACGCTGCCACTTGATCAAATGCGTTGGTTTCAGGCGTTATTGATTGGTGAACGTAGTCTGTTAACCAAAGACGACTGGCACACGATTGGGCAAACCGGTACCGCGCACATTTTCAGTATATCGGGAATGCATTTATCCATTATCGCCCTGACGGTATTTTATGCGTGTAGCGCGTTTATTTTTGTTGCCAGTAGCATGATAAAAAGGAAGAACGCTTTCATAAACCTAAGGCGCTACGTATTAATGACTTTGGTTTGTAGTACTGCGCTGTATGTGATGTTAAGCGGGATGGCATTGCCAGTAGTCAGAGCTTTCGTTTTATTGGTGGTGGGTATTGGCTTTGCGGTATTTAATAGTGTGTTACGGCCATTTCACATGGGCGTTTTCATGTTGTTTACTTGTATTGTGTTGTTTCCCTTGTCGTTGCTGCAGGCCAGTTTTTATTTAAGCATAGGCGCGGTGATAAGTATTTGGCTGCTTAATTGGCGATTTCGATTCCAAGCAATGCCGTGGTACAAAGCTTTATTTTGCATTCAATTAGGGGTAAGCGTTGTGATGGCGCCTATCACGCTATTGTGGTTTGGTACGGCTAGCACTATCGGCATTATCGCTAACCTTTTTGTATTGCCTGTTATTACGCTTGTTCTTCCTGTGGCACTGCTTGCGGTAATGGCGGGGTACTATATTCCTACAAGCTTAGACTTTGCTATTTGGGTGCTACTTAAAATAGATAAGGTATTAGGCTGGCTTTTAACCTGTTTAAGCGACGCGGCATCTTGGCCAATAAGTGCAATTCACTTCTATCCCACCACGGGTTCAATACTGTGCCTGCTTTTCGCCATGTTATTAGCCATTTTACCCAGGTGGCGATATAAATGGGCCTGTGTATCATTGCTAATACTGCCAGTTACCCTCACTTTTATTCATTCTTCTCCAACTCGATGGTTTGTTAATGTGTTTGATGCTGGCCAAGGAACTGCTATCGCGTTAACCAAAGGGGAACATGCCATCATTGTTGATACAGGGCCTATGTATAACGCTGAAGCGCCATTAGCGAGTCAGGTTATACCTGCATTCCTGAAGCAAAATAACAGCGAACACGTAGATATGGTCATTCACAGTCATGGTGATACTGATCATGCAGGAGGAAAAGCCGCGTTGAGTGCCTGGTTAGACACCAAAGGTATTAAACCCGCATGGATAAGCCCGATAGACGGATGTGAGCGAGGAAAGGTAATTAACTGGCAAGGGTTAACGCTTACCTTTCTATGGCCTGAAAAAGGGAATCTAGAAGACAGTAATGCTATGTCTTGCGTGATTAAAATTGATGATGGATTCCACAGTGTTCTGATTCCTGGTGATATTGAACGAGCCAGTGAGTACGCCATACTACATGCAGAAAAAAAGCGAATGGCAGCGGGAATTGAAGGGAGAACAAACGGTACTCAAGAAAATAAAAGCAACGTTGAACAAACAGCTGTGCGTGCTGATGTGTTAATTGCACCTCATCATGGCAGTAAAACTTCATCTACCGACATATGGATTCAACGCGTCTCTCCTGATGTGGTTCTTTATACCCAAGGATATGAAAATAGGTGGAAATTTCCAAGCCAATCCGTCTTTTCTCGCTATCAGAAATATGGCGTTCGCCAATTTACCACCAGCGAATTTGGTTTCATTCGACTTGAGTTCACAGAAGGTGGCTATATAGTTAGGTCAGAACGAAAAGACGCCCAAAACCGTTGGTATTTGCCAAGTTACACGCCTAGGCACCTTGTTTCTTCAGAATCTGAAGTGAAGAAAGAGGAAAATTTTTAATCAAAGCATGGGGTTGATTAGGGAAATGACTCAAGTACTAGTACAATAGCGAGGGTGAAAGTAATGAATAACGAACAGGTTAAAACACTTTGATGCAACAAACCGATCCGTCGGCCTTCCAGGTTAAACGCTTTTTACGCTATCTGCGTGAATTTAAACTCCCTTTCTTCGTTGCCGTTATTGGCATGGTGGGCTACTCCGCGGTAGATACTTTCGTATTTGCACAATTGCAGCCCATGATTGACGAGTCACTAGGGAAAAATGATCAGGCGTACTTACGATTAGCTGCGTATGCGATAGTCCCGTTGTTTTTATTAAGGGGTCTATTTAACTTTCTTGGTACCTACACACTAACGTGGATTGGGGCGCAGGTCGTCATGCGCATGCGACAACAGTTGTTCGATAAATATATCCATTTGCCGGTGTCTTTCCACGATACCCAAGCGGTGGGCGCGTTAATTAGTAAAGTGACCTATGACACAGAACAAGTTGCCAATGCTTCTGGTAAAGCCTTGTTAACCTTGGTACGGGAAGGGGCGCTTGTTATTGGATTACTCGCGGTCATGTTTTATTACTCATGGCAGTTATCTCTTATTTTCTTGTTAATTGGTCCCTTGGTTGCCGTTATTGTCTCATTCGTGAGTAAGCGCTTTAGAGTGGTCAGTCGAAACATTCAACAAGCGATGGGCAATTTAACCTCTGCGGTAGAGCAGGCGGTAAAAGGCCATAAAGTGGTCATTATGTTTGGTGGGCAAACCATCGAACAAAAACGCTTCGAGCAGAAAAATAATAATAACCGCCAACAAACCATGAAGCTTGCGGTTACCCAAATTTTAAGTGTGTCGTCTATTCAGGTTATTGCGTCTGTGGCGTTAGCTGTAGTGCTCTATATTGCCAGTACGCCTGGCATGGTTGAAAAGCTCTCTGCGGGAGTGTTTATTAACGTGGTGTTTTGTATGGTGATGCTACTAAAACCTTTAAAACAACTGACGACGATCAATAATGAATTTCAAAAAGGCATGACTGCCTGCGTAAGCGTGTTTGAAATTCTAGATAGAGAAAACGAAGCTGATTCAGGCGACATAAAACTAGAGCGTGCAGTCGGTAAAATTGAATTCGATGATGTGACCTTTACTTACCCTGGCAAGCATTCACCTGCGTTAACGAACGTGTCGTTTACCGCAGAACCTGGCCACTCTGTTGCTTTGGTAGGGCGTTCTGGAAGCGGAAAGTCGACCATTTCGTCGCTGCTTACCCGGTTCTATTCCCCGCAAAGTGGGCAAGTTAGGTTGGATGACAACCCTTTAGACAGTATCGATTTAAAATCACTACGGGCGCAGTTTGCGGTAGTGTCGCAAAACGTAACATTGTTTAACGATTCTATTGCCAATAACATTGCTTATGGTGCAAAAGAAACCGTGTCGCAGGCCAAAATTGAGCAAGCCTGCAAAATGGCTCACATCGATGAGTTTTTGGGTAATTTACCTGAAGGTATCGATACTGTTATTGGTGAAAATGGTCTTATGTTATCTGGCGGCCAACGTCAGCGTATCGCTATTGCCCGCGCTATTTTAGCCGATGCGCCTATTCTGATTTTAGACGAAGCGACCTCGGCGCTAGATACGGAATCGGAAAGGCTTATTCAAGATGCACTAGAAACATTGCAAAAACGTTGTACCAGTATTGTGGTAGCACACAGGTTATCGACGATTGAAAATGCCGACACTATCATGGTGGTTGAGCAAGGTCGCATTATTGAAAGTGGTAAGCATCAGGAGCTACTTGAAAAAGGTGGGCATTATGCTCAGCTTCACGCGCTGCAGTTTGGTGATAACTAAGTGAGTCGTATGGTGAAGCGCTGGTACGCTGGTCACCCGCTAGTGTGGCTGTTATCGCCACTTGCGATACTTTTCTGGCTGTTATCAGCTTTTCGAAGGTTTTTATTCTCTACCGGTCTGAAAAAGGTGTATCGAGGCCGTGCTAAAGTTATTGTCGTAGGCAATATTTCGGTTGGCGGTAACGGTAAAACACCTGTGGTACTTGCACTTGCGCAGTATTATCGCGAAAAAGGTGTTCGAGTTGGTATTTTAAGTAGAGGGTATGGGGGGAAGTCTAGCTATTATCCTCGTCAAGTCACCGCTAATGATGATGCCAGTGAAGTAGGGGATGAACCTCGACTACTGGCCATTCGAAGTCAAGTACCCGTGGTGATTGACCCTATACGTAGGCGGGGCGCAGATTATCTTTCAAGTGATCTTAATTGCGACCTTATTATCTGTGATGATGGCCTTCAACATTATGCGTTAGCAAGAGATGTTGAAGTGGTGGTAATGGACGAACGTTTAACCGGCAGTGGCTTTTTAATACCAATGGGGCCGCTTAGGGAAGGTCACTGGCGGCTGGCAACAGTAGATGCCATTGTGCATAACCGTGCTGACAATACGTTACCAGACCTTACAGCAGGCCAGACACCTCAGTATCTTATGAAGTTGGTAGCCGGTGAATTGTGCTCTGTTACAAACCCCACCGAGCAGGCTGAACTGACTAGCTTGCGCAGTAAAAATATTACTGCCATGGCAGGTATTGGTGCGCCTGAACGTTTTTTCTCGCAGTTAAAGAGTATGGGGTTAAACTTGTCCAGCACATTACCGTTTCCCGATCATCATCAATTTACTGCAGATGATATCCCATCGGGCGTTGTGCTAATGACCGAAAAAGATGCAGTGAAGTTAAGTGATATCGCTCACAGCGATTGTTGGTATTTGCCCGTTTCAGCAAGTATCGATAAGAAGTTTTTCACACAAATAGATAACAAGCTGGTTAATGCTGGCTTAACAATGACGCCTTAGCAAGCAAGGAAATACAATGGCATTTGATAACAAATTATTAGAAGTACTGGCATGCCCAGTGTGCAAAGGCAAGTTGGTGCTTAATGATGAAAAAGATAAGCTAATTTGCCGCTTTGACCGTTTAGCTTACGATATTAAAGACGGGATTCCGGTGCTTATAGAAAGTAAAGCAACGGTAATGACACTCGATGAAGTAGACGCAACGCGATAGGTGTGTGATGGCATTTACAGTAGTTATTCCCGCACGATATGGCTCTAGCCGCTTTCCAGGTAAACCTCTGGCTGATATTAACGGCAAGCCCATGATTCAGCATGTGGTAGAACGTGCCACTGAAGCGGGGGCTGAGCGAATTATTGTCGCCACTGACGACATGCGCATTGCCGATGTTGCTAATGAATTTTCTCATGTATGTATGACCGCCGATACACATCAGTCTGGCACCGAACGTATTGCCGAGGTAATTGATAAAGAAAACATTGCCGCTGATAGCATTGTGGTTAATGTACAAGGCGATGAACCTTTCATTCCTGCTGCAAACATTAAGCAAGTGGCGAGTAATTTATCGAATGCACCTCAATGTGTGATGGCTACCTTGTCTACGCCTATTTTAGAAAGCGACGATGTATTTAACCCTAATATGGTTAAAGTACAGGTAAATGCACATAAAGAAGCGATGTATTTTTCTCGTTCCGCTATCCCGTTTGAACGTGATCGTATGATGGAAAACCGTCAAAGTGCTGATCCTAAATTGTATTTTCGACATATAGGCATTTATGCGTACCGTGCACAATACGTGCAGCAGTATGTTAGTTATCAGCCCAGTGCCCTTGAGCAAATTGAATCTCTCGAGCAGCTTAGGGCATTGTGGTATGGCGACAAAATCCATTGCGACGTAGCAGATGCTAAACCACCCGTTGGCATAGACACGCCTGAGGATCTTGCGCGTTTGCTGGCATCGTTAGGGTAAGCCGCGCTTTTTATTCGCTTTTTTAGCGGCTCAAAAAAACGAGTAATCATCAAAAAAAGCCAAAAGATATTCCGGTATTCAAATGCAAAAATGATTAGCCTGCTGAAAGGCTAATTAAGCGTTGCCAATAAATGGTTAACGCAGGGTTTTCATTGTGAATGCATGCCATCGACTTTTTTCGGCATAGCACTGGTATTTGTATTTGTATTTATATTTGTAGCGTGCAGCATATAAATAGGGAGCGTTAAAATGAACGTAGTCATTACAGGGGGCAACCGCGGTATTGGTCTAGCCCTGGTTAAGCAATATAAAGCGAAAGGCGCGACGGTGTACGCCACCTGTCGCAATAGTTGTGATGAGCTTAATTCATCTGGCGTTAAAGTGATCACGGGTGTTGATGTATCGCAGCCAGATACGCTGGCTGATAGTTTAGCGGAGCTAGCAGACGTTAAGATTGATTTGCTCATTAATAACGCAGGTGTGTTAGGCAAAGAAACCTTAGACGACTGGGAACCTCATACCATAGATTATCAGTTTAGAGTGAATGCGATGGGGCCTCTGCTTGTCACACAAACTCTTCTTCCATCAATGGCCGACAACAGTAAGATAGCCATGATCACCAGCAGAATGGGCTCTATGACCGATAACACCTCTGGCGGATATTATGGCTATAGAATGTCGAAAGCGGCGTTAAATGCTGCTGGTGTGTCATTAGCGAACGACCTCAAGCCACAAGGAATCGCGGTAGGTTTATTTCACCCAGGGTTTGTGCAAACTGAAATGGTGAATGGAAGCGGTGATATTGATGCAGATACTTCTGCTGAAAGATTGGTCGCTCGCATCGACGAAATGACCCTTGATAGCGCAGGGCGTTTTATACATTCAAATGGTGATGAACTGCCTTGGTAAGTGCGCAGTAACTTCTGTCTGATGTGCTTTCGGCATACTATTAACTAAAAAAACCGGTAGCTCCTTAGGAACTACCGGTTTTTTGTTTATTATATTGTCATTATTTTGAACGACTTTTTGAAAACCTAGTGGCCATTTCTATGATTAATCTTGGCTTTCGTCTTCATCTTGATCTTCAGACAGTACCGCCCACACATCGTGTTCGTTAGCATGAATGACTTCGGCCCACACCCGTTGACCAGGTTTCACGTCATAGACGCCATTAAGGTGAACTAACCCATCAACTTCAGGTGCATCGGCATAGGTTCGCCCTACAGCGCCTTCGCTGTCTACGCTGTCGATAACCACTTGGTATTCATTACCAATGCGCGCTTGTAAACGCTGTGCACTAATTTCACCCTGAACTTCCATGAAGCGCGCTAAACGTTCTTGTTTAACGTCTTCAGGTACTGGATCAGGTAAGTCGTTGGCACGAGCTCCTTCAACAGGTGAGTAAGCAAATGCGCCCACACGGTCTAGCTGTGCTTCACGAATAAAGTCGAGTAACTCTTCAAACTCTTCTTCAGTTTCACCCGGAAAACCTACGATAAAGGTCGAGCGGATAACCAGTGAAGGGCAGGCTTCACGCCATTTCTTAACGCGCTCAAGCGTACGATCTGCACTACCAGGGCGTTTCATTAAGCGTAAAATACGTTTGTTGGCATGCTGAAACGGGATATCAAGGTAAGGTAGAATTTTACCTTCATTCATCAGTGGAATAAGGTCGTCAACGTGCGGGTAGGGGTACACGTAATGTAGACGCACCCAAATGCCCATCTCACCCAGTTTTTCACACAATTGCTGCATGTGTGTTTTAACGGGCATACCATCCCAGAAGCCTGTTCTGTGCTTCACATCAACGCCGTACGCACTGGTGTCTTGTGAAATAACCAATAGCTCTTTAACACCCGCCGCTTTTAAGCGCTTCGCTTCATCAAGCACACTGCCCACCGGACGGCTTACTAGGTCGCCACGCATGGAAGGAATGATGCAGAAGGTACACCTATGGTTACAACCTTCTGATATTTTTAAATACGCGTAATGACGAGGCGTAAGTTTAACACCGTGATCGGGCACTAAATGTTCAAACGGGTTATGTTGAGGCTTAGGTAAATGTTCGTGAACTTGCTCAACTACCGATTCATAAGCGTGAGGGCCGGTAATAGCCAGTACATTAGGGTGTACTTCACGGATTTCATCTTCTTTAATGCCCAAACAGCCAGTTACAATGACTTTGCCGTTTTCTTTAAGCGCTTCACCAATGGTATCAAGTGACTCTTCTACCGCCGCATCAATAAAGCCGCAGGTATTAACAATAACCAAATCAGCATCGTTGTATGTAGGCACAACATCGTAGCCCTCGGTACGCAATTGCGTAAGAATGCGCTCGGAGTCTACCAAGTTTTTTGGGCAGCCTAAGCTGACAAACCCAATGCGGGCGCCGTTGCTTGCACCTGTACTACGATTTTCAGTCAGTGTTTTGACTGGTGTTTCTAAAGTAGTGGTTTTGTTTGCTGCTTTACTTGGATTGAAGGTTTCTACAGTCATCTAAAATATCACCCGGTAAACGACGCTACTTGTGCCTAAAATGGCCGCGGATTATACAGTAAGTATGGCGGGTTCGCAGCTCTTTGAGGTAAAACTTTTTCAACTAAGAACAATACTGCCTATTAGTGGAATACTGAACAAAAATTCATCATACTCTTTTGCTCTTCTCACATAAGTTTCACGGCAGGGCTTCATGGGCAGTTTTAAGTGCAGAAAAACGTTACCCATTCTATTTAGCTTGGTTATGTTTGGCTTAGCATCGTGTTCTTCAGACTATTATAAATCTGAGCCCCCATCACTCACATTGCGCTTGTCTAATGCGCCAGAATTCACCCTTGATTATATTGAGCACACCACCCGTGAGCTTTATTGGAGCTGCGTGACCATATGGCCGCGTTCGACAGAAGGCTTAATTAACAGCTTGTTGTGTACACAAGCGCTACTTGGGCGGGATGATGTCAGTGCTGACGAGCGCCAATTTGCGCTAAAACGTCATCGAGATGCGCTAATGAGTTTGCTGACATTGCGCATGTCGGGAAAAGAAGATGAAGCACATTTTCACACCCATTTAAATTTAGACCAGCCAATCATTTTTGCATCTAGAATGCTGACTTCAGAAGATGCTCTGCAACCCAACATTCTAGGAGAATACGGCGTTGCCGTGGTAGTAAGAGAACAAGCAGCCACAGAAACTGAACAGACCTATTACCCTCAAGAAGGGACTTACAGCAGTTACACATTGATGTTTCAGGGCATTAAGCTAGATGGTAACGAGGTGCACATAACGTTAGATGCTCAGAAAATTCATAGCCGAACCACGGTACGTGTGGGTAATAACGCCTATATGGCTAGGTACTCTCCAAGTGCCAGCTATTTAGCCTTACTAAATGATTCGATAGTCGGAGGGCTTCGCTGGAAAGGCTTTGTGGGTACTAAGCAAGCAAAAGCCCTTAGAGGAATTTACGTTATTGGGGAAATGTCTGACACCAAAATTCCCCTTATTATGATCCATGGACTTAATTCCGACCCCTTGATTTGGCGTTATTTGACTATGGCAGTAATGAATGACGAATGGTTGAACGAACGCTATCAAGTTTGGCATGTGCTTTACCCCTCAGGTCAGCCGCCACTGTATAGCGCCATGAAAATTCGAAGAGAGCTTGATGCGCTACTGGCCACTATTGATAACCCACTAATCACTCGCGAAGCGGTATTTATTGGGCACAGTTTAGGAGGGCTTATAACTAAGTTACTTACAGTATCGCCTGGCGACGCCTTTTGGAATACCACCTTTGCTGTACCTCCTGAACAGCTTGAAGAGGCGATGTCCGAAGATATTCGGGACACCTTTTTCTTTGAACCTAGGTTTACAACGAACACCGTTTTTTATTTAGATACGCCCCATAAGGGGTCGGCGTTAGCGGCGTCGGCAATCGGCTATATTGGTTCATCGTTGGTACAAATACCCTATGAACTCAAAAATATGTTTGTTGAGTTACTCGATGAAAATGGGGTCGACATTGTTCAGTCAGACATGCAAAGCTATTTAACCGACACTAAATTTAAAAGCCTCGACTCATTAAAGCCAGGTCACCCCTTGATGAACACCTTGTATCCTATGCCTATTCAAGGAAAAGCCTATTCCATTATTGGGTCGAAAAAAGAAACCGAATGTGAAAGAAGAGAAGTGTGTTTGTTACTCACTGATGGCGTGGTGACCTATGAAAGTGCCGATATACCAGAGGCCTTAGAAAGACTCATTGTTGTGTCTAAGCACAATTCATTTAAATCACCTGAAGCCGTGTCATTTATATTAGAACATTTATAAATATGCCAAATTGTCTGATATTTTCTTTTAGCGCTTTAAGTTTGCATTATTAGCCCAATAATAACTGGGTTATTAATTATTCTTTGAAGCAAGGCTATTTGTTTTTCATGCTAAAACTGCCATTAAAATATTACGATGAATCTGGCCGAATTTTACCGCCAAAATGGCTGTACGTCATACTGGCGCTATTTAGTTTGGACTGGATTGCGTTTATTTTTTCGCTGGCCTCGCGCTCGCAAACTGAAGCGTTACTTAAGCTGTTTTATCCTCAAAGTGAAAGTTTAGGCTTGGCATTACTAAGCAGTGTACCGATAGTGTTAGGGCTTGTGCTTATATCGCAACGTGAAAGGCTATGGAAAAAGGGGATCACAGGGTGGTCTCGTGCATTGTTGCCACTTATTTTAGTGGGCGTGATAGCGTCGTTGAGTGTGCAGTTTTATCATATTGTGTCGGTACATTGGGGGTTTGAGATGATAACTGCCATTAAGGTGGTGGTGTCTATTATCAGCTTATATTGTATTAGCCGAAGTCGGCATTTGCGCTGGATGATACAAGATTGGAAAAAGCCTCATTGCGAGTAAGTTGCAAGTAAATTGGCAACAAATTACGAGTAAAACCCGAATAAATCAGAAAATAGCATTTGTTTGAGGTGTTATTTTTCTGGGAATTAAGAATTAATTTTTAGGTGAAGAGACCCAAAAAAGCGTCTGGCGTGTGAGGCAAAAAGTTATAAGCCTCACACGAAAAAAGTGCAAAAAAGACCGATTACTGGCGGTGATTACTTACAGATTGATCAAAATAAGCTTTAACGCTGACCTGGCTGTCGTTTACTAGTCGCTCGTAGCAAATACCTGCAAAGGCATAAGAGTTCTCACCGACCACTAATAAAACGTAGGGTGCACTAGGGTTCGATTGGTCATAAAGCCATGTTCCACCCACAAAACGCTGGAACGTTTCTCCCAAATAGGCGCCAAAGATATTACATATGGTGAAAACTGCTTCATCTTCTAACGCGCTGTCATGATATTTGTCTAAAAAACTAAGTAAAATATCATCTACAAGCGAAACACTTTCAGCAGAGTAATCTAAGGTTAAACTGAACTCTTCTTGGGCTGTAGCAACCGCATCTTCTGCGCAGTCCTTCATTAATTGTTCGAGCTCTATAGGTGACATTTTATTATCCTTCTTACTTAACCTTTACGCGATAGAGTGATGTTCGCTATCGTCATTTTTAAACCTGCTAACAACATTGTGCGGTAGTTATTCCCGTTTGTCTATTTATGACCGGTTAAGCGATTGATTACACTGGCTGATGCGAACATACCAAAGGTGGCCGTTACCGTTACAACAGCGCCAAAACCGCCTGCACAATCAAGTCGCGTTCCGCCTTCCATTGCCGATTTGTTATAACACACGCTGCCATCAGGTTGGGGATAACGCAACTGCTCGGTTGAATAGATGCATTCAACCCCGAAGCGGCGTTTAGGGTTCTTACTGAAATTGTAATTGCGTCGCAGTTCACTGCGCAATTTGGCCGCAAGAGGATCTTGGGTGGTTTTTGATAAATCACCCCGGGTCACTTGGGTAGGGTCAATTTGTCCGCCGGCGCCACCAACAGTCACAATAGGTATTTTTGCGCGTTTACAATGGGCTACCATGGCAGCTTTCGCTCTTATGCTGTCAGTTGCGTCAATAACGGCATCCATAGCTTGGGTTAACAGTTCTGTTGTGTTTTCTGGCGTGACGAAGTCTTCAATGCATACCACTTCGCAATTTGGGTTTATGCGTTTAATACGCTGTGCAATAGCGTCAACCTTTGCTTCGCCTATGGTATCGGCCATCGCATGAATTTGTCGATTGGTGTTGGTTACGCATACGTCATCTAAATCAATCAGGGTGATTTTACCAATACCAGAGCGCGCCAGCGCTTCTGCACTCCAACTTCCAACCCCACCAATACCCACAACGCACACATGGCTCATTGCAAGTTTTTCTGCGGCTTCTGCGCCATATAGGCGCACGATACCGCCAAATCGTTGATCTTCCAATATACTCACTTTGTATTCCAGTTCTTGCTAGGCCAATAGCCGCATTGTTTAAGCGCTGCGTTAAAATTGTTCAGCCATCACTCGTTAAACGGCGAAAAAACAGAACAGCTTAAACATAAAACAAAGGCTTTTACTCAAGGGGCGCATGATCGCAAAAAAGCGTAATATTGCAAGGGATCTTCTTTAAACAGTCAGTAAGACATGTCAAAAAGCTATGATACTGCCATTATTAAGGCACACGTAGCGAATGGTGACATGCCTATGAAACATGACTGGACATCGACGATAAGATGGATGCTAGGTAAACTTGTTATACCCATTCGTTCTATAAACTAGGAAGTTAAATCCAAAAATACAGGCATTACGTTCAAAGCTATACATGGTTGAATAACGCGTTTTAAAATGAATGCTTGGAGAAATAAATGGGATTGCTTGTAGACGGAATATGGCAAGATAAATGGTATGACACGAGTGAGAATGGCGGTAAATTTGAACGTCAAGCGTCGAAGTTTAGAGGTACGATAGGCGGTGAAGCAGGAGCTGAACACCCACCAGAGTCTGGTCGTTATCATCTTTATGTTGCTTATGCCTGTCCGTGGGCGCATCGTGCGTTAATTTTAAGGCAACTGAAAGGGCTGACTCAGCACATTGATGTTTCTGTGGTGAACCCCGATATGCTTGGAGATGGTTGGAGTTTTTCTGATTACCCAGGTAGTACCGGCGATAAGCTATACCATAATGATTATCTCCATCAGCTATACACCAAAGCAAAGCATGATGTTACCACGCGGGTAACGGTTCCGGTGCTGTGGGACAAACAAACCCAGTCTATAGTGAATAATGAATCTGCAGATATCATTCGCATTTTCAACAGTGACTTCAATGCGCTTACAGGTGGCAGCCAAGACTTTTACCCCGCGCCATTACGAGAAGAAATAGACAATATTAATAATACGGTTTATCACGCGATTAATAACGGCGTGTATAAGGCTGGCTTTGCTACCACGCAAAGTGCTTATGAAGAGGCGGTTGAGGTCTTGTTTGAAGCATTGGATGCGCTAGAAACAAGGTTGTCGACACAACGTTATTTAGTGGGCAATCAAATTACCGAAGCGGATTGGCGCTTGTTCACCACCTTGATTCGCTTTGATGCGGTGTACCATGGTCACTTCAAGTGCAATATTCGCCAAATTGCAGACTACCCAAACTTGTACGGGTACATGAAAGAGTTATATCAATATCCAGGTGTGGCAAGCACAGTAAATTTTGACCATATCAAACGTCACTATTATTACAGCCACACCATGATAAACCCTACCCAAGTTATTCCCGTTGGCCCAAAACAAGATTTAATGACTCCCCACAACAGAGAAAAAGTAAATTAAGTTTAATTACTTAGTAATTTGAAAAGCGCATTGCGCGAAGGTGAGGGGTTTTATACCATCTACTTTACAATCATTGCGTCACTTTTGTTGTAACACATTTTCTTGTCACAAAAGTGACCAATAATAGCTTTAACAGGGAACAGAGACTCTAATACATGACTAAACCAATTACATGCTTTAAAGCATATGACATACGCGGTGAGCTTAATAGCCAACTTGATGAAGCAACGGCTTATCGCATTGGTTACGCCTTTGCTGAAGAGTTGAAAGCGAAAACAGTAGTGGTGGGCAGCGATGTTCGTTTAACCTCTACCCCCTTAAAACTTGCCTTGAGCGCAGGACTAATTGATGCTGGCGCGAACGTTACCGATATTGGTATGGCAGGCACCGAAGAGATATATTTCGCGACTAAACACTTAGGTGTTGATGGCGGAATAGAAGTAACTGCTAGTCATAACCCCATTAACTACAATGGCATGAAGTTGGTAAAAGCTGATTCAGTGCCCATTAGTGGCGATACTGGCTTAAATGCCATCAAAGAGCGCGCTGAGCAGTTGAGCGATGAAGCGGTATCACAGCGCCTTGCCTATTACACGCAAGGTGAGGCCATTGACGCTGACGCCTTTTACAACGGTCATGCACACATCAAGGTTTCACATTTAACTGATACAGGCAGCTATGTAGAAGATAGCTGTATGTCAGCCTATGTAGACCACATGTTGTCTTATGTGAATCTTGATTCGTTCACACCACTTAAAATAGTGGTTAATGCAGGCAACGGTGCTGCAGGTCCAGCGCTTGATGCTATTGAAGCTGAGTTAGCGAGCAGACAAGTTCCAATTAGCTTTATTAAGGTGCATCACGAAGCAGATGGCACCTTCCCTCATGGTATTCCAAATCCGCTATTACCTGAAAACAGAGCAGATACTGCCGATGCTGTTATTAAACATAACGCGGACTTTGGTGTGGCGTGGGATGGCGACTTCGATCGTTGCTTCTTGTTCGATGCTAGCGGCAACTTCATTGAAGGTTATTACATTGTTGGTTTGCTTGCAGCAGCGTTCATTGAGAAAAACCAAGACAGTAAAATTATTTATGACCCACGGGTATTTTGGAATACCGAAGACATTTTGGCGAATGCTGGCGGTACACCTATTAAATCGAAAACAGGTCATGCGTTTATTAAAGAGCGTATGCGCAAGGAAGACGCGGTGTATGGCGGTGAGATGAGTGCGCACCATTATTTTAGAGATTTCGCTTACTGCGATTCAGGTATGATCCCTTGGTTGCTAATTGCCGAACTTGTGTGTGTTAAAAAGCAATCGTTGGCGAGCATGGTTAAAGCGCGCATTGAAGCATTTCCATCATCGGGTGAGATCAACAGCAAGCTTAAAGATGCAGATGCTGCACTTGAGCGCGCAACATCTAAATATAAGCCACTTGCAACGTCGATCGATACTACCGACGGCCTAGGATTGGAATTCGACACATGGCGTTTTAATTTGCGTAAATCGAACACCGAACCGGTTATTCGCTTAAACGTAGAAAGTCGAGGCGATATAGCCTTGATGGAAGAAAAAACGGCTGAGTTGCTTTCGGTTATACGTGACGAGTAACATCCCGCGTTTTTACTTTTTTTACGGCTGACTTGTTAAATAAAATGAACAAGGATTAGTTTAAAAGAAAAGCGTAACGCATAAACCGGAGTGTATCGTCGGTGTACTAAAAAAGCGCAGTCATGATAATTATATGACTGCGCTTTTTTGTGTCTTGCTGGCACGTGCCGTTTCAACAATTAGCAAACACTTGTAGCATCAGCCAATTTTGATAACGTAATGATGTTTCCTGACTACATGCGCGCTATGTACTATGAAAATTAGGTAATGAGATAAATCATCCAAGCATGGCTAATTACCACGACCGAGGTAAGTGCTATACGTAAACTGATATAACTTACAATTTGGCCTTTTGGTAGGCTAAGCGTGAATTTGTCATACACTAAGATGGCAACGTAACTAAGCGAAAGCACCCCTAACGTTTTCGGGTCGTGGCTAAATACCAAACAAAGCCAACCGACAATGCTGGGTAACATGGCGATATACATTTGTTTACCATAACGCGCATTACTGATTGAGTCCCACCAATGAATGCCACCAAAAAAAGACAATAAAACCGCTGAGTACTGCATAAAGTAAACAGCGCTTTGGGTTAGTGATAAAAGATTAAAAGAATAAGCTATTGGCATAGCCAAAAAAGGGATGAGCCCAGCAACGCCAAGCAACACAACAGAGTAGGGCATATAACATAATCCTTCTGCGGTTATTCTAATAAACTGTTGTACGAAAGTTTATTAAAAAAGAGCCAAAAAAATAGCGCCAGAAGGCGCTATTTTATGAACAAATAATTATCTGTTCACGCTTATTTTAATGGCGTGTACTTACGCTGGTTGTGACCAGTGTAAAGCTGACGAGGACGACCAATTTTTTGTTTTGGATCGCTCATCATTTCATGCCAGTGTGAAATCCAACCCACTGTACGAGACAATGCGAAGATACACGTAAACATATTGGTTGGAATACCAATAGCTTTAAGTACGATACCTGAGTAGAAATCTACGTTAGGGAACAATTTCTTCTCTGCGAAGTACGGGTCGCTTAATGCAATTTTTTCAAGTTCCATTGCTACTTCAAGTAGTGGATCTTTAACATTAAGTTCACTAAGTACTTCGTGACAGCTTTCGCGCATTACTGTTGCGCGTGGGTCGTGATTTTTATATACACGGTGACCAAAGCCCATAAGACGGAACGGGTCAGCCTTATCTTTAGCGCGTGCAATAAACTCAGGAATGCGGTCAACAGTACCAATTTCCTCAAGCATATTCAGACATGCTTCGTTCGCACCACCGTGGGCAGGGCCCCAAAGTGAAGCAACACCAGCGGCAATACATGCGTAAGGGTTAGCACCAGATGAACCAGCTAGTCGAACAGTAGATGTAGATGCGTTTTGCTCGTGGTCAGCATGAAGCGTAAAGATACGATCCATTGCACGTTCAACCGCAGGGCTAATCTCAAATTCTTCAGCAGGAACTGAGAACATCATGTTCAGGAAGTTAGCTGCATAGCTCAAATCGTTACGTGGATAAACGAATGGTTGACCAATGTTGTACTTGTAACACATGGCTACCAAAGTAGGCATTTTCGCAATTAAGCGATGTGCACTACGTTTACGCTCTTCATCGTTAGAAACGTCTAAGTCGCTGTGATAGAAAGATGACATACCACCAACCGTACCGCATAACATTGCCATAGGGTGGGCATCGTTGCGGAAGCCATGGAAGAACATGTTAATTTGCTCATGTACCATGGTGTGGCGTGTAATCGTTGATTTGAATTCTTCATATTCTTCTTTAGACGGTGCATCACCGTGTAGAAGCATATGACAAACTTCAAGGTAGTCTGCATCGCGCGCTAATTCTTCAATCGGGAAACCACGGTGTAGTAATACACCAGCAGCACCGTCAATGTAAGTAATAGCTGACTCGCAAGATCCTGTCGCCATAAAACCAGGGTCGTAGGTGAAGTAACCGTGTTGACCAAGGGTACGAACGTCGATTACGTCTTGTCCTTCGGTGCCAGACAAGATAGGAAGCTCGATTTCCTTACCGCCGGCTTTAAGAATGGCTTTCTGATCTGCCATAAAATGCTCTCCTCAGAATGGTTCTGTTTGCAGCGAAAACGGGCGAAAATGCTCGTTTCGTTGGGGAAAAGTGGCGTATTTGTACTTTATTATGTACCAATAAGTCAATTTAATTGCATTTATGCACAATAAATATTCCGAATTACTGAGATTTATAATGCTCAGCCGGAATCTCTATCGTTAACATTTTGGTAATCGCACTAAACCCGTTTCAGGGTAATTATCAATGTCTTTTGGCAAAAGGTAAACCACCGTTTACCAAATTTATTAACACCTTAGCTGAAAAAATAACCTTTTGTCGATTGAGAATTACCCGTTTTCATTAAAAGACCTTAATTTTGCTAGTGAAAATAGTGTTATTCTAGTTTAGTGCTGATACACTTTACAGCCTTGTTTATTAAGCATTCCATGCTTGTTGTTAGTATTTGTGGCTACTTTTCTTTGTGTTTATCAGGAAGATTTGTCAAAAAAGACTAAAGTCTTACTACAGCACAAAAAATTGTAATTATATACTGTGCTGGATATACTCAGCAGTGCATTAAAACAGAATAATTATTCTGTTAATTGCATTAAAGAATAATTCACAAATTGTTAACAACTCATTGGATGAGGTAATTAACAGGTAATAAACGAATTAACTCACACAGGACATAATAACGGTGAGTAATTCATTATCCCTACGGATTAAACAGGCATACATTGTGAAAAAGCAAAGACCAGTAAATTTAGAACTCAATACTATTAAATTTCCGCCTGCCGCTATTTCGTCAATTCTCCACCGTGTTACCGGTGTCGCAATGTTCTTCGCATTACTCTTTGTTATTTGGGCATGGGCAGTATCTGTTTCCTCGCCTGAAGGGTTTGCGAACGTACAAGCGATGATGGACGGTATCATTGGAAAAGTGATCGCAATAGGCACTTTATCAGCGCTGACTTACCACATTTTAGGCGGCCTAAGACATGTAGTTATGGATTTAGGTCACTGGGAAGAGTTGGAGTCAGGAAACCTCAGCGCCAAAATAGCTATCGCTCTTTGGATTGTGCTGACAGTAGTATTGGGAGTAGCACTATGCTAGGCAACCAAGCAAGCTTAAAGCGTAATGGTATTCAAGATTACGTTTCACTACGTACTACCGCTGCAATTATTTTTGCTTATACGGTATTCATGGCGTGGTTTTTTATATCCACTGATAATATTACTTTCATTGAGTGGCGCGGATTATTTTCTGGGCTAGCGATGAAGGTGTTCACATTGGCAGCACTTATCGCCATCATGATCCACGTTCGTATTGGCCTTTGGCAAGTACTTACCGATTATGTGAAGGCGTCTGGTTTGCGTGCAATCATTCAGTATGTTCTAAACATCATTGCTTTTGGTTACGTCGCTGTTGGTCTGTTTGTATTGTGGGGAGTGTAAGATGAGTTTACCCGTTCACGAGTTTGACGCAGTAGTTATTGGCGCTGGCGGCGCTGGTATGCGTGCAGCATTGCAGATTTCAGAATCTGGCAAATCATGTGCACTACTGTCTAAAGTATTTCCTACCCGTTCACATACGGTATCAGCGCAAGGTGGTATTACTGTTGCGCTAGGTAATTCCCATGAAGATAACTGGGAATGGCACATGTACGACACTGTAAAAGGGTCGGACTACATTGGTGACCAAGACGCTATTGAATATATGTGTAAAACCGGCCCAGAAGCCATCATTGAGATGGAGAACATGGGTTTACCTTTCTCACGTTTTGAGAATGGTAAGGTTTACCAACGTCCTTTCGGTGGTCAATCAAGAAATTTTGGTGGCGAGCAAGCAGCTCGTACCGCAGCGGCTGCTGACCGTACCGGTCACGCCTTGCTGCATTTGCTTTATCAGCAAAACGTAAAAAATAAAACAAAGGTCTTTTCTGAGTGGTACGCACTCGACCTAGTTAAAAACCAAGACGGTGACGTTGTTGGTTGTACTGCTATCGATATCGAGACTGGCGAAGTGGTTTACTTCAAGTCTAAAGCAGTCGTATTAGCAACGGGTGGAGCAGGGCGTATCTTCGCTTCTACTACCAATGCACACATTAATACCGGTGACGGTGTTGGTATGGCAATCCGTGCTGGCGTTGCATTACAAGATATGGAAATGTGGCAGTTCCACCCTACGGGTATCGCCGGTGCTGGTACGCTAGTAACGGAAGGTTGTCGTGGTGAAGGTGGTTACCTACTTAATAAAGACGGTGAACGCTTCATGGAACGTTATGCGCCTAACGCGAAAGACCTTGCTGGTCGTGACGTTGTAGCACGTTCAATGATGACTGAAATTCGCGAAGGTCGTGGATTTGATGGCCCTTGGGGACCTCACTGTAAACTTAAACTTGATCACCTTGGTAAAGACGTACTTGAATCGCGTTTACCAGGTATCCTTGAGCTATCTCGTACGTTTGCTCACGTTGATCCAGTGAAAGAACCAATCCCTGTAATACCAACTTGTCACTATATGATGGGTGGTATTCCAACTACCGTTGACGGTCAATGTTTAACTGTTGATGCAGACGGTAACGATAAAGTAGTCAACGGCTTATTCGCTTGTGGTGAAATTGCATGTGTATCTGTACACGGTGCTAACCGCCTTGGCGGTAACTCACTACTTGACCTTGTAGTATTCGGTCGTGCGACTGGTCTACACTTAGGTAAAACCCTTTCTGACGTATCGCCATTCCGCGAAGCATCAGAGTCTGACCTTGAAGTGGCAATGTCTCGCTTCAATCGCTGGGAAAACTCAGAGAAAGGTAAGGGCGAAGATCCGGTTCAAATCAAAAAAGATATGCAAGAATGCATGCAGCTTAACTTCTCAGTATTCCGTGAAGGTGAAGCCATGGCAGACGGCCTTAAGCAACTTGGTGAAATTCGTGAACGTCTTCAGAATGCTCGCCTTGATGATAAGAGTGCCGATTTCAATACTCAGCGTATTGAATGTCTTGAGCTTGATAACCTTATGGAAACCGCGTACAGCACAGCAGTAGCAGCGAACTTCAGAACGGAAAGCCGTGGCGCACACAGCCGCTTCGATTTCCCGGACCGTGACGATGAGAACTGGTTATGCCACAGCGTTTACGATCCGAATACTGAAAAAATGCTTAAACGTGATGTCAATATGGCGCCTAAGCTTCGGGAAGCTTTCCCGCCTAAAGTGCGTTCATATTAAGAGAGGCAACGATCATGCAATTACAATTTTCGATATATCGTTACAACCCTGATGTTGATAACAAGCCACGCATGCAAGACTACACTCTAGAAGTAGAGGAAGGTCGTGACATGATGGTGTTGGATGCACTAATTGCTCTTAAAGAGCAAGATCCAACGTTATCATTCCGCCGCTCGTGCCGTGAAGGTGTGTGTGGTTCAGACGGTGTGAATATGAATGGTAAGAATGGTCTTGCCTGTATTACGCCATTGTCTGCATTGGGTAAAAGTAAAGTTGTTGTTCGTCCACTTCCAGGTTTGCCCGTAGTACGCGACCTTGTGGTTGATATGACACAGTTTTACACCCAATATGAAAAGATTAAGCCATTCTTAATCAACGATGACAAACAGCCTCCTGCAAGAGAACACCTTCAGTCTCCTGAAGAACGTGCTAAGCTTGATGGACTGTATGAATGTATTCTATGTGCATGTTGTTCTACGTCGTGCCCATCGTTCTGGTGGAACCCGGATAAATTTATCGGGCCTGCTGGTTTGCTTCACGCTTATCGTTTCCTTATCGATAGCCGTGATACTGCAACTGATGAACGTTTGAACGATCTAGATGATGCATTTAGCGTATTCCGCTGTCACGGTATTATGAACTGTGTAAGTGTATGTCCGAAAGGATTAAACCCGACAAAGGCAATTGGACACATTAAGTCTATGCTTTTACAACGGGCTGTTTAGTACTATATTCTGGTTACTCCTGAGTGACAGAAAGCAATGCTCTAAATAGCCATCCGGATGTGATGGCTATTTTTTTTTGTATTCATCGGTATAACGCTTGGTTATGTCACGAATAACCTTATAATACAAACCGATGGTTAATAGAATTTACAAAACGTAGCAAGGCAAATTAAATGCAAGAAAGCGTGATGAAAGCGTGGTGGGATTCCTCGCATATGGCAGGTGCCAACGCTGCCTATGTCGAAGAATTGTACGAATCGTATATGGAAGACCCGCAGAGCGTTTCCGATACTTGGCGTCAAATCTTTGATAGCCTCCCCAAGGTCGAAGGCGTTGAACTTGAAACCAACCATACTAGTGTTAAAGATCAGTTTAGGAAGCTAGCTGCTCTAGGCCCGACAGCACGAATGTCGAGCGCACCAGTTGAAGGCACTCCGGTATCGGATGACAGGCAAGTTAAAGTGTTACAGCTTATTAACGCCTTTCGTTTCCGTGGTCACCAGCATGCCAACCTCGATCCGCTAGGATTATGGAAACAAGAGCGTGTTCGTGATTTAGAACTATCTCACCATAACCTTTCTGATAAAGATTTTGACAGTGTGTTCAACGTAGGGTCTTTTGCTATCGGCAAAGATTCAATGTCATTAGGTGAATTATTTAAATCACTTAACCGAACATATTGTGGCTCTATCGGTGCTGAGTACATGCACATTACCGATACAGACCAAAAACGCTGGTTACAGCAAAAAATTGAGTCAGTACAAGCCAAGCCTGAGTTTTCTAAAGATGAAAAACTTACCCTACTTAAAGGGCTAACGGCTGCTGACGGCATGGAAAAGTACCTTGGGTCTAAATTCCCAGGCGCCAAGCGATTCTCACTGGAAGGTGGCGACGCATTAGTTCCTATGCTTAAAAACCTAATCACTAATGCAGGTGCTGCCGGCACCAAAGAAGTGGTTATCGGAATGGCTCACCGTGGTCGTCTGAACGTACTAGTCAACGTGTTGGGTAAAAACCCATCAGTATTGTTTGATGAATTCGCCGGTAAGCATGATGATTCATTAGGCGCAGGTGATGTTAAATACCACGCTGGATTCTCATCAGATTTTGCTACGCCAGGTGGCAATGTTCACTTAGCACTTGCGTTTAACCCGTCTCACCTTGAAATTGTGAACCCAGTAGTGATGGGCTCAGTTCGTGCTCGTCTTGAACGTCGTAACGACGATACTAACACCGTACTTCCTATTACCATTCACGGTGACTCAGCGATTGCTGGGCAGGGCGTAGTTCAAGAAACCTTCAATATGTCACAAACTCGCGGTTTCGCCGTGGGCGGAACAGTACGTATTGTGGTGAACAACCAAGTTGGTTTCACAACGTCAAAAACTGAAGATACTCGTTCTACGCAATACTGTACTGATATTGCGAAAATGGTTCAGGCACCTATCTTCCACGTTAACTCTGATGACCCAGAAGCGGTTGCTTTTGTGACTCAGCTAGCCCTTGAATACCGTAATAAATTCAAGCGTGACGTTGTTATCGATTTAGTGTGTTATCGCCGTCATGGACATAACGAAGCTGATGAGCCAAACGCAACTCAGCCGCTTATGTACCAAAAAGTGAAGAAGCATCCAGTACCTCGCGCTATTTATGCCGATCAGCTTATTGCTGAAGGGGTTATTGAACAGCGTGATGCCGACCGCTATTTAGAAGAATACCGTGCAGCATTAGATCATGGTGCATGTGTAGTTGAAGAATGGCGTCCGATGACAGAGCACAGTGTAGACTGGTCTCCGTACTTAGGTCACGATTGGGATACGCCATATGATGGCGCTATCAGTGTTGAAAAACTTCAAGAACTTGGCGAAGCGTTAACAAGTTTCCCTGAAGGTCATAAACTTCAATCTCGTGTAAACAAGTTATACCAAGACCGCAAGGCCATGGTAAGCGGTGAAAAGAAACTTGATTGGGGAATGGCAGAAAATCTAGCCTACGCATCATTGGTTGATGCTGGTGAAGATATACGTATGACAGGTCAGGATTCTGGCCGTGGTACTTTCTTCCACCGTCATGCGGTATTGCATAATCAAGCTGATGGCTCAACGTACATGCCACTGCAAAATATTCGTGAAGGCCAAGGCGAGATCGAAATATACGACTCTGTGCTTTCAGAAGAAGCGGTTATGGCGTTTGAGTATGGTTACGCAACGGCAGAACCTGAGTGTTTAACTATTTGGGAAGCCCAGTTTGGTGACTTCGCGAACGGTGCACAGGTTGTATTTGACCAATTCTTGAGTTCAGGTGAAGCGAAGTGGGGCCGTTTATGTGGTCTAACCATGCTGCTTCCACACGGCTACGAAGGTCAAGGTCCTGAGCATAGCTCGGCTCGTCTTGAGCGATTCTTGCAAATGTGTGCTGATCACAACTGGCAAGTATGTGTACCTTCAACACCAGCGCAAGTGTTTAACATGCTTCGCCGTCAAGTGGTTCGCCCTATGCGTAAACCGCTTATCGTTATGTCGCCTAAATCCTTGTTGCGTCACCCGCTTGCAACCTCTTCTCTTGAAGAGTTAGCAGAAGGCAAATTCCACAACGTGATAAGCGAAATTGACGATATTAATCCGAAAGACGTTAAGCGTGTGGTGATGTGTTCAGGCAAGGTTTACTACGATTTGCTTGACCAGCGCCGTAAAAATGAACAAATAGACGTTGCAATCGTAAGATTGGAACAACTTTATCCATTCCCACAAGAAGAATGCGCTAAAGTTGTGGCACAATACAGCCACGTTACAGATTGGGTTTGGTGTCAGGAAGAACCGCAAAACCAAGGAGCTTGGTATTGCAGTCAACACCATTTCTGGCAAGCAATTCCAGATGGCGCCAAATTAACATATGCAGGTCGTGAAGCATCTTCTTCACCTGCTGTAGGTTATGTTTCCGTTCACAATCAGCAACAAAAAGCGCTGGTTGAAGACGCACTCACTATTAAATAAGGAACAATGATGACAATTGAGATAAAAGTTCCGGTCCTACCAGAGTCAGTTGCCGATGCCACCATTGCAACTTGGCACGTAAAGGCCGGCGACGCGGTAAAACGTGACCAGAACCTGGTTGACATTGAAACTGATAAAGTTGTGCTGGAAGTCGTAGCACCAGCCGACGGAACTATCGGTGAGCTTCTTAATGAAGAGGGTGCAACGGTACTAGGCGAGCAAGTTATTGCTAAATTAGAAGAGGGTGGCGCTGCGCCAGCTAAATCTGAAGCGAAAGCTGAATCTAAAAAGGAAGCAGCACCTGCAGCTAGCGGTAAAACGTCAGAAGTTAAAGTACCTGTATTACCAGAGTCGGTAGCTGATGCAACCATCGCCACATGGCATGTTGCAGTAGGCGAAGCGGTAAGCCGCGACCAAAACTTGGTTGATATTGAAACTGATAAAGTTGTTCTAGAAGTGGTAGCGCCTGCTGATGGCTCACTATCAGAAATTGTTGCCGAAGAAGGCGCAACAGTGACAGCTGAAGAAGTGATTGCTAAATTTGTTGAAGGCGCAACGTCAGGTGCAGCAGCATCTGAGTCGTCTGAAGCTGCATCTGATGATTCAGATGACAGCAGTGATGCACTTAGTCCTTCAGTACGCCGTTTATTGGCAGAAAAAGGCGTAGACGCAGCAAAAGTTAAAGGTACGGGTAAAAATGGCCGTATCACTAAAGAAGACGTAGAAAAACACCTTAAGGGTGGCAGTGCACCAGCGGCTTCAGCGCCATCTGCTGCAGCTGATACAGCTGAATTACCTACGGGTAATCGCACAGAAAAACGTGTTCCTATGACACGTCTTCGCAAAACGATTGCAACTCGCCTTCTTGAAGCTAAAAACTCTACTGCTATGCTAACTACGTTTAATGAAGTTAACATGAAGCCAATTATGGAACTTCGCAAGCAGTATCAAGAGAGCTTTGAGAAACGTCACGGTATTCGTTTAGGTTTCATGTCTTTCTACGTGAAAGCGGTAACTGAAGCACTTAAACGTTTCCCAGATGTAAATGCATCAATTGACGGTGATGACATTGTTTATCACAACTACTTCGATATCTCTATCGCAGTATCAACGCCTCGCGGTCTAGTTACGCCTATCTTAAAAGATACGGATACACTAGGTATGGCCGGTGTTGAGAAAGGAATTAAAGAATTGGCAATTAAAGGCCGTGATGGCAAATTGTCGATGGCAGACCTTCAAGGCGGTAACTTTACTATCACTAACGGTGGTGTGTTTGGTTCATTGATGTCTACGCCTATCATTAACCCGCCACAGAGCGCTATTTTGGGTATGCATAAAATCCAAGATCGTCCAATGGCTGTTAACGGTAAGGTGGAAATTCTGCCAATGATGTACCTCGCCCTGTCTTATGACCATCGTATTGTTGATGGTAAAGAGTCAGTAGGCTTCTTGGTAACAATCAAAGAGATGCTTGAAGATCCAACACGCCTTCTATTAGACGTGTAAGGCTTTCCTCTCTTGTTATTGTGTGCAGCAACGCTGCTTATATATAAGTCGCGTTACTGTCACAACGCTGATATTCGCCCTATAATATCAGTCTAATTAATCAAGTCGCGAAAGCGGCTTTTGTCTTACTAAAAATCGGATAGAAACACCATGAATTTGCATGAATACCAAGGTAAGCAGCTATTCAAAGAATACGGTCTACCTGTTTCTGAAGGATACGCAGCAGACACTCCTGAAAGTGCTGTAGAGGCCGCTAACCGCATTGGCGGTAGTGAGTGGGTAGTAAAATGTCAGGTCCACGCAGGTGGTCGCGGTAAAGCAGGTGGCGTTAAGTTAGTAAAAGATACTGACGCAATTAAAGCTTTCGCAGAAAACTGGCTTGGCAAAAATTTGGTGACTTTCCAGACTGACGAAAATGGTCAGCCTGTGAGCAAAATCCTTGTTGAAACTTGCACAGATATCGCTAACGAATTGTACCTTGGTGCAGTAGTTGACCGCACAACCCGTCGTGTTGTGTTTATGGCTTCTACTGAAGGTGGCGTTGAGATTGAAACTGTTGCTGAAGAAACACCAGAGAAAATTCTTAAAGCTGAAATCGACCCAATTGTTGGTGCTCAGCCTTACCAAGCACGCGAAATGGCGTTTAAACTTGGTCTTTCTGGCGTTCAAATCAAACAATTCACTAAGATTTTCCTTGGCCTAGCTAAGATGTTTGAAGATCTTGATGTTGCATTGATTGAAATTAACCCGCTTGTCATTAAAGAAGATGGTGACCTTCACTGTCTTGACGCTAAGCTAGCAATCGACGGCAACGCGTTATATCGCCAGCCTAAAGTTAAAGCTATGCAAGATCCTACTCAAGAAGATGCACGTGAAGCGCATGCTGCTGAGTTCGAACTTAACTATGTTGCGCTAGACGGTAACGTAGGTTGTATGGTTAACGGTGCCGGCCTAGCAATGGGTACAATGGACATCGTAAACCTACACGGTGGCAAGCCAGCTAACTTCCTTGATGTTGGTGGCGGCGCGACTAAAGAACGTGTTGCAGAAGCATTCAAAATCATCTTATCTGACGACAACGTTAAAGCTGTTTTAGTTAACATCTTCGGCGGTATCGTTCGTTGTGACATGATTGCTGAAGGTATCATTGGCGCGGTTAAAGAAGTTGGCGTTAGTGTTCCTGTTGTTGTACGTCTTGAAGGTACAAATGCAGAGCTTGGCCGTGAAGTTCTAGCGAACTCAGGTCTTGATATCATTGCTGCTGAGTCGCTAACTGATGCAGCAGAGAAAGTTGTTGCTGCTGCGGAGGGCAAATAATGTCTGTATTAATTAACAAAGATACCAAAGTAATCTGTCAAGGTTTCACTGGTGGTCAAGGTACTTTCCACTCTGAGCAAGCCATTGCTTACGGTACGCAAATGGTTGGTGGTGTTACACCAGGCAAAGGCGGCACTGAGCACCTAGGTCTTCCAGTATTCAATACAGTACGTGAAGCGGTAGAAGCAACAGGCGCAACTGCGACTGTTATCTATGTACCTGCTGCATTCTGTAAAGATTCAATCGTTGAAGCTGCTGATGCTGGCATCGAGCTTATCGTTTGTATCACTGAAGGTATTCCTACGCTAGACATGCTTTACGTTAAAGAATACGTAAATGCTAAAGGCGTTCGCATGATTGGTCCTAACTGCCCAGGTGTTATTACTCCTGGTGAGTGTAAGATTGGTATCATGCCTGGTCACATCCATAAGCCTGGTAAAGTAGGTATTGTTTCTCGCTCTGGTACGCTTACGTACGAAGCCGTTAAGCAAACTACTGACGAAGGTTTCGGCCAGTCTAGCTGTGTTGGTATCGGTGGTGACCCAATTCCTGGTTCTAACTTCATTGACATCTTACAGTTGTTCCAAGACGATCCTCAAACAGAAGCTATCGTTATGATTGGTGAAATTGGTGGTACAGCAGAAGAAGAAGCTGCTGAATTTATCAAAGCTAACGTCACTAAGCCTGTTGTTTCTTACATTGCGGGTGTTACTGCACCTGAAGGTAAGCGTATGGGTCACGCTGGTGCAATCATTGCTGGCGGTAAAGGTACAGCTGATGAGAAATTTAAAGCACTAGAAGACGCGGGCGTTAAAACCGTTCGCTCTCTTGCTGAAATCGGCAAGGCACTTCGCGAAACTACGGGTTGGTAGTTAGCAAAGCGCACGCAAGTGTTTAAGTGAAGCCCGCTAATTAGCGGGCTTTTTTGTGCCTGATTATTGATGGTCAACAGAAAATTCCTTACTAGTAATATCCCTAATTTGGCATTCGTCATCTATATTTAAAACCTTGCATAACCCCTCTTAAAAAGGCTAAGTGCCGTAACAAAATTACAACAAAAGGTCAGTTTAGCGGCGATATTGCGTAATTTTGTTGTTAAATTTCAATAATTCATGAGAGTTAATGTTAATGAGGTGTTTAATATTTTCTATGAATACGTATGCAAGCAATTGTGCAAAGCCCGTGTGCTCTATAGGATTATCAGCGACTGGATACATTGTCATTCGATTGTCATAAAAATAACAAAAAGACAACAAATCTAACTGAATGGGACACCTGTTTTATGAAACAATTTAAACCAAATCTCATCAAGGTTGCGCTGATCACTGGTGGCGTAGCTTTTGGTTGTTCGCCTACATTTGCACAAGAAACAAATTCTGAAGCAGCTGATGAAGCTAATGTTGAAGTTATTCAAGTTAGCGGTATACGTGGCAGCTTGCAGCGCGCTCAAGCAATTAAGATGGACAATACATCTATTGTTGAAGCGTTATCCGCAGAAGACATCGGTAAATTACCGGATACAAGTATTGCAGAATCTATTTCACGTTTGCCTGGTCTAGCCGGTGAGCGTAGAAACGGTCGTACAAGTGGTATTTCAGTACGTGGTTTCAACGAAAACTACGTAGGTACATCACTAAACGGTCGTGAATTATTAGGTATGGGCGACAACCGCGGCGTTGAATTCGACCTCTACCCAACTGAAATCATTTCTAGCATCGTTGTTTATAAAACAGCAGAAGCTGGCATGACCACCCAGAATATTGGTGGTTCAATTGACCTTCAAACCATTAGTCCGCTTGCAGCTAAAAGTACATTCGCTATTAATGGCTCGTATGAAAAGAATGCTGAAGATTCTCCTAACCCAGATTTTGACAACAACGGACATCGTATTTCAGTAAACTACGTTGACCAATTTGCTGACGATACTATCGGTCTTGCACTGACTGTTGCTAGCATGGAGTCACCACGTCAAGAACAACATTTCCGTGGTTGGGGCTATGCAGGCGCGAATGCTGATAATGCAGCAGCCGGTGTAGATGTGGCAGAAGGAACTACTATTTTAGGTGGTCACGACTCTTTTGCACGTTCAGCAATGTTAGAGCGTGATTCTATCGCCGCTGTAGTTGAATGGGCGCCTACTGATAAACTAAATGTTCAAGTAGATGCGCTTTATATCGACTTCGTAGAAGATGACGTTCGTCGGGGTCTTGAAGAAGGTGGTGCTGAATGGGGAACTGGCGAATATACCATTACTGGTGTTGAAAACGGTTTAGTAACATCAGGTTACTACGATGGCTTCTATTCAGTTATTCGTAATGATGCTCGTACTCAAGAAGCTGATTTAACGACGGTAGGCGTGAACGCAGAATACATCTTAAATGATAACTGGACCTTAGAGTTCGACTACTCTACCGGTAAAGTTGAAAAAGACATTATCGATGTAGAAAGTTATTCAGGCGTAGGCCGTGCAGGAATTGATGGACGTCCTATTACTGCTCGTAGCTGGGAAATGACGACTACCGGCGCGGTATATTCTGATCACCCAAGCATTGCACCTGTTGACCTTACTGATGAAAGCTTAATTCGTCTTGCAGGTCCACAAGCATGGGGCGCACCTATTATTGGCGCAGACGCACAAGATGGTTTTGTTAACCAACCAAACTATGAAGAAGACCTAGATACTTACCGCTTTGATGCAAAAGGGTACGTTGAATGGGGCGTAGTGACTGGCATGTCTGCGGGCGTTATCTACTCAGATCGTAGCAAAACCAAAGAAAACAACGGTGCATATTTAACTGCCCCTAGCTATCCTGGTGATGCGGCTATTCCAGATGTACTAGGCGTAGTACCTCTAGATTTCATCGGTATAGACGGCATTCTAGCGTATGATTCACTTGGTCTGTTCCAAAGTGGTTATTACACAGCGACTGATGCCAAGCTGGTACAAAACGATCGCTTAGGTGATAGCTATACAGTTGATGAAGAGTTGCTGACTTTCTACACTAAATTTGATTTAGAAATGGAAGTAGGTGATATCTATATTCGCGGTAACGTGGGTGTACAAGTGGTTAATGCTGACCAGCAATCTACGGGTTTCTCAACCACGTCCGATGCTGATGGCATGACAGTAGCGGTACCTGTTTCTGGCGGCGCTGATTACACAGATGTACTTCCAACACTTAACCTTTCAGCAGAAGTTGCCGAAGGTCAGTTTGTACGTTTCGCATTGGGTAAAGTCATTTCAAGACCACGTATGGACGATATGCGTCCAAATACGCAGGCGTCTTTCGCATTTAATGATAACCAAATTACCAGTACCGATCCTGAAAATGGTCCTTGGAGCGGTAGCTCAGGTAACCCTGAACTTAAGCCTCTTGAAGCTAACCAGTTAGATATCGCTTATGAGAATTACTTCTCGGATACGGGTTATGTAGCGGCATCATTCTTCTATAAAGATATTAAAAACTGGCATCGCGATACGAGCGTACTAACGGATTTCTCTGATGTGTACATTCCTGATTTACACCAAGGTTCAGAAGGGCAGACGCCTGCTACTTTCTTAGGTTCAGTCGGCAGTGTACTAGATGGTTTTGAAGGTTATGTGCGCGGTTATGAACTGCAAGGTTCATTACCAGGTGAATTGCTTCATGACTCACTTGAAGGCTTTGGCTTGTTCGCAAGTGCCACCTTCATGGAAGGTGAAGTAGACGCAGCACCAACGCAAACTGAAACCCGAATTCCAGGCTTGTCTGAAGAGTCATACAGTATGACGTTCTTTTACGAAAGCGATGGTTTCGAGTTCCGTGTTGCGGCAACTAAGCGTGATGATTACTTAACGGAAGAACGTGGTACTAGCTTGGCATTGGTAGATGCTACTAAGCAAGGCGGTACCTTGGTTGATGCCCAAATCGGTTACGACTTTAGTGAGTCTGGTATTGAGTCTTTGGAAGGCCTACGTGTTACTTTCCAAGCTCAAAACCTAACTGATGAAGATGATATTCAAGCGTCTCAGGCGGATTCTCGTCAGATTACGCAATATCAATCATACGGTACTAACTACTTGTTAGGCTTTAACTATACCTTCTAATTGTTAAGCGAAAGCAAACAGTAGAATAGATACAAGCCACCTTGTTGTTTCAGCGCTCGAAGATGTATTCAGGCGAGGAAGCAAAAGGTGGTTTTTTATTGTAAAAGTACAAGTAAACCATCTACAGTGTGGTGAAGTAAGTAGTAAGGGCTGAGTATGGCAATAGCAAATAAAACACCAGCGAGTCAACAAGCAACTGATCAACAGACAACAGATCACCATGAAGCTAAGCAAGCGCCGGTAAAACGTGTTGTTGTTGCAGGCGGCGGCACAGCAGGGTGGCTAACCGCGGCGTTGCTCAAAAAAGTCATTGGCGACGCTGTGAATATTACCTTGGTCGAATCTGAGGCTATTGGCACAGTAGGTGTAGGCGAGGCCACCATTCCGCCCATTAGACTCGTCAACCAAGTGCTGGGGATTGACGAGGCTACCTTTCTTCGCGATACCAAGGCCACCATTAAGCTGGCAATTCGCTTTGAAAACTGGAAGCAACAAGGACAACAGTACTACCATACGTTTGGTGCACCAGGCAAAAGCATGGCCTTTTGTCACTTTCATCACTTTTGGCTAAAAGCACGCCAGCAGGGTTTGAAACACGATTTATGGGAGTATGACCTTAACTACTTAGCAGCCGAGGCAGGTAAATTTGCACGTATTAACGCAAAAGACCCGGTTTTAGAGCTCCCTTTTGCTTATCATTTTGACGCTTCATTGTATGCCAAATACCTACGTAAACTCAGCGAGGGACTGGGCGTTAAACGTGTTGAAGGTAAAATCAGCTACGTATCAAGACACAAACACAGTGGGAATGTAAAAGCATTACATCTCGAAAATGGCCATGCCATTGAAGGGGACTTGTTTATTGACTGTACAGGTTTTCGAGGGCTGTTAATTAATGAAACATTGGGGGCAGGCTATGATGACTGGTCTCATTTATTGCCTTGTGACTCCGCCATTGCTGTACCTTCTGAACGCCATGAAAATACCGCACCCTTCACCCGTTCTATCGCGCACAGTGCTGGCTGGCAATGGCGAATTCCTTTACAACATCGTAATGGTAATGGTCACGTTTATAGTTCACGTTATATTAGTGATAGCCAAGCTCACGACACCTTGATGGCTAACCTTGACACCAAACCACTGGGCGATCCTAAACTCATTAAATTTACTACTGGCCGTCGTAGACAACAATGGTGTAAAAATGTGGTCGCGGTAGGGCTATCTTCTGGATTCTTAGAGCCTTTAGAGTCTACCAGTATTCACCTTATTCAATCAGCTATCGTGAGGCTAATTAAGCTTTTCCCGCATCAAGGTATCTCAGATAGTGCGGTTGAAGAATACAACGCACAATCAAAAGTAGAATTTGAACAAATACGAGATTTTCTAGTATTACATTATTGTTTAAATGAACGTGAAGACAGTGATTTTTGGCGAGATATGCGCCATTTAACCTTGCCAGATTCGTTGACTCACAAAATGGCGCTGTTCAAACAAAATGGCAATTTGGTGCGTGAGCAAAATGACCTGTTCTTAGAAAGCTCTTGGCTGCAAGTTATGTATGGACAAGGGCTAGTACCAGAAGATTATCATGGGTTAGCAAATAGCCTTTCAGATGAGAAAACGCAAGCCATGCTATCGTCGTTGTATAACATTAAGCGTGAACCAATAGCATCGCTACCCACTCATGACGCATACATTCAATCAATGATCGATAGTGCAAATAAAACGTCTGTAAGCTTTTAATCTAATTGGCCTGTGTGCTGTGATGCAAGTTACTGCGTCTTGCTGTAAATCACGATAAATCGCGCCTCGTCACTTAACATTCTTAAGCCGTCAAGTACTCAAGTCCTCCCTTAAGTTACCCTTGAGGGGGCTTTTCTCTATTTAATTTCAATATCTTACTTATCCCGTTTAAGTTAGCCCTTGCTAATATTTAATGCATTGTAAATTTAATGTAAATGAATACGTATGCATAGTGTTGCTCTCTTTTTATACAACCCGATACTATTTGTGGCAGAACCATAAGTGACGTGTTTGGGTGTGGTATTCCCGAACCGTTGATAAAAAAACAAGGAACGGGGCACCAATGAGAACATTCAAACTTAAGCCCATCATGGTGGCGTTGGTCAGCAGCGGGTTGGCATTTACTTTGCCAACATACGCTCAACAAACGCAAGAAGACACCATTGATGAAGTCAGTGAATCTGCCATAAATAGTAACAATCAATCGAGTAGCCAATTATCAGGTGAAGATATACCGGTCGACGATATATCCGAGGAAACGCTCGAACGCATAGAGGTGAGGGGGTTTAGTACTAGCCTCATACAATCACTCAACCAAAAGCGTTTTTCTGACACGGTGTCAGAACAAATTTCTGCTGATGATTTGGGCGGTTTGCCTGATGTATCTATGGCAGATGCGCTTACCCGATTGCCAGGTATATCTGCAGTTCGTACAGGGGGCCAAGCGGCCGAGATTAACATTCGTGGTTTAGCGGGTGACTTTGTGTTCTCTACATTAAATGGACGTGAGCAAGTGTCTACCAGTGGAAGCAGAGCCATTGAGTTCGACCAGTACCCCTCAGAGTTAATCACCGAAGCGAGTGTATATAAATCGCCTAAAGCATCACTCATTGAAGGGGGGATCGCTGGAACGGTAGAACTCAAGACAGCAAGCCCGTTAGTCATGGAGGAGCAGCATAAGTTCAGTGCCAATATGCGTGGCATGTATAACGACCGAGCCAGTGAGATATCGGATGCGAGTGAATTTGGTCATCGATTGAGCTTTTCCTATCAAGGAAAGTTTATGGACGACACCGTCGGTTTATCCCTAGGTTATGCACGCTTATTCCAACCCAGTGTTTCTACTCAGTTTGTGGGTTTAGCGTATAACGGGGCTGTTGATGTAGATGGTATTGAAGGTGATAACGACAGAGCTGGCACCGACTGCCCAGAATGTGAGCTTATTTCTGAAGGCTTTGAGATTCAACATAAAGGTGGCGAGCAAACTCGCGACGGTTACGTTGCAGCCATAGAGTGGGCACCATTAGAAAATTTCACCTTAAAAGCCGATGCGTTTATCTCTAAGTTCGATTCAGAAGAATTTGCCCGTGGGTATCGAGTCAAGCTAGGGGGGATAACGGCAGGCATCACGAACCCTGTTATTGTAAACAATAGTGTGATTGGTGGCACTTTCTCACGAACAGACAGTAGCTTTACTCGAGTTGAGTTAGTTAACGACGACAACCAAGATTTCGATAGCGTTGAAAACGTTGGTATTAACGCAGATTGGGAAATTAGTGCTGACTTATCGGTGCAATTTGATGTGTCTCGTTCCACCGCGAAAAGTGATTTCCGTAATGGCTTGTTGTGGTCTTTAGTCAGTGAAGATGCTAACGCTGTCAGCCCAGTGTTTGATGAGAACGTTCAAATCTCGTATTTGTTGAATGGCAACAACCTTCCTGATTTAGCCTTTAATCAAGCAGATGCATTTTCCGATATCGATAGGGTGATGGTCAGTAAATACGGCATTTATCCATTTGTTAACAAAGACGAGCTTGATGCTTATAAGGTAGATTTTCAATATTTTGTCGATATGCCCATCGTGACTGGATTGGAGTTTGGCTATCGCTATTCCGATAGAGAGTACAGTAACGATCGTTCGGTATTTGAATACGGAAACGACAGTGCGTTTTCTGCAAGTGAGCCACCGCTGCGTTTAACGGATGATATGGTAGAGCAAGTTGATTGGGCTGGCGATTTTAGCTATTTCCCAAGCTATTTGTCGGTAGATTTAAACAGTGCGCTTAATGCATGGTTTCCAAGTGGCTATCCTCAACCAGTACAAACCTGGGGAGCAGGGGCCGCTGGCGTGATTAATGGCCCAGGTACAGGGCCATCTACCTCTTGGACTATGCAGGAAAGTGGGCAGGTATTTGAAACCGTAAACTCTGCTTATTTGATGGCAGGACTCAATACTGAGATTGCGGGTATGCCTGTAACCGGAAATGTGGGTGTTCGTTACGTAAAAACAAAACAAAGCTCTACCACTTACCAGCGTGCCACATCGTTAATTACCGATCCAGAAACCGGTGTCACAGTTGAAGTCAGCGATCCCACCGCTGGCGCGCAAAACATTACCGACGATGCCGGCCTTATTAACAACTTTTATCGCTTCACAACGCTTACTCATGAATACGATGATGTGTTGCCGTCTATCAACCTAAATTTTGCGCTGACAGATAATACGCAACTAAGAGTAGCCGCAGCAAAAGTGATGGGCCGTGCGCCTATTAATAGATTTGCGGCAAATGCTTCTACCACCGTTGAAACGGTAACCGCTGTACAGGATAGAGACTCCGGGGAAGTGACCTTGTCGCAACCTACCGCCAAGGTAAACGGTAACGCAACAAATAGCCCTTACCTAGAACCTTTTTATGCCACTCAATACGATATTTCATGGGAATACTATTTTGAGGATACCGAAGGGGCGTTAATACTGGCGGCATTTTACAAAGACATAGAATCTTTTATTGAAGAAATTAACATAGAACCTTATGACTTTAGTGGCAACGGCATTGTGGTTCCAGCGTCGGTTCAGGTTCCTGTGTATCTTGAACCTGAATTTGTAGGGCAAGAGGCTGAGTTGTCACGGGATGCTGATGGCAACCCTATTTTTGTTACCGTGCCTACAGAAAATGGCAGCTATAGCACGGCGGTGAATAACGCTGAAGGTGGCTATATTCGGGGTGTTGAAATTGCCTACACTGAAATTTATAGCATGTTGCCAAGTTTCTGGTCTGGTTTAGGGGTAACCGCGAGTTACTCATACACGGAAAGTGAAATTCAACGTACGCTGAGTAGTTCGGTGTATTCGGATAGCTTGCCTGGCTTATCTGAAAATGTGGCCACGGTAACGCTATTTTGGGAATACGATGGGTTTGAAACCCGCTTATCTGGGCGTTATCGCGATTTCTTTGTGTCTGAGCAAGTAGCTGTAAACGATCAAACCGTAAATTTTGATTCTGAACTGGTTGTCGATTACCAAGCGTCCTATGAAATTAACGACAATTGGAGCGTATTGTTTCAAGTTAACAACGTTACTGACGAACCTACCAAAAGCTATTTCACCTCTTCTGAACAAACCGGCACCATTCAGTTTTTCGGAACGCAGTATTACTTGGGGATGACATATCAATTATGAGCATTTTACCTATCTGCCAGAAACTGAAACCAAAGGCTATCGCTGCCAATACTGCGTTTATGAAAAAGAAAAATTTGGAGTTATCCATGTTAACAAAACCCTTATCAGCGCCAATGTCAACGCCAATGCTGAAGGCCTGGCGCATTGCGGCGCTTATCCTAACGGCGCTCTTTATAGTAGGTTGTGGGGGCTCAGGTGTTGAGTCTGGCTCGAACAATTTACTGACTTGTAATGTACCAAACGTACCTAATGCAGACGGCACAGCGTGCGTAGCACCACCGCCTATTCAATGTGATGCACCCACGGTGCCTAATGAAACTAATGATGCGTGTGTAGTTGGCGCCGATCCGAGTTTGCCTCTACCGGTATTTTTCCCTGCCGATAATCAAGCAGTTTTATACTACAACCGCGCGGCAGTTGATGCTGATAATTCCACAAACGACCCCGCGTACGAGGGCTGGCGTTTGCATACATGGAACAATGATGAATGCGACGCTTATGCCGATGCAGATACTGACTGGGCCAATGGACGTCAACATACGGGTATCGACCCTAATTATGGTGCGTATTGGATATTAGATTTAAAAGACAATTTTGATAACTGCCACAATTTTATCATTCACTTAGGCACTGACGATGCCGGTAAAGAGCTGGGCGGTTCAGACTTTCAAGCTTCGCTAGTTCAAGATGACGAAACGTACGTGCGTATGAACTTTACGTTGTCAGGGGAGCCCACGTTGTTTGAATACCCCATTATGTCTCTTGGGCCACAGCCTGTAGATATAGAAGGTTTTAGTGCACATTGGTTAGATGCTAATACGATATTGTGGGATGTGGCTGATACCGTATCTACCGTGAAGCTTCACTATTCGGCGAATGCTGACTTAGAGAGTTCACTGGAAGATGGTATCAACGGCACCTCAATAACGTTAATGCCTGCCACGTTAGATGAAAACCAAACAGCTGAAGCAGAAAACTTGGCGGCACTTCAGGCTTGGGAAGGAGACTGGAGCCTAGAGGATGCTAAGACTGTCTTAACCACTCAAGCGGTAGTGGGTGGGTATGACAGTGACGGGGTGCTAATAGCAGCAACAGGCTTACAAAACGCAAAGGTTATTGATGCTATCTTCACCGCAGGTGATGAAGATGCAAACGAAGCAAGTTTAGGTGCCGTGTATTCTGACACGGGTATTGCTGTATCGGTATGGGCCCCCACAGCGCAAAATGTAGATTTACTAACTTACAATGACAATAAAACCCTGACGAGTCGCTATACGATGACCCACGACACTAATACAGGTATCTGGCAATTTGAAGGCGATATGTCGTTAGATAGACAACTTTATCGCTATGAAGTCACGGTTTTTCATCCGCAAACGGGGGCGGTAGAAGTACTTGAAGTTACTGACCCTTATTCGGTAAGCCTTAGCACCAATGGCCGCTTCTCTCGCTTTGTAAACTTATCAGATGACGATTTAAAACCAGAAGGGTGGGATACTCAGAATATTCCTACGTTAGAAAACCCTGAAGATGCGATTATTTATGAGGGCCATGTTCGTGATTTCAGTATTCGCGATATGTCTACAAGCGAAGCAAATCGTGGTAAGTACTTAGCCTTTACCGAGCAAAACACGGCGCCTGTTTTACATCTACAAAAATTGGTTGAGGCAGGCTTAACCTACTTCCATGTGCTGCCCGCGAACGATATTGCCACCATTGATGAAGACCCGACTAAGACTATTGGTTTATTCGACACGGTTGCAGACTTATGTCGCCTTAACGCGGAAGCCGTGGTTTGTGAAGAAGAGAACAGTGCCACATTACTTATTGATGTATATAACAGCTACGACCCTCTCGCTGAAGCAGCGAAAGCACAGCAGCTCACAAGTGACATGCGTGCTATTGATGGTTTCAACTGGGGTTACGATCCACATCATTTCAACGCACCAGAAGGTAGCTATGCATCAAATGCAGAAGGTGTAGAACGAATTGTCGAAATGCGGGCAATGATTCAAGCTCTTCATGAAATGGGGCTTCGTGTTGCGTTAGATGTGGTATACAACCATACCAATGCTTCTGGCGTTTTTGCGAAATCTGTACTGGATAAGGTTGTACCTGGCTATTTCCATCGCTATGAAATCGACACCGGCGATATTGTTCGCGAAACCTGCTGTGATGATACGGAACCGCGTAACGTAATGATGGAAAAATTAATGCTGGATTCACTACTTATGTGGACCGAGCATTACAAATACGATGCCTTTCGTTTTGACATCATGAGCCAGGCCTCTAAAGAGACGATGTTGCAATTGCGCAACAGCGTGCAAGCATTAGATGAAGATAATTACTTCTACGGTGAGGGCTGGACACGCATCGACAGAGGTTACGAACAAGCGAACCAGCTGAATATGGCCGGTACGCAAATAGGCACGTACAACGATAGAATTCGTGAAGCTATTCGCCAAGGTAATATCTTTTCACCTGAGTCTGACGCGCTGTTAAGCGACCAAGACAAAGTGAAAATGAGCATGATAGGCACACTGCAAGACTATGTGCTTGAAACCTCGGCAGGCGTAGCTAGCAATACCAGTAACCTAGGTGGTTACGCATTAGACCCAGCCGACATTATTAATTATGTATCTAAACATGATAATGAAACCTTATGGGATCAGCTGAACTATACATTACCAATGGACATTTCGTTGAGTGAGCGCGTACGTGCACAAAACGTAGCTATCGGTATTCCGCTTGTGTCGCAAGGTATTCCATTCTTACAGATGGGCGGTGATTTACTGCGATCTAAGTCTATGGACAGAAACACCTATGACGCAGGCGATTGGTTCAATTTCGTTGATTTTACCTATGAAACCAATAACTGGAACGTGGGTTTACCGTTAGCTGAAGACAATGAAGTTCGTTGGGAAGAAATGGGTGAGTTTATTTATAGCCCAGAACGTGATGCATCTATGGCCGACATCATATTTGCGTCAGATGCATTTAACGAGTTGCTGGCCATTCGTACGGAAAGTCCGTTATTTCGTTTAACCACCGCTGACGACATCATCGACCGTATCGGCTTTCATAATATTGGTTCAAACCAGCAAAAAGGTTTGATAGCCATGAGCATTGATGACGGTGTTGCTTCTGACGCTGACACTGACGGAGAAGCCCGCGCCGATCTTGATATGCAAAATGATGCCATTGTTGTGCTAGTAAATACGGGGTACGAAACGAAATCCATTAGTATTAATACCGCAACCGGGTTTTCATTACATGCACTGCAAATGAACTCAAGTGATGAAGCGGTTCGAGGGGCAACGTTTAACGAAGCAGAAGACGGGAATGGTATTTTCACCGTTCCAGCACTGACTATTGCTGTATTTGTGAAGCCGCAATCAGGGGTACAAGGTTATGGGTTATCGGCCTACGCAACTTCTGGTGCGCCGGATGTTGTGCCTTATGGCGATACTACGCCTTACCTTCGCGGTGATATGAATGGTTGGACAACTGATAACCCATTCATCTACAAAGGTGATGGTGTATATGAAGTGGCCGTTACCCTAGAAGGTTCAACCACTTACGGCTTTAAATTTGCTTCAGAGGATTGGGAAACGGTTAACTTTGGTGCTGCAGAAGGTGATGATGCTGCGCTTGTGGAAACTGAGCCTAAAGTGTTGGCTAGGACCAACAATAACTTAGCATTCACGCCGGCAATAAGCGCTACTTATCTGTTTACCATTGATGCCTCGGATGCAGAGTCTCCAGTACTCAGTATTGTAAACGAGGAGCCCTATGTTGGAACGCCAGTGTATATTCGAGGTGCACTGAACGATTGGGGCACTAACGACGAACTTGAGTATCAAGGGGGGCGTATCTATAAAGTGACAATGGATATAGAACCAGGTAGTTATGAATTCAAAGTCGCTTCTGAAGATTGGGATACGGTTAACTTTGGCGCATTAAGTGCTGATGATGCAGATAGAAATGTGAACGTTGGCCAAACAACGGCCTTAGCAAGAACAAACGATAACCTGCTTCTGACCATTGAAGAAGCTGACCGCTATGTATTTGTTTTTGATGTGAATGACGAAAACAATTCAACCATAGGTGTTTACAAAGAAGCCTATTTTGGTGACACTGAAGTGTACGTTCGTGGCGGGATGAATGGGTGGGGAACCACTGACCTATTTACCTATCAGGGTGAAGGCGAATATACGGTAGACATTGAGCTCAGCATAGGAAGTGCAGAATTCAAAGTGGCATCAGAAGATTGGAATACCGTTAACCTGGGTAACCCAAATGATGCGGTATCTAACCTTGTGACCCCTGATCAACCAAAAGTGTTGGCATTTAGCAACAATAATCTTGTTATTGAAGTATCTGAAGCGGGGCTATACGAATTTAAAGTATCTGGCCCCAATGGTCAGTCTCCTACGCTTACTGTTAGCCCTAAATAACCGTTAGCGTTAAATGAGAAACTAAGGCCGTGGATTTTCACGGCTTTTTTCATTTCTTTGAACAGTTTTTCCCATTAAACCAATCAATTTTTTCCGCAATTTTTTTTTCGAAATTCCGTCAGAATAAAAAACTCACACTATTGGAACATACTTTGCTTTATTCAACCTATGTAGTAGATAATCGCCTTACACCATTTCAACATAATAAAAGTGCATGATTATGCACAATGACATGTTAGCAATAGGTGTGGATGATGATAGGTATCATTGAGTGACATTGTTTTCCTGAGCTTTCTAAAGGGCTAGGGGAGCTCCAATAGAAGGATTTAATTAAGCAGTAATTCATATATTGCTTTAACGGAGATTGAGACAATGAAATCAGCTTTAGTGGTAGAAGGTGGTGCGATGCGCGGCGTTTTTGCAGCCGGCGTATTGGATAAGTTCATGGAACAAAATTACTATCCTTTCGATTTCGCGATAGGGGTATCGGCCGGGGCAACCAACCTTTCAACCTATGTTGCTAGAATGCCAGGTCTTAGCAAGACTATCATCACGCAGTACGCCACTAAATGTGAGTTTTTTAGCCCAATGCGGTTTATAAAGGGTGGGCATATGACTGATGTACATTGGTTATGGCACCATTCTAAGAAGTCTCTGGGTATACCAGCGCCTGGTGAAGAAGCAGCAATGCCATTGTATGTAGGGATCACCAGTGTTGAGTCAGGTGAATGTGAATACATACAAGCAACGGAAGAAAATGTTGATGCGTTGATGGTAGCATCTTGTGCAATTCCAACTGCGTTTAGAGAACAACCCGTAATAAATGGCAAGCGCTATGTTGATGGTGGTGTAGCTGATGCTATACCGGTGAGAAAAGCTTATGAGATGGGGGCTCGTGATATTACTGTGGTGCTCTCTCAACCTAAGGGCTTTACAAAACCCACAGTTAAGACAGCGTGGCTATTAGAAAAAATGTATGGCGCTCAACCGGCTTTACTAGATAAGATGACAAAAAGATCAAATATTTATAATGAAACATTGAATTTTTTGTTAGATCCGCCGTCTGACTGCACGATTACTGTCATAGCGCCTGATGAAGCGTTTTGCGTTAAGCGTTTAACAATGGATAAAAAGAAATTACTGCGTGGCTACGGGCAGGGAAGACGAATGGCAAGACGAGTGATATCGAAGTCGAAAGTAGAAGCGCAAAGTACGCAAGGTAATAAAACCGTCGCGTAATTAAACTAAAGTATAACAATAATGCGCAATACCGAACTAATGAATAAACTAGAATGGCGAGTCATAGCAATAGCTAAGTGGCAGTATTAAAAGGCTATTGCGAAGCAAAATAGCAAAATAGCAAAATAATAAAATAACAGAATAATAAAAAGAGGTCGTGTGAGTTCCCTTTCGCTATCAAAGCAAACCGTAAGTATCGGATTAGTGAATCCGAAAAACCCCGTAAATGTCGCCTCTATCTTACGAGCTGCAGGCTGCTACGGAGTATCAAGTGTGTTTTACACTGGGTACAGATACCGTATTGCAAAGAACTTTAATGCTGATACGAAGGCTTTTCATAAAAAGATCCCAACTATCGGCGTTGATGACTTAAAAGAGGTCGTGCCCGAAAATGCAAGTGTAGTAGCCATAGAGCTAGTAGAAGGCGCGTTACCTTTACCAGAATTCAAACATCCTGAAAATGCAATGTACATTTTCGGACCAGAAGATGGCAGTTTAGATAAAAGCGTACTTGAGTGGTGTGACCATGTTGTTTACATACCTACGTACTCGTGTATGAATCTAGCTGCTACCGCAAACGTCGTACTTTACGATCGTTTAGCAAAATCAGAGTATATCTCAGGTAATAGCCTCATACGTGAGAGCCGGGATAATAATAATCAATCAAAACTATAAATCGGTTTGAATCGTTGTATTCGAGAGTGAAATTGTGTGTGAGCACAAGGTGAACTTTTGTCATTCTTTTCAAACTGGGCCTGCTAAATCTATAGAGGACCAAAAATTGAAAAAACGTGTCGCTACTTCGCTAAATAAGTTAAAAACAATTCATAGCCATATTTCTTCTAATTTGAAGAAATTGAGAAACAAAAGAAAGAAAAAACAGATGGATGAACTATCGAGTTTTTTCTTTAGTCGTTACTCACTTGTGGTAGCACAAAACAATGAAGACCGAGAGACATGTTTCAGCACAAGACACGAAGTTTATTGTGAAGAAATGAACTTCGAAAAAGAGCGCTCTACGGGATTAGAAGTCGACAGATATGACGATTACTCTGTTAACTGTTATATCAAACATTTACCTACAGGGGATTGTGCAGGAACGATTCGTATCATTATGCCTGCTATTCGCCACCAAGCCTTACCGCTAGAAGAAAAGTGTATTCACGCTATTGAAGACAAAGCTTTAGTGCCCGCTCAGCTTGGCAGAACTTCAATCTGTGAAATTTCTCGTTTAGCTATTCCAAAGTCTTTTAGAGTTCGCCAACTCAAAGCAAAAGCACCATTCAAGCCTTCGGGTAAACAAAAAGTAAGCGAAGCGGAAAAAGTGCTACTTGAAAATATTCCATATTTGTCTTTAGCGCTCTACTTTGTAGCTTTGAGTATATGTGTTGAGCAGGACATTGAGTTCGGGTATGTATTAATGGAACCTAAGTTGGCACGTCGACTAAAAATGTTCGGGTTTAATTTTGAACGTCTGGGCGATCCAATCGATTATAACGGCTTGCGAGCTGTGTATCGTATTCGTACTAAAACAATCGAACAGGAAATCACCCCCGCGCTGCGTAGTTTTTTATTGAGAATCAGGAATGATCTTGCCGGTAGCTTAACTGAAAATATGTTTGGTGCCACCATGAAAGCAGAAGAAGAATTTACTGCGAGTAAAGCGGCATAGTATTAATATTATATTGCGCGTTTATTTCTATAAAGACGACTAAGATTTTACAGATTTAAGGACAAATTGAAGAACAAGGGAAACGGAACAAGGCAATGACATCGTATTAATTTAGTATTGAATACGTATGGAATTGTTTTAACATTCCCTTAACGAGTATGCTATTAGCAACCCAATGCAAAGGTATGCTTGTAGTGTTAAATATCGAAAAGACAAATCACCTTCATGTGGTGAAAAGTGTAGCAGACAAAGCGGCACAAACTCCTTCCCAAAGCGTTTACAAAAACGAAACAAAAAACTCAGCGGTTAAGAAATTGACGGTAGTGATTTTATCACTAGGCCTCTTATCCTGTATCGCTTATCCACAGTCAGGAGTGGATCTTATGCAAAATGAGAGCGCGAATAACCCAAACACAGAATTTACCACCAATTCTGGCAAGCCTGTGGTATATCAAGTATTTACTCGATTGTTCGGGAATACGAATACCACCAATAAACCGTGGGGGACACTGAAAGAAAATGGTGTGGGGAAATTTAGTGACTTCACGCCACAGGCCCTTCAAAGTATAAAAGCGTTAGGTACCACTCATATTTGGTATACCGGTGTTCCGCATCATGCCTTAGCTACCAGCTACCTCAAAATTGGAATTACTGACGATGATCCCGATGTGATTAAAGGGCGTGCTGGCTCGCCTTATGCGGTTAAAGATTATTATAACGTTAATCCTGATTTAGCAGATAACCCCGCTAACCGATTACAAGAATTCGAAGCGCTTATCCAGCGTACTCATCAGCACGATATGAAAGTGGTTATCGATATAGTGCCTAACCATGTAGCGCGCCGTTACCATTCGTTTTCGTCACGCCATGATAACTTTGGTGCTAACGACGATACGTCAAAAACATATTCTCGAAACAATAATTTCTATTACATACCCAATACACCATTTGTATTGCCCGAGGGCGTTGCAGATACTGTTTTAGGGAGCGCAGTTACTGGAAAGAAGCATCATCATTTGGTTGACGGAACATTTGATGAATTTCCGGCTAAATGGACGGGCAATGGCAGTCGAGCACCACAGCCCGATATTAACGACTGGTATGAAACCGTTAAGATTAATTATGGCGTAAAACCCGACGGTAGCTACGACTTTCCAAAGCTACCAGAAGCCTATCGAAATATGTCTGTAGAAGAACATGCGGTTTTTTGGGCTGATAAATCGTTACCTGATTCGTGGTACAAATTCAGAGACATCGCCATTTACTGGCTAGATAAAGGCGTTGATGGTTTTCGGTTCGACATGGCTGAAATGGTGCCAGTCGAATTCTGGTCATTTTTAAACAGTACCATTAAGCAAAGAAACCCTGAGGCGTTTCTACTAGCGGAAGTTTATCAACCTGATAAATACCGAGATTACATTCAGCTAGGAAAGATGGATTACCTATACGATAAAGTAGGCTTTTATGACACCTTGAAGTCAATTGTTCGAGGTGAAGGTAAAGTGAGTGAATTGGTCAGCACTACCCAAGACGTTGCAGACATATCTTCACACGTGCTCAATTTTCTAGAAAATCATGATGAACAACGCATTCCAAGCGCTGATTTTGCGGGCAGTGCGAAGCAGGGCAAACCAGCGTTAACCGTAAGTGCGTTAATAAACACCGCCCCTTTCTTACTGTATTTCGGTCAAGATGTAGGAGAGGATGGCAGTGAAGACATGGGATTTGGTAGTCCTACCCGTACCACTATATTCGATTATGCTGGCGTACCCGCTCATCAACGCTGGATGAATATGGGGAAATTTGATGGTGGCCAGTCAACAGCTGAAGAAATATCCTTACGTCGCTTCTATGAAAATGTGATGCAAATTGCATCTAACAATAAAGCCATCGGTGGTGATTTTGTGAGTTTGCATCAAGCTAATCTCAACCAAGCTGTGCGCGAAGGTAACAGTTATGAAAAACTGCAACGTGCGCGCCCTCGTGGTTATACTGAGCAACAGTTTGCCTTTATCAGGCATGCTGAAAATAACGCGATATTAGTCATAGCCAATTTTTCAAAAGAAGCCACAGGGGAGTTTACACTTACGATCCCCTCCGGCGATATGACGGAAATAAACGCACTAGCCAGGCGCTTCAATAGCACGAAGCCCATCAGCGTAAAGGCGCTGCTGCCTCATGAAGATGCCACTATGACAGCTACTGACAATGGGCTTGAAATTACAATTAGCTTAGCGGGCCTAGAAAGTAAGGTATTTGATTTGGTTCCTGATTAATTCAAATATGGTTTTCTATTATTATTCCAATGCTTAATGGAATTGAAAGAAGTTATCGAGTGGGCACTTTTTCGACGCATGCCCCGTTATGAAATTCGCTGGCCGAAAAATACACAGCAGAATGTGCTTAAAACATGCTTATCCAAGCCTTCGCTCGCTATTTCATACTCATCCTCAAGGTGAATACGTATGCATAGGATTGGCGTGAGTAGCTGGTGGGGGTAGTATGCCATAGTGGTTTAACGTCTTATTAACATGGAGGGGGTGTGTTGCATTTCCGTTTTAACATTTCTCGCATCTGGCTAATAGTAAAAGCGCCCTCATTCACTTCAGCTTTAGTGCCTCGCTTTTTGGTTTCAGCAGCTTCATTAGTCACCAACCGTTTTGTAAACAGCGTTGCGACACTTGCATCGCTGACGTTCTCATATGCTGCAATAGCTGACATAGACGTTTATCCTCCAAATTGGTGGGTGGGTATGGAAAAGCCTACGGTTGAACTTATGTTGCATGGCGACGGTGTTGCCAACTATTCCGCTTCAATCAATGCTACTGATGTCAACGTTGTGGGCTCGAAACGATTAGACAGTGAAAACTATTTATTCGTCACGTTAAATACAGATAGTGCAGAAGCGGGAAGGGTTGTTATATCGCTCATCGCACCAGATGGTTCATCCCACGACATTGACTATGCACTTAATGCACGACGACAACATTCTCAATCGCGGGTGGGCTTTGGCCCTAAAGATGCCATTTACCTTATTGCGCCTGATAGGTTTGCCAATGGTGATGAAAGCAATGACAGCGTTGATGGATATGAAGACAAGTTAAATCGCGACAACAAAGGCGGGCGCCACGGCGGTGATATTCAAGGGGTCATCGACAATCTAGATTATATTGCTGATATGGGATTTACCCAAATATGGTCGATGCCGTTGCTTGAAAATGCCATGGATACCTATTCATACCACGGGTATTCAACCACAGATTATTATAAAATAGACCCACGTTACGGTTCAAATTCACAATATCAAAAGCTCAGTAAAAAAGCGTCTGAGCATGGTGTTGGGCTTATTATGGACATGGTGCTAAACCACATCGGCAGCGGTCACCCTTGGGTTCAAGACAAGCCGTCTAAAGATTGGCTTAACAATCAAGGCGTGTTTGTTGGCACTACTCACAAACGAGAATCACTTCACGACCCACATGCAATTCAAAGCGATATCAAAGCATTTAGTGATGGCTGGTTTGTTCCCAGCATGCCAGACTTGAATCAGAGGAACCCGCACCTAGCGACATACCTTATTCAAAATGCGATTTGGTGGGTAGAGTTTGCAAATTTAAGCGGCATTCGCGTAGATACCTATTCATACTCTGATAAAGACTTTTTGTCCGATTGGACCACGCGACTGATGCAAGAATACCCGAATCTAAACATAGTGGGTGAAGAATGGTCGGTAAACCCTGCTATTACCGCTTATTGGCAAGCTGGAAGCCATAGGCATGATGATTATGTAAGTGCATTGCCTAGTGTAATGGACTTTGCATTGCAAAGTGCAGTGGCTGACGGGCTTACTTCAAAAGAAGGCTGGGACACGGGGCTAACGTCTGTTTATGAAACGTTAGCGACAGACTTTCTGTACGGCGAGCCAAATAACCTAGTGATTTTTGCTGACAATCACGATATGAGCCGCGTCTATTCTCAGGTTGATGAAGACATTAATCGCTGGGATATGGCGATGACGTTTTATCTCACTGCGCGGGGCATTCCTCAAGTTTTCTACGGCACCGAAATATTGATGAGCAACCCTAACACGGAAGATCACGGTATTATTCGAAGTGATTTCCTTGGCGGGTGGAAAAGCGATACTAAGAACGCATTTACTGGCAAAGGGCTATCGGATGATGAGCGTTGGGCACAGTCACGAATTAAACAATTGCTCTCTCTAAGACAAAACTACCCCGCGGTTTTTGAGGGCAGCTTTAAGCACTATGCACCTGTTGATGGCGTGTATGCCTACGCAAGGCAGGCCAATGCTAAAAATCCCCCAAGTATACAGGGCGATAAAGATACTAACGATACCGATGAAAAGAAAGTGAACAGTAAGTCACCCGTGATATTGGTAATCTTGAACAAAAATGAAAAAGCATCAACGGTAGATATGAATAAATATAACATGGTTACTAACGGTAAAAAGAATATGACTCGTCTTAAAGACGATAAGGAATTCGCCTCCAGTGAAACCGTAACGTTAGCGCCAATGTCGGCGAATGTTTTCATCGTTAAATAATAGAACAACAATAAAGTAGAGTGGTCTTATGCAAGTACAACAACCTCGTTTATCATTCTGGCAAATTTGGAATGTTAGCTTTGGCTTCTTAGGCGTTCAGTTTGGCTTTGCCCTACAGAATGCCAATGTGAGCCGAATTCTTTCCGACCTAGGGGCAGACCTTCATTCTTTGTCTCTTTTTTGGCTAGTGGCACCGATTATGGGGTTGATTGTGCAACCTATTGTTGGCTCGGCGTCTGACAGAACATGGAATCGTTTAGGACGAAGAAGACCCTTTATTCTTGCGGGTGCGGTAGCTGCCGTGCTAGGTATGATCTTATTACCCAACGCACCTTTATTTGTTGCCTTTCTTGCACCAATGCTAATGGGGGCGCTGATGGTCGCGCTAATGGATGCTTCATTTAACGTGTGCTTCCAGCCTTTCCGCTCTTTAGTGTCGGATATGGTGCCGCCGTCGCAACGTAACATTGGTTATTCCATACAATCGTTGCTAATCAATATTGGTGCAGTAATAGGTTCAATTTTGCCCTTCGTGTTAACTAACGTGGTAGGTCTTGAAAATACTGCGCAAATGGGAGAAGTCGCTCCGTCTGTTATTTGGGCTTTCTATATTGGGGCTACGGTATTGCTTGGTACGGTCATCTGGACCGTTTTTCGCACCAAAGAATACTCGCCCGAAGAGTACAATAGATACAAAGGCCTAAGCACTGAGAATGACGTTAAGCCAGAAAATACGCCAAAAGCACCATTTATCGAGCGTATGAAAGCGTTTTTTTCCTTGGTTGTTCACATGCCTAAAACCATGAAACAACTTGCCGTTGTACAATTTTTTTCATGGTTTGCCCTGTTTATTATGTGGGTATACACCACGCCAGCAATTACCCAACATATCTGGGGTGTTGACAAAATATGGTGGGATCCAGCGCACATTGCCTCAGTTGCTCAAGTACCCGACGCTATTGTAGCCGCTAAAGGCGCAGCCGGTGACTGGGTGGGTATATTGTTTGCTGCTTATTCGGTATTCGCCGCCGTCTTCTCAGTATTTCTCGCTCGACTCGCCGACAAGTTTGGCAGAAAAACTATTTACGCTGGGGCGTTAATTTTAGGTGGCTTAAGCTACGTTAGTTTTCTGTTCTTCCAAGACCTCACCATGGTGAATGTAAACTTATTGATTACTGAAGTTACCGTGCCCCTTGGGGCAGTGAAGCTTCTTATCCCAATGATTGGGGTAGGGATTGCATGGGCCGCTATTTTAGCGATGCCTTATGCCATGCTAGCGGGCGCGTTACCGGCCAACAAAACCGGCGTTTATATGGGCATATTTAACTTCACGGTAGCCGCACCACAGATAGTGTCTGGCTTAACCGCAGGCTGGATTTTAAGTAGTGTGTTCGATAACGAAGCTAAATACATTATTGTTGTCGCCGGAGCGTCCATGTTATTGGGGGCTATCGCTGTATTTTTCGTAAAAGAACACGACGTAGTAGAAGCAGACGTAGCTGATAAGGAACTAGCACAATGACCCCTAAACTAAAAAACCTTACCCTTGCTATCACACTTGCATTGGGTGTAGGCACAATAACAGCTTGTGCTTATACATCGTCGTCAATGTCTGCTGATTCGGCAAAGGCCGAGGCAGAATCTTCAGCTGCCTCGAATGGTAAAGCGGATAACAAAGTCACTATTTCAGGTACCACCACACCGTTTGCGAGCGAAGCGATTTACTTTGTAATGACCGACCGGTTCGTGGATGGCGACCCCAGTAATAACCATGAAGACCAAGGTGGGGAATTTCCAACCTGGCAGCTACCCATGGAAGGTCCTGACGGGAAAAAAGCCTATGTGGGCTATATGGGCGGAGACCTGAGAGGGGTGCTTAACAATGGCGACTATATTCGCGATATGGGTTTCACCGCCGTTTGGATGACGCCAGTACTACAAAATCCTAACCAATCATTTAGTGGCGATGAGCAAATTACTTTTGGTGGCGCATTTAAAGACGGTGGCAAAACCGGTTATCACGGGTACTGGGCAACTAACTTTTATAAAGCTGATGAGCATCTAATAAGCCATGATTTAAGTGTGAAACAGTACACCACACAAATGCGTGAAAGCTTCGGTTTAAAATCGGTATTTGATATTGTAGCCAACCACGGTACGCCAAGCTTTACCATGCCCTCTGACCAACCTGGATATGGTGAAATTTATAATGCTGAAGGCGAGTTAGTCGCTGATCACCAGAACTTGGCCCCGGAAGATTTAGACCCGAAAAACAATCCGTTGCATGAATTTTTTCATGATTATCCAGACTTGGTAAAGCTGTCTAACCTTAATGATCAAAATCCCAAGGTAAGAGATTATCTTATCAATAGTTACCTTTACTGGATTTCACAAGGCGCGGATGCATTTCGTATCGATACTATTCGCCATGTCCCTCATGATTTTTGGCGAGAAATGTCTGACCGGGTGAGGGCAGAGCATCCCGACTTCTTTATGTTCGGCGAAAGCTTCCAATTTGATGCGAACTTTATCGCGCAGCACACACTTCCAAAAAATGGTGCGGTAAGTGTGCTCGACTTCCCGATGCAAGAAGCCATGGTAAAGGTGTTCGAAAAGCCACTTGAAAGTGACTTCGCAACGTTAGCCGACACCTTGTATTTAACCCATGGGCCTTACAATAACCCTTATGATTTAACGACTTTCTACGACAACCATGATATGGCACGCATTAACGCCACCGACAATGGTTTCATTAATGCGCACAACTGGTTGTTTACGGTGAGAGGTATTCCGGTGGTGTACCAAGGCTCAGAAATTGGCTTTATGCGTGGTACGTCTGAGCACGAAGGTAACCGCAATTACTTTGGCCAAGACAATATAGACAACGCCAAATCGCATGCTATTGCACAAGCACTAACTAAAATAGCGCACGTGCGTAAAAACACACCAGCACTTCAACGAGGTTTGCAGTTCAATCTTGAATTAGCCGGGCACAAAGCCGCGTTTTACCGTGTTTTACAAAGTGATAGTGCACAACAAACCGCATTGGTCATGCTGAATAAAGCCGAAGAACCTGCAAGTTTTAGTATCGATGAATACATGCAAGCTGGCACATGGACTGAGCAGTTGTCTGGCGAAACACGTGAATTGGTTTCCGGTGACGCGTTAACAACCTCAGTGCCCGCCAACGGCGTTCAAGTATGGGTTAGGGAAGGGGCGTTAGATTCAGATGCCCTAGAAGCGGCGCTTATTAAGCAAATGTCGGCGCAGTAAATTTTACCTCACAATAAAAAAGCGCTTGTTGCTCGTTTACTACTAATAACATCAAGCGCTTTTTCACTATTTATAAATCATGTTTTAGCGGGGCATTTTCTATAACTAAACAACTCAAGATAGCTAACCTGAGGTAGCTAACGTAAGATAGTTAGCCTAGCGAGTTAGCCAGGCTTATTAAATTAGGCAACCAAGGCTCGTAGGCTGCCTAGGTTTTTGCCCCACATGAATGCCTAATTATGACTTCCGCTGGCATGAGATAATCTTCTACCTTTTCATTTGAAATGGCTTTAATTAACGTACTGACCAATAATTCACCGGCTAGCTTCGTGTTTTGCTGAACGGTAGTTAACGCTGGGGTCGTGAAGGCCGACACAGCAATATTATCGTAACCTACCACTGCAATATCGTCAGGCACTTTAAGCGCTGTTTGCCTTAACGCTCTCAAAACGCCCATAGCAATAAGGTCAGATGCGCAAACAATAGCGTCAGGTAACCCTGCTTCGTTAGTTTTAGCATCGTTCAACATACCTTGAATGGCATCAAAGCCAGCTTCTTCGGTAGAAACCGCATCACTTTGCAACGAACTTTCGTATAAATTATGGCTTGTTAGCGCCTCTGTATAACCTTGAAAACGAGCCATAAACTCAGGGGCTTTATTGCCTGAATCGCCGATAAACGCAAACCGAGTTCTACCTAGGGCGATTAAGTGTTCGGTAATGCTGTAACCACCTTGAAAATTATCACAGCCAACACTCACACCTGGATGAGCGGCATCGGGTGCGCCCCAACGAACGAAATGTGTGCCTTGTGACTCAAGTTGTGCCACTTTACTGCGATAATCGGTGTAATCACCGTAACCCAATAAAATTATGCCATCTGCTTTATTTGAGTCTTCATATTCTGCATGCCAGTCATCTTCCAAGTTTTGGAACGACACCAGCAAGTCGTAACCCGCAGCCGCACAGGCACGGGTAATACTTCCTAACATGGCGAGGAAGAAGGGGTTAATCATTGAATCATCTGAGGTGGGATCTTCAAACAACAAAAGTGCAATGGTGCTACTTTTTTGCTTGCGTAGATTACTGGCATTCTTATCAACTTTATAATTAAGTTCGCGAGCAATGCGCTGAACCCGATCACGGGTTTCTTGATTTACCAAGGGGCTGTTATTTAGTGCTCTTGATACTGTTGATTGAGAAACGCCTGCCAAATGTGCAATATCAAAAGAGGTTGCTTTTTCTTTCATGGGCACCATGTTTGTCTGCTACGACCGAGTTGTCGACAAGAAGAAAGATACCATACTTTCTTCTAACCACGCTTTATTTGCTAGTCACACGCCTTTTTTAATACAAGAAATAGCAAAAAAACGTTTCATCGCGTTAAAACTAATCACTTGTAAGGCTAGGTGTAATAAAACGTGGTTGTCAGTTTTAGGTCAGTGTTATACTAATCCACAATATTAATTAATTTTAAACGTTAAGATTATTTTTAAACGTTAATTCAAACGCTAAGGGGAACACGCGAATGGCCGAGACTGAGCACCGTCCGACCAACTTTATCCGTCAGATCATCGACAAAGACCTTGCCAATGGTGTGCACGAGAGTATTAAAACTCGGTTCCCGCCGGAGCCAAATGGCTTTTTGCATATTGGTCATGCAAAGTCTATTTGCCTAAATTTTGGTGTTGCGCAAGATTACTCAGGTTCTTGTAATCTGCGCTTCGACGACACAAACCCAGCAAAAGAAGACATTACCTTCGTTAACTCTATTAAAGAAGACGTTAAATGGTTGGGTTTTGAGTGGGATGGTGAAGAGCGTTACTCTTCAAATTATTTCGACCAGCTTCATGGTTTTGCGAATGAATTAATCGACAAAGGCCTAGCTTACGTCGACTTTTCTACTCAAGACGTGATGCGCGAACTACGTGGCACATTAACTGCGCCAGGTAAGAATAGCCCATACCGTGATACCGACGTTGAAACCAACCAGCGTGAATTCGCTAAGATGACAGCGGGCGATTATAAAGAAGGTGAGTGTAGTCTTCGCGCTAAAATCGATATGGCTTCACCGTTTATGTGCATGCGTGACCCGGTAATTTATCGTGTTAAACACGCTCACCATCACCAAACGGGTGATAAATGGTGTGTGTACCCCATGTACGATTTTACGCACTGTATTTCGGACGCCATTGAAGGTATTACCCATTCATTGTGTACCTTGGAGTTCCAAGACAACCGCCGTTTGTATGATTGGGTGATTGAAAATATCACTATTGATAGCACACCACGTCAGTATGAGTTTTCACGTCTTAACCTTGAATACACCGTATTGAGCAAACGTCGATTAATTCAGCTGGTTGAAGAAAATCACGTTAGCGGGTGGGACGACCCGCGCATGCCGACTGTGGCAGGCTTGCGTCGTCGTGGTTATACCGCGGGTTCGGTACGTGAATTTTGCAAGCGCATTGGCGTGACTAAAATGGACAACATGGTCGAAATGTCCATGTTAGAAGCGTGTGTTCGTGAAGACTTAAACGTGAACGCACCTCGTGCGATGGCAGTTCTCGATCCTATTAAATTAGTGATTGAAAACTACCCAGAAAACGACAGCGAAACATTAGTAGCGCCAAATCATCCTAGTGATGAGTCTATGGGCACACGCGAAATTAGTTTCGGTCGTGAAATCTGGATTGAAGCGGAAGATTTTCGCGAGTCAGCAAATAAAAAATTCAAACGTTTAGTGCTAGACAAAGAAGTGCGCTTGCGTAATGCGTACGTGGTTAAAGCTAATCGTGTTGAAAAAGACGCAGAAGGTAACGTAACCACGGTTTACTGTACCTATGACGCTGACACGCTAGGCAAAGACCCGGCTGATGGCCGCAAGGTTAAAGGCGTTATCCACTGGGTTGACGCAGGAACAGCGCAGCAAGCTGAGTTTAGGTTGTACGATAGATTGTTCAACGTGCCTAACCCCGCCGCTGAAGAGAACTTCACTGATGTGATAAACCCTGAGTCATTAACGGTTATGACTGGTTGGGCTGAAGCTGGGCTTGCTAAGCGAGCACCTGAAGCAGGTGCATGGCAGTTTGAGCGTACCGGTTATTTTTGTTTAGATGCAGACAGTACAGATGACAAGCCTGTATTTAACCGCACGGTAGGGTTACGTGATACGTGGGCTAAAATAGGCGACTAAGCTAGGCCATCAAGCAAACATAAAGTTTCACTATAAAAAAGCCGCGTTTACGCGGCTTTTTTATGGGTAAGTGTTGGTTGTCACTTTTAGCGCTTAGGTTGGCAATCAAGAGATTGACCATTCACATCAATACTGTCATTACCCATGAGGTAAAGATACATAGGCATGATGTCAGCAGGTGTTTTCAATGTATCAGGGTTTTCAGCAGGAAAAGCCTGCGCGCGCATATTGGTGCGTGTGCCACCTGGGTTAATACAGTTAAAGCGTAGCGACTTATTTTGATACTCGTCAGCTAACGTCTGCATGACACCTTCTGTAGCGAACTTCGATACCGCATAAGTCCCCCAAAACGCGCGACCTTTTCGCCCAACGCTAGAGGTTGTAAAAATCACCGATGCATTTTCTGCTTTTTCAAGGGCAGGGATTAGTGCCTGAGTTAAGAATACCGTACCGTTTACGTTGGTTTGCATCACATCAAGCCATTCTTGTTGCTCAATGTCTTTAAAAGAACTTAAATGTCCAAGCACAGAAGCGTTGTGTAACACACCATCTAACTTACCGAATTGATCTATAATAGTTTGTGTCATTTGCTGGTAGTGTGACGGTGTTGCACCTTTTATATCTAGCGGTACTATTGCAGGCTCTGGTGCAGGTTCAGCACTTCCAGCATTTACGATTTCGTCGTAAACGGCTTCTAGCTTAGAGACGGTTCTGCCTAATAAAATACAGGTGGCACCATGTTTTGCGTAAGTCCGCGCTGCTTGAGCACCGATGCCATCGCCAGCACCTGTGATAAGAATGACTTTACCCTTTAATAAATCAGCAGGGGCTTGATAATCGTTCATCAGTATCCTTAATAAATTCGCATATAGTTATCTGCGCAATAGGTTCATATTGTATAGGTGCAGATGATACTCACACTACGCAATAAGTAAAACTTTCGAAGTATAAAAACACCAAACGTAAAAAAAAATAACGTTTAGCGTTAACAAAACTTTGCAAAGTTGCAACAAAGTTAATAAGATTGAGGGAGATACAACTGGTCTAACATGTTTGAAACTCGGTGAGTTTGCAGTAAGAACAAGGCGTTAAAGGTGCCAGCTTACAAGCAATGCGAGTTTTAGATACACAGAATAACAACAATGCTTGTAGGGAGTAAGAATGAGAAAACTCATATTAAGTTCCAGTGTGGCCCTTGCGCTGGGTCTAACAGGCTGTGGCGGTTCCGATGATACCCTGTCCGATATTCAGGCCGAGACAGAGGTCCAAACACCATTTTCACGTATCGTGTTTGATCCCGCTAGTGGCGATTTAAATATACCTAACGATCTTCTAATGCTACCAGGGGGTGACGGCTTTTTCGATTATACGCTTAACATTCCGGTAGACGATCCAACTAACTTTGCTGATCCGCAAAATGCACTTAATGTGTTAGACGGCTGGTCAACTCAGCATCCATTTGCTATATCGGTAGAGACGCCGGCAGGTGTTTCACTTGATGCGTCTACCTTGGCGGCTGGCGTGTTGATGTTTGAAGCAACCCTAGGGTTGGATTTAAATGATCCAGATTGCGCGCAAATCACGACGCCTTCTGCGGGTTGTAAGCTTGGCGATCAGTTGGTTTACGGCGAAGATTATGTGCTTTCTCTTGCTGATGAATCAACAATTACCTTTGTGCCATTAAAGCCACTGAAGCCGGCGCAAGGTCACATGTTGGTAATGACCACCGCGTTGAAAGATTCGTCTGGTAAGTCTGTACAAGGCTCTACATCGTGGGATTCAACACGACAAGATATCAATACACTGCCATTATCAAGTGATGATCAATTATTGCTTCAAGGCATTGTGAACTCACTGGTAAACCCAGTGATTGGTGCTGGTTATGAGCGTGAAGATATCACCTATGTTTCCGCATTCACCACGCAATCAATTGCGAATTCACTCGATACAATCAAAAAAGTAATGGTAGGTGAGTTTGCAGCACGCGCTGCTGCTGGAGACCCAACCGCGGGTGAAGCACTTCCTGTTATTGTAGTGGGAGACGTTGATAGTGCACCTACGGCTATGGAAGCATTAAATTTAGTTACCGAAGAAGTAGTCGCTGGTGCGGTCTCAGTCGGTATCGACAGTTTACCTGCTGAGGCAGCAGCCCTAGTACCTGTTATTGAAGCCACTGACTTCAGTGCCCTTGAAACGTGCGCTGGGTTAGCAGGTACCGTTTCTGGTCAGTTATCTGCCCAATGGGGTGCGGTTAACGATTTCGCTGTGGCTGTGTCGACTGGCATACTTGCTGAAGCGGGTCCATTTTGTGCCGCACAACGTTATGAGGGTAGCGTATCGCTTCCTTATTTCCTAGGTGTTCCAAGTGCAGAAAACCCAACTGCACCAGTTAATGAATTTTGGCAAGCAGCTTGCGACAGCGGTATTGTGTTAGCAACGGCTTCTGATGAAGTACTTGCTAGTGCCACACCTGGTCCAAACTTCGAAACGTGCTCAAGTCTTGGCTTATCCGATTTACGTGTTGATGGCGAAATGCTAGATAACGCGCGTAACATCACTAAGTTTAACCCATTCCCTCAGATGACGGGCGGAAACATGGGTGAAGAAACGCTAGATGTACAGGTGACAATTCCAGACCCAGCAATTGCTGGTGCGCTTGGCTTCCCTGTCAGCATGCCTGATGCGGGTTGGCCTGTAGTGATTTTAGCCCATGGTATTACGAGTAAAAAAGAAGATATGCTAGCCATTACGGGTACGTTATCGTTGGCAGGTATTGCTTCGGTAGCTATCGACCAACCACTTCACGGTACTCGTGGTTACGACTTGGACGGCGACGGCACTGATGACATCAATGCAACAACGGTAAGCGCTACTCACTACATGAACTTGGCAAGCTTACCAACTGCTCGTGATAACCTGCGTCAAAGCGTGTCTGATTTATTGGGCTTACGTTTAGGTTTGAACGCAGTAGTTGATGCTACAGCAAGCCAGAACGTGTCATTTGATATGTCTCGTGTGTCTATCATGGGTGTATCACTAGGCGCTATTACTGGCGGTAACTTTGCCGCAGTAGCGAATACCAGTATGGGCGAGACTTTAGGTGCGCTAGACGGTATGTATGCTGTTAAACAAGCCTCGTTAGAGTCTCCTGGAGGCGGTGCGGCTCAGTTCTTACTTGAGTCTCCTACTTTTGGTCCGCTTATCAAAGGGTTATTGTTATCACAGTCATCTGAAGATTTTGTTGCCTTGTTAACTCAGCTTTATGGCACAACGGATGTTTCAGAAGCACAATTAGTGGGTGCGGTAAGCGCATTTATGGATGCCTTAAGTGATGAACAAGCTGCAGAAGTAAATGCGGTATTTGCTGAGTTTGCATTTGCAGCACAAACTGTGATGGATGCTGGAGACCCAACTAACTATGCCACTACGCTTGGTGAAACGACACCCGTACACATGATGACAGTGGTAGGTGATGGCGGCGAAGAAAATCTGCCTGACCAAGTGATACCAGTAAGTACATCATTACCTTTGTCTGGCCAGTTAGCCCTTGCTAATACCATTGGTTTAGAGCAGGTTACGACTACCCAATCTGGTACCGATGCACTAAGTGGCTTGGTCTTATTTAACAGTGGTGCGCATGCATCAAGTTTAAGTCCAGCAGCTAACGCGGCGGTGACTGCCGAAATGCAAAGAGAAGTAGCAGGGTATATTTCTACTGACGCTACAGTATTACCCATTACTGATGAAACGGTTGTATCTAACTAATGATATGTAACTAGTTAATTCGTAATCGAGAAAAGGCCGACTTATGTCGGTCTTTTTTTTGCTTACTTAAGCTAAAGGCTAAAATGTTGTTTGAATGTTTCCTGTTGTTAATGTAGTGTTAATTGGTCGGATCTGTTGAAGAAAAAAAGATACAGGATCTTGATTTCGCGTATTACAACAATAAGGGACAGTTTGTGAAAATACCAAAGAATCGTATTTTGCCATATCGTACACTTCTCGCAGCCTCTATTGCTGCCACGCTACTAGGTTGTGGAGGGAACGATAATAATTTTGATAACGTTCAAACGCCTACCCCCCCTGAGCCATCTCCCGTTGAACCTACACCTACACCGGTACCAGCTTTCGATACTGATGGTGTATTAACGGCTGACATAACGTGGACGACTTACGGTGTACCTCATATTAAAGCGGATAATCTAGAAAGTATGGCCTACGGGGTGGGTTATGCGTTTGCTAAAGATAATTTGTGTGTTTTAGCCGACCAAATTATTAAATATAATTCCGAGCGCTCGAAATACTTTGGTCCCGACAACCAAGCGGGCAGTGGTGATTCAGAGCATCTTATTAACGATTTCGGCTTTTTGACATTAGGGATTCGTGCGCTGGCTGAAGAGAATTTAGCACGCATGTCAGCAAACTCAAGAGCCATGTTTCAAGGTTATACAGCAGGTTATAACCGCTACTTGGCCGACACCCCTGTGGCTGACCAAGACCAATCATGTGCTGGACAGCCTTGGGTGACGGAAATTGATAGTACTGATTTATTAACGTATTCACTGGGTGTCGCCTTACTGCCAGGTGCTGCTAACTTTTTAGGGCCAATGTTTTTAGCGGCGCCTGAGGGCGAAAGCTATTTACCCACTCCTGCGGCAAACTTGAACTTCGCTTCACAAGAAATAGCTGCATTCCCTGCTGCCTTGGCGGCGAATAGGCAAGTAAATGCCATGCCATTTAACATTAACCCTACCATAGCGCTGCCGGAGAAAAATCCACAAGACATGGGATCAAATGGCTGGGGATTAGGGAGCGATAAAACCACAAATGGCATGGGAATGGTTTTAGGAAACCCCCATTTTCCTCACACAGGGAATTTACGTTTTTGGCAGTTCCATACACAAATACCTGGCTATTTAAACGTCACAGGTGGCTCTTTGACGGGGTTACCAGGTGCGGTGAATATAGGCTTCAACGAAAACGTTGCGTGGACACACACCTTTTCTACAGCTGAGCACTTTGTCGTTTATCAATTAACGTTAGATGAAGATGACGATACGGGCCTTACTCATAGGGTTGATGGTAGTAAACGAACCATTTACGAAAAGCCTATGCAGATTGAGGTGGCGGTGGCACCAGGCCAAACCATTATGCTTAATAAAACCGCTTATTACACAAATTACGGGCCTATGATTGAAGTGCCGGGTAATTTTGAGTGGACGGACACGAATGCGTTTGCCATTAAAGATGCAAATTTGCCGAATTTGGATGTTGTTGATCACTGGCTAGCGATGAATATGGCGGGCTCTATGGATGAGTTCAAACAAGCCTTCAAAGACTATGATGGTGTTATTTTTAACAACACCATGTCTGCTTCAGCGGACGGTCAGGTATTCTATATAGACGATTCTACCGTCCCCAATTTAACTGAAACCGCCATTTCAGAATTGACCACTAATCCAGTTTTAGTACAAACAAAAATAGCGGCAGGTTTTACTGTTTTACCCGGTTTTGCCTCAGCGTTTGATTTTGATGGACCTGTACCTTACGAGGAAGCACCCAAATATGAAGGAACAGATTCAGTTCAAAACTCTAACGACAGCTTCTGGTTAACAAATTTATCTTCACCTATCACGGGTGTTTCGCCACTTTATGGCAATGTGGAAAATCAACAAAGTCTGCGATCACGCTTAGCCCAGCAATTTATTGAATCTGAAGCAGGTAGTGATAACACATTCACGCCTGACGAAGTGGAAACCTTGCTACTTAACAACCGAAGCATGCTGGCCGATATGGTGTTGCCTAGCTTACTTCAAGCTTGTACAGCCCAAGGTAGTGATCCTGTTACGGTAAATGGTGAAGACGTGGATATCTCCGCTGGCTGTGCAGCATTGGCCTCGTGGGATGGCACCATGAACAAAGACAGTGTTGGGGCACACGTATTTAGAGAGTTTGCATTTCAATTCGACAGGGATCCACAGTGGGAAACACCGTTTTCTGTTGATAACCCTGTTACCACGCCAAGTGGTTTATTGCAGAATGACACCACAATTAATCAATTTGCTGCTGCAGTTCAGGTTGTTAACCAAGCCGGTGTAGCGCTTGATGCAACCTTAGGCGAAGTACAATTTGTAGAACGGAGCCTTCCAGACGGGTCTGCATCGGGTATTAAACTTCCATGGGCCGGGGCACATAACATTGAAGGTGGCTTTAATGTGTTTAATATTGTGCCGGGGAACAACGGCACTTTACTGCCAAGACATACCTATGCACCGCTTAACAGTAATACCATTATGAGCGCAGAAGCAGAGGGTTATCATATTAATTATGGTAGCAGTTGGATGATGGTCATTAACTTTACTGAAGAGGGGCCACAAGGCAGAGGCCTTCTTTCATACTCTCAATCTAGGGGGTATGGCAGTGAACATTCAGTTGATCAAACCGAACTTTATTCGTCTCAACCCACGTTACGAGAACTCTATTTTACCGACGAAGAAATATCTGCAAATACAATCAGTACGTTAACCCTATCGTCAGAGGAAAATTAGACTGCTATTATAGGCGCCATTATATAAAGTCGCCTTAATGTAAGTTCTATTTAGGACAATAAGGTCGTTAAGAAGGGTCTGATAACAGACCCTTTTATTTTGTACTAGGAGATAGGTTTGGAGTTTTTGTACGAATACGGTTTATTTGTGGCTAAGGCCGTTACCTTAGTTATCGCGTTTATTATCGTGGTATCGACCATCGTTGGCGTTGCTAGTAAGCAGAAACAGGGTAAAGGTCAGTTAGAAATAATCTCTCTTTCAGAGCAATTAAAAGACATTACCCATTACGCGAAGCAAGTGTTGCTCGACAAAGCAGCATTGAAGCAATTGGCTAAAAAGCAGAAGAAAGAAGATAAAGCCAAAAACAAAAGTAAAAAAGCGAACGATGAAGAAGAAAAGTCGCGTTTATTCGTCATCGATTTTAAAGGCTCTATGGATGCGAACGAAGTTGAGCACTTACGTGAAGAGATCACCGCTATTTTATGTGTGGCTAACAAAGAAGATGAAGTACTTGTGCGCTTAGAAAGTGGCGGTGGTGTGGTACATGGTTACGGACTAGCGGCTTCGCAGTTACAGCGCATTAAAGAAAAAGGCCTAACGTTAACTATCGCGGTAGACAAAGTAGCGGCCAGTGGCGGTTACATGATGGCTTGTGTGGCAGATAAATTGTTAGCATCACAATTTGCCTATATCGGTTCAATTGGTGTGTTAGCGCAATTGCCAAATTTCAATAAATTATTGAAGAAGAACGATGTGGAATTTGAGCAACATACGGCAGGTGAATACAAACGTACGCTTACCGTGTTTGGTGAAAATAATGACGAAGGGCGCGCAAAATTTAAAGAAGAGATTGAAGAAATTCACACGTTATTTAAAGACTTCGTTCATAGCCAGCGCCCTGAAATGAACATTGAGAAAGTGGCAACGGGTGAATATTGGCCTGGTGTTAAAGCCAAAGAACTAGGCTTGGTTGATGCGCTTTCAACGTCAGACGATTACATTTTGTCGCACTTTCCAGAGCGCGAAATATTTAAGGTTAAGTACTCGTTGAAGAAGAATGTAGCAGAAAAGCTAGGGCTGTCGGTTGCAGCTGTTGCTGAACGCGTAGTCATGCAGACTTGGAACAAAGCAAGGCACTGGTTTTAAGAATAATTAATATAAAATAATAGGTTACAGAATTCCTTTGTGGTTATGCGTAACCTTTTTACCCCGTTCCGAGTCGTTTTCACACGCAGGAACGGGTGTGATGAGACTTAGGTTAAAGAAAAATAAAAAATGGCGAAGCAAACTAAAGCTGATATTTTAGATGCTGCTGAACTGCTCTTTTCAGAGCAAGGGTTCACGCAGACATCGATGCGCGAGATTACGACTCGAGCCGAGGTTAATCTAGCGTCAGTCAATTATCACTTTGGTAGTAAGAAAAACCTTATCCAGGCAGTGCTAAAAAGGTATTTCGATATTTTGATGCCCGAAGTGAATACCTGCCTTGCCAACAATAAGGTATCTTCCGGAAGCGAAGGTGTTGCTACCTTGTTGTATGCACTCATTCCTCCTATGTTGAAACTCAATGTGTTAAGACCGTCGGGTACAGCCATATTTGTTCAGCTATTGGGTCGAGGGTATAACGAAACCCAAGGACACTTGCGCCGTTTCATTATGACCGACTACGGCGAAACAATTAGAGCCTTGGTTGACGCTATTCAACAATGCTTACCCGACCTTCCTCAAGAAGCGCTTTTCTGGCGCTTGCACTTTGCAATGGGAAGTTTTGTCTTCTCAATGGCTTCAAGCCGAGCGTTAACAGAAATCGCTGAGTCGGATTTTCACAAGCATGTGGACATTGAAGAGGTGATCAGTCACCTAGTACCCTTTGTAGCACAAGGCGTTGCTGGCAACATTTCACAAAATAACTAAAAAATGAGGCCAGAGTGTTAAGTTACCGAGATTGGATAACATGCATTCTAGATAGGGATTAGGTAAAAGGAAGTATATATATGTATTACGGAACCTGTCTGTGCGGCGAAATAAGCGTCGAGATTTTAGGCTCGATAGATGACATCATTCATTGTCATTGCTCACTTTGTAGAAAGAATAGTGGCACTGCCTATGCCACCAATGGCTTTATCAATGCTAACGAATTCCGCCTAATAGACCCACAGAAGAAACTTGCTACATACGAGTTTAAACCAGGCAAAAATAGACATTTCTGCTCGACCTGTGCATCACCCATTTATAGTTCAAATGCAGCTAATCCTGAAAAGCTGAGAATTCGGCTTGGTATTGTAGATTCAGATATTTCAGAAAGACCCATCTCTCACAACTTTGTTACGTCAAAAGCAAACTGGGACAACTTAGATGCTGCGCTGCCAAGATATGATACGTTTGAACCTGCTAGACAAAGTCGTTAAATTAAACGCAACTAATGAAACGCTCTTGATTCATTTCCTGTAAGAATACTGCAAAAGTATTATTAGCCTCATCAATGAGGGTAGATCTACATTAAAATTGGATGTTTATAATGGATTCATCGGAATTAGAAGAAAAACCGGAACTAGATTCAGCCCAACAGAATAAAATCAAAAATGAGACCCTTACCACAGAATTACATTTTGAATTACTAAAACAATATGCGTGGTTATCTTCTGCTGCTATTGGTGCAATCGTCGTTCTTGTTCAATTGAAAGCCATAGAAGCAGATAAAGATCTTTATGTCTCCCTCGGTTTTTTTGTGGCTTCCATTATTTTGTCGATTACGGGGCAGGATCATATAATTGATTCACTACTCAAAGGTAAGCAAATATATGATGCATCAAAGTTTTTAAAGTTCATTAGAACGATTTCTATGATGTGTTTTGGCATAGGTGTAGGTTATCTGGCAGCAGACGTATTAAAATTCTGGTAACTACGTCCTTTACCTTCATCGTGAATCAACCTCTACTTTCAATTTAAAAAGGCATAGCCGAAGTTACTTTTAATTTTGGCTGTGAGTAGGGAAGCCCTTTGTGAATATTGAATACGCGTTTGGGTCTATATACCGTAAATTAGCTATTTCAATCCTATTCGTTTTTTCCGTAAATGCTATTTCTGGCGAACCAGACAGTCATAAGGAGCTGACACAGTACTTGGACGAAGTTCGAGTTGAGTCTGCTATTCCCGCAATGGCAGTCGCGGTCATTACTGCCGGCAAAGTCAGTTATATTGAAGGTTTCGGCTACCTAGATGAGAAGTTAACCAAGCCCACAACGGATAAAACGCTATTCAGGGCTGCGTCAATTTCTAAACTTTTCACCGCGCAAGCCATAATGAAATTAGTAGAGCGAAGAAAATTAAGCCTCGATGACGAAGTGGGTTTATACATCCCCCAGCTTGAAAAATCTCAAATTACTATAAAGCAATTACTCACCCATTCTTCAGGCTTAACGGACGTTATTAGGCCTGTGAGTGTTAAACAAGGTAGATCGCTGAAGCGTTATTTAGAATTGGTGAGAGGCGCTGTCCCCGAAGAGTCTGAAAGTCACAGCTTTGTGTATAGTGACACTAATTATAATCTGTTGGGTGAGATCATTCTCTCAGTTAGTGGTCAGCGCTATGACGCTTTCATCTATGACAATATTTTTAAGCCAGCAAAAATCAGAAAAAGTCATTTTTATGATGGCTCAAATGAAAATTTCGCTGAAACGCACCCAACCTACAGGGGAAAGTTAATAGACAAGCTTGAGCAGCGACCCTATGACTTAGCTTTTAACCCCAGTGAAGGCGTCATTGCTAATGTATACGATTTAAGCCAATGGCTTACGCTCACGCTTAACCACGCTCCTGTCATTTTAGATAAGCAATCCTTCGATGCGATGTTAGTGCCACAAGTAAAAACCACGTGGGGTGAAATATACATGGCACTAGGTTGGCAGGTTTATGAGAATGAATATGGGAAAGTCGCGAGGCATCCAGGTAGTGTTCGTGGGTACAAATCGCTAGTGCTTACATATCCAGACAGTAAAAACGCAATAATTATACTGAGTAACTCAAGTGATACACCGCGCTGGGAAATTGCAAAGTCCATTACGGAAATTTTAAATAAGACCGGGGAATGGTAGCTGGCGTGTGTAAAAAGAAAGGACGGCAGTAGTCGTTCAAAATTAGTATAATGCTTAACAATTCTATAGGTTCAACATGATTGTTGAACTGATTGTATAACAGTTAACCGGAGTGTTTGTGTCAGTAAGTAACCTTGAACTTAAACGCTATCTAGATGGCACACTTAGAGCCCATGAGATCAGCGACTACTGCCCTAATGGTCTGCAAGTTGAAGGCAAGCCAGAAATTCAACGTGTAGTAACAGGGGTTACGGCCTCACAAGCCTTGATTGATGCCGCCATTGCAGAAAATGCCGATGCCATCGTGGTGCATCATGGCTATTTTTGGAAAGGCGAGTCGCAAGCAATTACCGGCATGAAGAAAAAGCGCATTCAGGCATTACTTGAACACGATATTAATTTATACGCATACCATCTACCGTTAGATGTTCACCCCGAGTTTGGGAATAACCGACAGCTTGCGACACTGCTTAATATTGACAATGTGCGAGCCCTAAGCGGCGTAAAACCTACGGGTGTGGTTATGCAAGGGGAGTTCGAAAGCCCAATGTCTCAGCATGACCTACAGCAGCTATTAGCTGATAAGTTAGGACGAGCTGTATTAGCGGAAGGTGATGATAATAAAGCTATTAAAACCGTTGCTTGGTGTACAGGCGGAGGTCAAGGCTTTATCGAACAAGCTGTTGCGGCAGGGGTAGATGCGTTTATTACCGGTGAAGTGTCTGAACAAACTATTCATACGGCGCGTGAAATGGGTATTAGCTTTTTTGCGGCGGGTCATCATGCCACTGAACGCTACGGCGTGAAGGCATTAGGTGAGCACATTCAAATCGAGTTTAACCTCGACGTATCTTTTATTGATATTCCAAACCCAGCATGACAGAAAAATCAGATCATATTTTTGACGGTATAGCCGCAAAATTTGCCGATAACATCTATGGCACGACAAAAGGGAAACTTAGGCAAATTATGCTTTGTGAGGCGTTAGTGCCTTTTGTTGAAGTATCAGACAACATACAGCCTAAAAAGGTGATAGAAGTGGGGGGCGGCACAGGTGTGATGGCCGCTCACTTGGCATCGCTAGGACATAGTGTACTGTTAACTGATGGATCAGAAGATGTATTAGTTCATGCCAAAGACAATTTAAAAACGTTTCCAAACGTGAGTATTCAACATCAATATTTGTTAGATATTCAAAATATGGAAGACTTTGATTTTATAGTGTGCCATGCGGTATTGGAATGGTTGAATGAGCCCTACCAAGCTATTCAGTTTCTCTATGACAACATGCGTAAAGGGGCAATATTAAGCCTGAGTTTTTTTAACCGTGATGCAAACTTAATGACTAACGCCATTTACGGTAATTTTGATTACATTGCGCAAGGTATGAAAGTCAGGAACCAAGTTCGCCTTAACCCTAAAAATCCGTTACCGGCTAAACAAGCCAGCGATTTTTGTGAGTCTATTGGTTTTACGGTAAAAGCGAAAACTGGCATACGATGTTTTCATGATTACTTGAAGAACCCAGAACATCAAACTACCCAGTTTGAAGGGTTGGTAAACCTAGAACGAACCTATAACCAAACAGAACCGTTTATGTGGTTAGGAAAGTACTTCCATCTTGTGTTGGAAAAGTAGCAAATATTGCTACTTTTCTACTATTTTCTTTAAGCGTTGTGCTTGATTCTATGCTCATTAGCTTTAACCCGTTAAGCCAAGCCTCTTAAAATAAGCCCCTTAAGTTATGTGCTGAACCATATTGTTGTTAACGTTCAGGCTAGAGTCACCGGCAAAGAAGCGTAAGTTATCTAGGGTAATGGTGGCAATCTCACTCAAAGCCTCTTTGGTGAAAAAGCCTTGATGCCCAGTTACCAATACATTGGGAAACGTGAGTAAGCGCTGAAATACGTCGTCTTGAATAATATCTTGTGAGTGGTCACTGAAAAACAACTCTGATTCTCGCTCATAAACATCTAAACCTACATACCCTAAATGCCCACTTTTTAGCGCATTGATTACCGACTTATCATCAATCAATCCGCCACGTGATGTGTTTATCAGCATGGCGCCTTTGGGCATTAGGGCAATACTCGACTCATTGATAAGGTGATAGCTTTGCTCAGTAAGCGGGCAGTGAAGAGTAACAATGTGGCTTTGGCTAAAAAGCGATTCAAGTGACGTGTAAACTACGCCTTCTTGTTTAAGTTGCTCATTAGGGTAGGGGTCGTAGCATAAGACATTGCAACCAAAGCCTTTCAAAATTCGGATCACCGATTGGCCAATACGCCCTGTACCTATCACGCCTACTGTTTTGTTGTGTAAAGTGAAACCCAGTAAACCGCTTAATTCAAAGTTACCTTCTTTTACCCTGTTATAGGCTTTATGTGTCTTGCGATTTAGGGTAAGAATGAGTGCTAACGTGTGTTCAGCCACGGTTTCCGGGCTGTAGGCAGGTACTCTCGATACGCTGATATTGAGTTCATGGGCTGTTGCGATATCAACATTATTAAAACCGGCGCAGCGTAGGGCAATATGCTTGATGCCAGCCTCATGCAAAATATATAAAGTTTTCGCGTTAAGTTCATCATTGACGAAAACACAGACTGCATCGTAGCCTTGGCAAAGCAAGGCAGTCTCAGCGGTGAGTTGATGAGGGAAATAAGTAAAGGAAATAGGGGGAATGCCCTCGGCTTTTTCTACGCTCAAGGCTTTTTCTAAGCTCAAGGCTGCTGCCTTAAAAACAGTTTCTTCATAAGGCTTGGCACTAAAAAACGCGACTTTCATTACACTGCACTCCCTCTTCATCAAACGTTAATAATTTAGGCTTTCAAGAGTCCATCAATATCATTACTTATTTCACTCGGCTTCGTGGTTGGGCCGTAACGCTTAACCACGTTTCCGTTAGCATCGACAAGAAACTTAGTGAAATTCCACTTTATGCGTTTAGAGCCAAGTAAACCAGGTGCTTGTGATTTTAATTCAACGTAAAGAGGATGGGTTTGCGTTCCATTAACGTCAGTTTTTTTAAATAATGGAAAAGAAACACCAAAGTTCATATTACAAAATTGAGCAATATCATCATCTGAGCCCGGTTCCTGGTGACCAAATTGATCGCAAGGAAATGCCAATATTTCGAAGCCCTTCGGACTATATGCTTTATAGAGTTTTTCTAAACCTTCATATTGATTAGTAAAACCACATTTACTGGCGGTATTAACGATAAGTAATACTTTGCCTTTAAAGTCTGACATAGCAATAGCTTCGCCATTGTTTCTAACCACTTGGTGAGTATATATGCTCATAGCGCTTCTCTTTATTTTAGTTATTGTTTTGTTTTAGTTATCAGAAAGTTTGTTACACTTCGCTTCAGTATAATCAGTTATGAAGAGAGTTACACTATGTCAAATAATACAACTACAACGTCTTCATCTGTAGATTCACCTATCGATAATGCATCGATAAAAGTCAGTTTTCTAGGGCTTGGCGTGATGGGCTACCCCATGGCAGGGCATCTAGCAAAATCAGGCTTCGATGTTACTGTTTATAATCGCACAAAAGCGAAGTCAGATAAGTGGGTTAAAGAGTTTCAGGGCGCCCTTGCCCTATCCCCAGCAGAAGCCGCAAAAGATGCTGATATAGTGTTGATGTGCGTAGGTAACGACAACGATGTTAAAGACGTTGCCAGCCAAGCCTTAGGTACGATGGGGCCGGGTACACTACTGATAGATCACACTACCGCGTCGGCAGAAGTAGCGCGTGAAATGTTTTCACTATGTCAAAAGCAGTCTATCGCCTTTTTAGATGCACCAGTGTCAGGCGGCCAGGCCGGTGCTGAAAATGGTTTGCTTACCGTTATGGTGGGAGGCGAACAACAGGCTTTTGACCGTGCTGAAGCTGTTTTTTCTGCTTATGCTAGACACAGTCAATTGCTAGGTGAAAGTGGTAGTGGCCAGTTAGCAAAAATGATGAACCAAATTTGCATTGCCGGTATTGTTCAAGGGCTAGCGGAGGCACTTCATTTTGGTCAAAAAGCAGGATTAGATTGTAAAGCGGTGATTGATGTCATTAGTAAAGGCGCTGCACAATCTTGGCAAATGGAAAATCGTGCGTCTACCATGCTCGAAAACCATTATGATTATGGCTTTGCGGTAGATTGGATGCGAAAAGATTTATCTATTGCCCTTGATGAAGCGCGTCGAAATGGTTCAACATTAGCGCTAACGGCCTTGGTCGACCAATATTATGGCGACGTTCAGAAAATGGGTGGCCATCGCTGGGATACATCAAGCCTACTAATGCGTTTGAAATAACATACCATCGGTATGAGCACACTTGGTCAGTTTATACCTAACGTTTAATGGTGCTTGTTGTCTTCGTTGATAGCAGGGGCTATTAGCTTTTCTGCATTAGCTTGGGCCGTTAGGTTTAATTGGGTGAGCCTATGATGATTACTATCTGAAAGTGCCATATCAGCAATAACACGAAGCAGTTTGCGAATTCCGTATTTGCGATAAACGGCGGTGTCTGATTCAATCATGCACTGCAATAAATTAAGCCCGAATGCTGCCGTTTCTGGCGATAAATTCAATGCATCATAGAAATGTTTCATTGCCGGCAAGTATTGTTTGTTCATAAACAACTGTGTACCGGTTTCATTTAGCATAACTGCCTGGTCATGATTAAGGCCCAGGCGCTCACCACCACTAAAAATAAGATCGTCGTTAGCAACCTGCTCTGAGATGATCTGCAGCTCGGCATTCTTCTGCTTTGCAAGGGCAAGTAATTGGCTAGCTTTACCTTCCTCGCCCAAACCATGATGTACTTTTGCGGCAATCACTAGCATCGAAGGCTCGGTACGCAAGTAATCATCCATGTAGTCACTTTCAAGTAAGTGAGCGGCTTTTTGATCTTCGCTTTCTAAAATGGCTGAAAAGGCCAGTAGGTAGTCTCTTTTTTGCAATACTTGGCGATCACTTTGACTGCGACCTGCCAAGCCAACTAACTTACGAGCTTGGCTTAAGCTTTCTTCTCGATTGGTACTAGGCGCTTCTTCTGCTAGCAATAAGTAAAACTCCGCCAATTCGAAGGTGAAATCGTTAAATCTGTCTCTGGCACTTCGATGCATAGCGCGCTTTTTTTGGAGCAGATCTATAGCCTCTACCACCTTGTCCTGTTTTTGATACGCGAGAGATTTTAACCTAGCAGCGGGTAAACTAAGATCGCTGAACTTTATCTGGCTTAAATAGGTCTCTACTTGCTCATACGACTTTTGCTCAAAAGATAGAGAGGCAAGCCATTCAAACGCGCTGTCTCGCGCTAGGGTTGAAGTTACCATACCACTAAGTTCGTCTTGGCAATCGGGCCATAGTCCCGCCGCATATTGGCACCTAATTTTGCCCCACTGTGCCCAAAGTACTTTATCTGAACGCGTGAGTACATCATCATATACACGCATCGCATGTAAAATATCTTCGTTTTCAAACAAGAGTTTGGCGTAAAGTTTACCTACATCAGACGCTAGCCTTGGTGGTACGCCTTCTCGCAATTTTTTACGTAACAGTGTGATAGCAGAAGGGCGTTGTTTGTTATCCATTTCCCGTAACACGGGCTCAATATACTTGCGATAGCTCAAATAGTGCTTAATTTGACGAGACAACGAGGCAATTGTGTAAGGTTTTATAAGCAACGCATCAGGTTGCAAATCCATTATGCGGCCGATGGTTTGCGGAGAACGATCGGAGGTTAGAAAAATAAAGCCGGTGCTAGGGCGAATAAAATCTGATTCTTTAAGGCTTTGCACCCATTCCACTCCCGTTCTTCCTTGGCCTAAGTGGTAGTCCATAATAATGAGTTCGAAATGCTGTTTACGTAACGCCGACTTAAGTTCTACACCTGAACCAAAACTGCTCACGTTTAATTTTGCAATGGGCAGAAGGTGCCCCCGCAATGTGGTGCGCGCAGTCGCGTTATCTTCAACAATAGCAATCCGATAATCCAAGAGGTGTCAATATAGTAGTGTTTTAATAAACATAGCTTATCAGCGCTGGGTGTAAAGTGCATTAGCCGTAAGGTTAACTTTCTAACTATATGTCTTTATTTATTATTTTAAGACAAGGGGAGCTGAAAAACGGGTTAATGCATCACTATATTTGTCACAATTATTTTACATTAACTTTATTTATTTTTGATATTTACGTTTACGTGAAGGTAAGTTGTTAGATACTGTATTTGAGACTGTCTACCCAATGGCTGTGTTCTAGTTGATACAGTTCATAACAAATTATCAATTTATTACCCAGAAGGGCAAGCAATATGAATTTCGACCTTTCAGATGATCAACTCGCCTTTGAAGAAACCGCTCGTCAATTTGCGATGCAGGAATTTGCACCCCATGCTGCACAATGGGACAGAGACCATCACTTTCCCGTCGAGGCCATTAAAAAAGCGGGTGAACTAGGTTTTTGTGGTTTATATACTCCTGAATCAGAAGGCGGGCTGGGATTATCGCGCCTTGATGCATCTATTATTTTTGAGCAGCTTTCCATGGGGTGCACTACCACCACTGCCATGTTGACCATTCACAACATGGCCACGTGGATGATTGCTACTTGGGGCCAAGAAGCGACTAAAAAGCAATGGTGTGAAGTACTTGTATCAGGGGAAAAACTGGCTTCTTATTGCTTAACCGAGCCCGGTGCTGGCTCAGATGCTGCTTCATTGAAAACTAAAGCTACGCCAGTAGATAATGGCTATGTGCTCAACGGCGCAAAAGTGTTTATATCGGGCGCAGGCAGTACTGACGTATTAGTGGTAATGGCAAGAACCGGTGGTGACGGCCCAAAAGGGATCAGTGCGTTTGCTGTTCCCGCTGATGCCGACGGTATTATTTACGGTAAAGCGGAAGAGAAAATGGGCTGGAATGCACAGCCAACCAGAATGATTACTTTTGACAGCGTGAAGGTTGATGCGTCGTGTCGTTTAGGTGATGAAGGCCAAGGTTTTAAAATGGCTATGCAGGGGTTAGATGGTGGGCGAATTAATATAGCAACATGCTCCATAGGAACGGCGCAACAAGCGCTTAATGTGGCCAGGCAGTATCTCACTGAACGTGAGCAATTTGGAAAACCCATTGCTACTTTCCAAGCGTTGCAATTCAAATTAGCAGATATGGCAACTGAATTGGTTGCTGCCCGTCAAATGGTGAGAATGGCAGCTAGTAAGCTTGATAGTAAACATGCTGATAGCAGTACCTATTGCGCAATGGCGAAACGATTTGCCACAGATGTAGGTTTTAAGGTGTGTAACGACGCGTTACAGTTGCATGGTGGATACGGCTATATCAAAGAATATCCGTTAGAACGTCACGTAAGAGATGTACGGGTACATCAAATATTGGAAGGCACAAACGAAATTATGCGAGTTATCATCGGTAGGCGTTTGCTAAGCGATGAAAATAGCGTTCTGTGATAACAGGCTTGATGAAAAAGAAGAGTTGATGCTACAAGGAGTAAAAAGTGGAACATACAAAATCTGTAGTGATTGTTGAAGAAATCCCAACACAGTCAGGGCATACGATGGGCGTGCTTACCCTAAATAAGCCCAAAGCCCTAAATGCGTTAGATTTAGAAATGGCGAGTTTGTTATTAGACGCACTACAAGCATGGGAAAATAGAAGCGATCTTGTTTGTGTCGTATTAAAAGCGGCAGGGGAAAAAGCATTTTGTGCTGGTGGCGATATTGTCTCTATGTACAACGCAATGCTTGAATCGAATGGCGAAATTCCTGATTTTCTAGCTTCCTTTTTCCGTACCGAATATACCCTCGATTATACAATTCATCATTACGCCAAACCCATTATTGTGTGGGGCTCTGGTATCGTTATGGGCGGTGGAATGGGATTAATCTGTGGTGCAAGCCATCGCGTAGTCACCGAAACGTCTCGTCTTGCTATGCCTGAAATAACCATTGGATTGTATCCTGATGTAGGAGGCAGCTATTTTCTGCCACGCTTACCAGGCAAAACTGGCCTTTTCTTAGGACTTACTGGCGCACAAATGAATGGCTCAGACGCCTGTTACGTAGAATTAGCTGATGTATTAGTGGCGTCTGATCAACAACCCGCCATGTTTGACGCTCTTCAGAGTTACTCGTGGAAACTCGATGATGAAACCGATTCACTTAACGGGCAAGTTACCACTATTTTAAACGGCCTTAACACGCCAGAAAATGAGCTTGTAACAAATGTAGAGTCTCACCGATCCGTTATCGAGAAATGGTGTGAACCCGATAATGTAACCGATGTGGTGAATAATTTATTATCAGCAGATGTAAGCGAAGATAAGTGGTTAAGTCGGGCCCAATCTACATTGGCTAAAGGGTCACCTATAACGGCGCATTTAGTATTTGAAGAGTGCAAACGTGGGGCCGAGTTGTCTTTAGCTGACTGCTTTCGTATGGAGGCTATTATGTCTTGTCGCTGTGGTCAACACGGAGAGTTTCAGGAAGGCGTACGTGCATTGCTAATAGAAAAAGATTTATCGCCTAAATGGAAATACAAGAGAGTGGAAGATGTGCCAGAAGAGGTGGTTGCATCCTTCTTTGACTCGCCCTGGACCAATGAAGCCCATCCATTGGCTGATTTATAGCCACGCTTTTTTGTGTGAGCCTTACTTTACCTTAAACACTTTCACAACCTAGTATCAAGGCTGAAGCAGTCACGACACCGGCAGCGAAGTTTGATAAACTCGCTGCCAGTATTAGACAGTTTACAGTGGACTCTTTTTTATGTGGCAATGCCCACTTTGCCGAAGCCCAATCGATATTAGCGCCTCGGTCATTCAATGCAGCAATAACCATAGTTTTGACAAAGCGAAAGCAGGCTACGTTAACCTTCTTCCCGTACAATTTAAAAACTCTAAGTCACCTGGTGACGACAAAAGTATGGTTCGCGCTCGAAGAGAGTTCCACGACCTCAATGGTTATGGGCCATTAAAGCAACGCATGACCGATATAGTGGCGCAGTATTACATCGGCACCCGTAAGAGTGGAAATACCAGTATTAATGAGAAAGCAGAACTTGCGATCTACGATGCAGGGTGCGGGGAAGGGAGTTATTTAAACGCCCTAGTAACCGGTTTAGAAGCCAACGGTATTAACACATCTGGCAGTGGTAGTGATATCGCGAAAATTGCAGTGGAATTAGCAGCAAAAGCGTATAAACCGCAGCAATTTGTGGTAGCCAGTAGCTTTGATTTGCCCATTGAATCAAATACGCAAGATGTTGTAATTCAAGTTTTTGCCCCCGGTAGCAGTGAAGAGTATGCACGGGTGTTAAAAGCGGGTGGGCTCTTGCTTACCGTGGACCCTGCACCCATGCATTTGTTCGAGTTAAAGTCGCTGGTATACGACAACCCCGCAAAACATGCTGTAGAAAAAGAACAGCGGGTGGGTTTTGAACAAACTTTGGATGAAACCGTCAATTACCCTTTGCATTTCGATAACGATGAACAAAAAATCGCGTTGATAAAAATGACGCCTTATTACTGGCGTTTACCTCCGGATAGATTGGCTGTCATTGTTGAAAAGCTAAACCACGTCACCGTTGATTTTCGTGTTCAAGCTTGGCTAAAAATGCCAGAAACCGCTTGAATGCAGTTGAAGAGATAGCACAACATGGGTTCACACACTGTTAAAGCCTTATTTTTAGACCGTGATGGCATTGTAAATGTCGATCATGGTTATGTGGGCCACTACGAAGATTTTGAATATGTAGACGGCATATTCTCGCTAATAACGCGTTTTGAAAATGCAGGCTATAAAATTATCATCGTTACCAATCAGTCGGGCATTGCACGAGGCTTGTATTCTGAAGATGATTTCAAGGCATTGATGAGCGCTGTTCAGCAAGACTTTTACCAAGCCGGAATTGGTAAAGTTTCTGTGTATTTTTGTCCTCATCATCCAGAACATGGCATTGGCACTTACAAAAAACAGTGTGCGTGCCGCAAACCTAATCCGGGCATGCTAATACAGGCCGCAGAAGAACATTCTATTTCACTACCTTTAAGTATCATGATTGGTGACAGTTGGCGAGATATACAGGCAGGGCAAGAAGTCAGTTTATCTCACTGTTATTATGTTTCTAGCAAAGCCCCGCCGCCCAATGCTGAATTAGAAAATGTTACACAAGTCACTTCTTTGAATGATATACCTGTGCCTAGTAGCGTATAGATCGCATTTTAGCTTCATGCTGGCTAACAGCTAACAGCTAACAGCTAACAGCTAACAGTTAAACCGTTCATGATGAGGGTACCTAGATTGAAGAGAAAACCGTGCAGTACTCAATCAGCATTTACATTGGGTGTGGAATAAAAAAGAATTTGAAAAGATACAAAAAAGGCGCCTAATTTGGCGCCTTTAACATCTTAGTTTTGATTAGAAAACCGAGATAAGTGTTTGATGGCTTGACTCAATAAATCAACGTTAAGCGGAGCATTGCTGCGCTTGCCTGTAGCAACATCAGTAATTTCATAACTTCCGTTGCTTAACACATCAGTACGTTTTCCATTATGGAACACTACAATACGCTCACCAGAGGTACTTACTAGCCATTTACGACTAGGGTTCAACAAGTTTTGACCTGTGGAATAGAAGGTAGTAGGAGCTGCGCATCCAAGGGCATTCATAATCGTTGGCGCCAGATCTTCAGTGCTCGCAATATCAGCACTTAGCGACATGTTATTGTACAGCATGCCTTGTGAACTCTCATTACCGTAACCGGTAGCAATCATCACCTTGTTGGACTGCAGCATATCTTGCGTCACATAGCCCTCAATCACAGATGCAGGTAAAAATGCTATGTGTAAGCCATTGTGATTGTTGGAAAGGGGCTGGCGATAACTTTTAAACAAATCGTCAGGCAAACTTTCATCAAAATGAGTAGAGACAGGCATTCCTAGACCAACCGGCAAGGCTAGTAGCACAGGGCGTTTTTGGCTTAATGAGTCTTGGTAAATTTCTGGCACACCAAACAAGGTGGTAGTAATCAACCCTCGTAAACTACTGGCGGTAGAATGATAGTTTTCTAACGCATTAAGCCCAAGTGTGTCGATACCAGAAATAGGGGCATCATCAATCTGCACTATCACTGTCATGTTTATACCGGAATCTATAGAGCAATAAACCGGTTCCGCAGGATAGTTAATATTATGAATATCAGTATTAAACTGCAGCTGTTTACGCTCTTCATAAGCGGCTAAATCAAGCAACCCATAACGGGACATAGTCGTTTTAGCGGTAGCCGGATACGACAGCGGGAACATATTATCTTGCTTGATGATAGGCTGATACAGTTCGGCATCGGCCCATACATGCACCGCATGGCTGGTGACAAAGCACACCACGAAAAAGCTGGCTACCGGTACGCCAATTTTATGCTGTGAAAAGCGCTCAACTCTTTTCCATATGGCATTGGCAAGCACAAGCTGAAAGCCTAGCCATACTAAAAACAGCATGAATAAATAGGCCCACTGTTGCCAGTAGAACTCACTAATTTGTGTTTGTGCTTCGGTTTTAAGCAAGTCAGCAGCGTGAAAGCTGATATGAAACCCAGTGCGATTAAATAACAACGCATCGAATGCTAACAAGGCAAGCCCAACCGCTGCAATAATAGACGCACTGGCTTTAATTGCCCTTGGGTTGGTGGCTAAATAGCATAAAGGCAAAATAAAAATGACAAAGCCAAAAAAGGTCATAAAGCCAATATGGCCCAACCAATTGGTCAGTAAGTAAAGCGTGCCCACGCCCGTGCCTGGCATGGGTGAAGAAAAAACAAAAATTGATGCAATAACAATGGCTATTAGTATATTCGCTAGCGCGAACCAATGGCCCCAATTAACTAGTTTCGTCACTCGCTGGCGGCGAGGAGATTCGGCTAAAATCATAAAAAAGCCTACTTAACCTTGAACACTCTTCTTGAGCACATTAGCAAACTGATCTGCCATGGCTTCGCGTTTGTCAGGACTAACCTGAGTCTGTAAAATATGGGTAATCACATTACCTAATACCATTAGCGATAAATCTCTCCCCGCATCGTTTTCTTCGAGGGTTAGAATGACTTTATTCATTAAGGTTTCAAATTCAGCATTGGTATAACGACTGTTCTGGGGCACTGTTACGCCTCTTTTTCATGATTTCTTTGATAAAAAGAATGGTTTTACTCGTAAAATGATTATAATCGTTGTTTGAGTGATAACAATCATTCATTCTAAAATCCCGCAATTCCGTTAGTTTTTCTGACATTTTTTAAGCAACAGGACACCCTAATCGCTATGAGTGCACTGATTCATCACTTTGTTGTACACCGTTTAGTCGTTAATAACGAGGATAAAATAGAAGCTATCCCTCGTGACAATTGTTTGGCAGTAACGCCAGAAATTGAGCTTCTGGCACACCAAATCAACCACAGCTTTAATGCCAAGCCGGGCAAAGGAGTTGGTCACTTTGTTTCGCAAAGTGATGAAGAAAACACTGATAACGTTGCAGAGTTTTCCGAAGGTCTAAAAAACTACCTAGCGCAGAAAAAAGCGGGCGGCGACAATTTAGAAGAAGCATTTCATAGCTTTTCGTTATCAGCCACTAAGCGATTAGTGAAAACGTTAATAGATACGGGCACTGTAGAAACGGGGTTTCTTATTTTTTGCCAGTATGAGTTTTTGGCGACGCAATATTTGATGATTGCACTGTTAAATACGCGATCTCACGTTGAAGTAACCAATTCACTGGATTTGTCTGCTCGAGAGCATCTAGATTTGGCGCGCATGCAACTCGCGGTTCGCATCGACTTAACCCAATGGGATATACAACCAGAACAACAGCGTTATGTCAGCTTTATAAAAGGTCGTATGGGCCGTAAAGTTTCTGACTTCTTTATGCAATTTGTTGGCTGCGAAGAGTTGGTTGATGTAAAGCAGCAAAACAAGCAGCTGATTTCATCTGTAGATGCCTACTTGGCCAGTGAGTCGTTAGACCCGCAAGAGCAACACCAGCACCGTGAAGAAGTGAAAACGTATTTCAAAGAAAAAATAGACGCAGGCGAAAGCTTGTCGGTAGATGAGTTGGCGAATAGGCTGCCTTCAAACGAAGAAACTAGCAGCAACTTTTCTTCATTTACTCAGTCTATGGAAGTACCGCTTGAAAAAGAAATTCAGCCAGATCCCGCTGCGCTAAAACAACTCGCGAAATTTACGGGGCAGGGCGGCGGCGTATCGGTAAGCTTTGAGCGCAAATTGATGGGCGATCGGGTATTTTACGACCCTGCCACCGATACCTTAACGATTCGTGGTATACCCCCTAATTTAAAAGATCAGCTTAATCGCCAATCTTCTATGGACTAATCACTGCGTTTAACACGTAAAAAACGTATACTAACAACAGAAAACGAACACGATACAAGGGTGTCATGCAACTATTTGTAAACGATTTGACAGTAATGGACTTTTCTTACCTTTGCCCTAAGCGCGGTATGGTAGGTGAAAGCTGGATTGTCGATGTAATCCTAACCGGTGAACTTAACGAAGAAAGTATGGTTCAGGATTTTGGTATTGTTAAAAAAGATCTTAAACGACTGATTGATGAATATGTCGATCATAAATTGCTTGTGCCAGCAGAATATGCGGGCGCAACAGTTATTCACGATGACGTGAATGAACAGGTTGAAGTGCGCTTTACTTGTGAAGACAGCCGAGAAATCATGCTTCGCTGTCCAGCAGAAGCCTATGCCTTTTTGTATTCAGATGTGGTTACCATGGAATCGGTGAGCGTTTACTTAAAAGAGGTGCTTGCCACCCACTTGCCAGAAAACGTTGATAACATAACTTTAAAGCTGCGTACCGAAGTTATAGAGTCGCCGTTTTATCATTATACCCATGGGTTAAAAAAGCACGACGGAAACTGTCAGCGTATAGCGCATGGTCATCGCTCTCGTATTGATATTTACCTCGATGGTAAAATAAGCGAACAAGAACAAGCCTATTGGGCGAACCGTTGGGACGATATCTATATCGCCACTACGGAAGATGAAATAGCGTATGAAGATCGCAAAATAACCGGTTCAGTCGCTACCCCTAGCGATTATTTCTCGTTTGCTTACGAATCATCACAAGGCTATTTTGAGTTACTTATTCCTAAGGCCGATTGTGAAGTGATCACTACAGATTCAACGGTGGAATGTTTAGCTCAGTACTTGTTAGTTGAGCAAAAGAAACGCACTCCCAACAATCATTGCCAAGTAGTGGCGTATGAAGGTGTGGGTAAAGGCGCCATGGTGTCTGACTAATTACTTCATTTTTGTTTAAGTATGGTAGGCAAAATCGGGTAAAGGCTATTGGCAAGCTTAGAATAAAAGAACGGCACAAGCGCTGCATAAGTACTTTATAAATTCAGCATCGATGCGAATCAAGTGTGATTAAAGTGCGAGAAAGGAGTAGTAATGAGTTCTAGGGTTAAGGGTGTAGAGTCTGTCCAATCTAGTGTGATTAACTCACTAAAAGTCGCAGCACGTTCTGCTGGCATGTCAGTCTTACTATTGTTGGGTGGTAGTTTAACTGCTGTTCACGCGCAGCAAGATGGGATAACGCTAAATGGTACCCTAACACAAGGGAGTTTGATAAGAGGGCAAGTTGCCCCTGATGCAATTGTTACCCTTGATGGAGAAACATTAGCGCTTAATAGCGAAGGCAAATTCGTGTTTGGTTTTCCTCGTGATGCAAGCCTTTCTCACACGCTTAATGTTGAACTTCCCGATGGCACCACATTAGTACGGGATATTACCCTCACTAAACGTGAATACAACATTCAACGTATAGATGGGCTTGATTCTAAGATGGTGACACCGCCAAAAGCCGTGCTTGAAAGAATTAGGCAAGACAACGTTAATGTGTCGATTGCACGAAGTAAAGTAACCGATGCCGACGCATTGTTTACCCGATTTGAGTGGCCAGCGAAAGGGCCGATAACCGGCGTATACGGAAGCCAGCGTGTATTGAATGGTGTGCCAAAATGGCCACACTTTGGCGTTGATGTAGGTGGGCCAACAGGCGCGCCAGTTACCGCGCCCGTTGAAGGCACAGTAACCTTGGCAGAAGATTTATATTATTCAGGTAATACGTTAATTCTTGACCATGGAATGGGCGTCTTTTCTACTTTCCTTCACTTAGACTCTATCACTGTGAAAGTTGGCGATACGGTAGCGCAAGGCGAGCAGATTGGTACCATTGGCGCTACGGGTAGAGCAACGGGGCCACACCTAGATTGGCGAATTAACTTAGGCAAGATGCGTCTCGACCCACAGACGGTAGTGTCGGGAACCCCAGAATAGAGCGGGAACCCCTGAATAGAGCGGGAACCCCAGAATAGAGCGGGAACGCCTAAAAAGGCTAACGGCTCCGGCCATCGCCTTAAAATTAAAAGGGCTACCCAACACGGTAGCCCATTTTTGTATCTACTAGTATCCAAACGTATTTGCGATTCTTCAACAGCGCTAATCTACATAAGCAAAGATTAATAAAGATTAATTAAGAATCGCTAGTTAAGCCCCAACCATGCCGAAAATTTGCGCTCATCCGCTATTGAAAAGTTGCACACATCTTCTCGTGCATTTCTAATATCAAGATCGCCTGTTAACAATCGGCCATCTCGAATAAGTGAAAGGCTAACTTGCCCGGTATTTGTTGCATCTAATATACGTTGTAATTTCGCTTGGTTCACCACAAAACCATTTACGGCAATAATGATATCGTTAACCATAATACCCGCGTCGGCAGCTGCTAGACCTTCGAAGACTTGAGTAACCGTTAACCCTAACGGGGCAGGTTTGCAGTTAGCACCCAATTGTCTTTTCATACCCTCGGCGCTTGTTTTGCCACCTTTATCGTCAGCTGATACTTTAGTACGGGTGAGTAATTCAACGCCAATGTTCGACAACCAATTCTCTAACGGCACATCTTTCGTACCGTAAACCACATCAGCAAGATAGTCAGAAATATCAATATCAAAATCTTGCTTACATAAAGTGGCAATGACATCGTCGGGCGTGCCTTTTTCGTCTCGGCCGTACTGATCCCATAAATGACGCATTAGCAAATCTAAGTTGATTTCATTATTTGATTTTTCACGTAGTAACAAATCTAGTCCGAACGCAATAATGCCGCCCTTGGTGTAGTAACTAACAATCGCGTTAGTAGCACTGGCATCTTGCTTATAAAATTTTGTCCATGCATCAAAGCTGCTTTCTGCTACCGATTGTTTGAACCTGCCCGCATTTTGCAGCAGGCGCGTTATATTTTGCGACACAATGTCTAAGTATTTTTGTGGGCTGATAGCGCCTACACGCGCTAAGGTAACGTCATCATAAAAGCTGGTAAAGCCTTCATAAATCCACAGTTGGTTGGTATACGTTTCTTTTTGCAAATCAGGCTTAACCATTACCTCTGGTTTAATTCGCTTAACATGCCATGTATGGAAAAGTTCGTGGCTGCACAAACTTAAAAACGTAATGTAACCATCGGTTTTGGTATCGCTTTCGCCCACCATGGGAAGGTCGAAGCGGGGAAAGAGTAGAGCGGTGGAATCACGGTGTTCTAAACCACCAAAGCCAGTATCTGCCAACAAGGTCATAAACAAATAACGTTTAATAGGCTGCGGATCGCCAAACAACTGCATGTGATGCTTACAAATTGGGGTTAAGTCATTGGCAATGCGCTCTATGTCGAGGTTATTTCTGCCAGAGAATAACAACTCGAAGGTAACGCCTTCCACTTCAAAGTTGTGAAAGTTACATACCCCAATATAAAGAGGGTGATCGATAAACTCAGCAAAGTCTGCCACTTCATATTCCCAGCTATCTGGCATATCGTCAGTCATTGGCATACTGGTATAGGCACGCCAATTCGCCACCGCGGGTTTAATGATTTGTAATTTACATGGTTGTTGTTCAAAGCCTTCAACGCTAAGAAATGCACTAGTGCCGTTTATAAAGGCATATTCGTCGTTAATAAACGCAGAACGCACTGATAAGTCGTTGGCATGCACCCGATAGGTAATAGTGACTGCCTCACCCTGAGTGTCGACTCGCCAGGTTTGCTTATCTAACTTAGCGCATGCAATCGGTTCGTTAGATTCAGTATTCTTAGCTGCTAACGACACTATATTTTTGGCAAAGTCTCTTACCATGTAGCTGCCCGGGATCCAAGACGGTAACGTGAGCGATAAGCTTTGTGATTCGTGAGATGGCACAGTTAACGTTACATCAAATAAATGTTGTTGCCACGAGTAAATCGACAATTGGTAGTGAAGTGAAGCGTTATTCATGGTGACCTTTATAAAAAATTATTCGTATCATAAAAAATATGGCGACATCATGCCTGATAGAGAAGGTTTTGTCAGCCGACACAAAATTGGTTACATTTAGCGTAAGTATAATAAGAATGTTCTTAAATACATGTCAGAAAATGCAGTAAGTAGTCAACTTAACCGAGAAGACGTCGATAATTTGTGTGCCTTACCACCTGGTGCAGTGGTAGATTTACAAATTACAACACCAACGGCACCTAAGCGGGTGAAAACTGCTTATGTAGGTATGGAAATGGCCACCTGCATGATATTCCAGATCCCCACTTCTGCAAAATGGATAGTGGTAAGAGACTTATTGACGGTGGGCAACGACGTTGTAGTGCGCTTTGTACTGGAAGGCGATGCCGGGCAGGTCATAGCGTTTAGGGTAAAGGTACTCAAATTATTGGCTAAACCCTCAGGGTTGTTGATTACCAGCTTTCCTCGTCGAATCGAATCGATAGGCCTTCGTGCCAATAAGCGGGCGCAGCCTGGTATTGCGGTTAAAGTCTCCTGTGAAGCTTTTCCTGAGTCTGAACATGTGACCGGTATTATAGTGGATATTTCTAACGATGGCTGCCGCATAGCCTTACCTCTTAAGCCTGAATGGCCAATCATGATTGATGAAACTAAAATTGCATTAGTTTATTCAACTGATGGTAAAGAGGCCACGTTGAATGCCACTGTTAAAAATAACCAGCTAGAATCAGACTTTGTTTATTATGGCTTGAAATTCGATAGCGACGACGATGCCGTCAATGCGCTGTTAGCAGGCCATACGCTAATTAGTTAATACGATGTTCACAACAAAAAAATAAAACAATTATTATAACAATAAGTGGAATTTGCTATGAGAACGATTGAAAAGCTATTACTGCAATATAACGAAAGCCATCAAAATAAAACCAATGTGCTTATTCATGCCATTGCGGTGCCCAGCATCTATTTTGTCACTTTAGGACTTATTTGGGCCGTACCGGTGCCCGATTTCATTGCCGATTTCAATGTGACGTGGGCGCATATTATCGCCATTCCAATCCTATTTTATTATTTCAAATTGTCTGGGCCAATTGGCGCGGCCATGACACTGCTTACCATAGCTTGTTTCGGTGGTATTAATTTGATTGCCTACTATGGCGTAAGTGTTTGGCTGTTCTGTCTATCACTGTTTATTGTAATGTGGATACTGCAATTTATAGGTCATAAAATTGAAGGTAAAAAGCCCTCATTTTTAGAAGATCTTCAATTTTTACTTGTGGGTCCTGCATGGTGGTGGATGCATTGGCTTAAGAGATTGAATATTAGTTATTAGTTGCAGTCACTAATCTTAGCAAAGCGTGCGACAAGTCGCATATGAAGTACGACCAAGATGCTCCGCAAGGGGCTTACCTTGCGTATAATCTATCAATCAATTCAACCACTGGTAAACATGTGAGCCGCTTTCAGCGCGTTATTGAAAGTAACGAAAGGTTATTTTGGACTTTGCACAGCGCAGGCTGGGCAGGTTTTGCCATCATTTATTATATTGGCTCGTTTCTTCACGATGTACGACCAATTTGGGTATTTATAATATTACTCAATGCCTACGCTGGCTGGTTGCTGACTATACCACTGCGATACGTCTATCGCTGGGCAAGAAAACAGTCGCCGCTAAATATGTTGATGACAGTGATAGCGTCTTGTTATTTGATAGCGTTATTGTGGGCTGTGGTTAAAAATATAAACTATTGGGAAATTTACAAGCATGGTTACCGGCCTGATGCTTGGTACATGTATTTTACCAATACGATTAACTCGCTCATTATGGTGGGCTGTTGGAGTGGCGTTTACTTCGGCATTAAGAACTTCCAGATGTTACAAAAAGAAAAGCAAAATGCCCTTAAAGCCAGCACCATGGCTCATCAAGCGCATATTAAGATGCTGCGTTATCAGCTTAATCCTCACTTTTTGTTCAACACGTTAAATGCAATTTCTACCTTAGTGTTATTAAAAGAAAACGATACTGCAGAGGCCATGGTCTCTCGCTTGAGCGACTTTTTACGCTATTCTTTAGATAATGACCCTATTAAACGAGTACCTTTAGGCCAGGAAATAAAGGCCTTGCGGTTATATCTTGAGATTGAAAAAGTACGATTTGATGACAGATTAGAAGTAGTTTGGAATATCGATGAAGAGTGTGAGAATGCACTTGTTCCTAGCATGATATTGCAGCCTATTATTGAAAATGCTGTTAAGCACGCCATCTCTAAAATGGAGAACGGCGGTCAAATTGCTATAACAGCCCGCGCGTTTGGAAACGATTTACTAATGGATGTGGCTGATAATGGGCCCGGTGCCGACATTATAGATGGTCAGTTAAGCCGTGAAAATGGTGTTGGACTGGCAAATATTAAAGAGAGATTGCATTCATTGTATCAACGCAATTTCGCATTTTCTATTGAAGATAATCAGCCGTCGGGCGTACGGGTTCGAATTCGTATTCCCTATGAAGTAAAGGATGTATGCGCATGACAAAGCAAGTAATTAAAACCTTAGTGGTAGACGATGAACCACTCGCCCGCCGTGGACTTCGCGCTAGGTTAGAACGTCATGACGACATTCAGGTACTTGCTGAGTGTCAAAATGGGCTAGAAGCGGTAAGTAGCATTTCACAACTTCGCCCTGACTTAGTCTTTCTTGATATTCAAATGCCTGGGCTAAATGGTTTTCAGGTAATTCATAAGCTACGAGAGCTTAATCAACCTATCCCTATGGTCGTGTTTGTTACTGCGTATGACAGTTATGCGATTAAAGCATTCGATGTGCATGCTCTAGACTACTTATTAAAGCCTGCTGACGACGAGCGTCTTAAAGATGCCCTAGTGAAAGTGCGAGAATACTTCGCTACACAGCATCAAGATGAACAGTCTAAACGTTTAGTGAATTTGGTTGCCGAACTTACTGGCGACGATTGCGAAGAAATCTTGCGTAAGCTTGCCAATGGCGAGCCGGTAGAAACTAACCCTTATCCAGATGTTTTAGCCATTAAAGATGGTTCTGAAGTCACTAGGGTGAACGTACAAGACATACAGTGGATAGATGCCGCGGGTGATTATATGTGTGTTCACGCATTAGATGGCATGCACATTATGCGTAAAACTATGAAAGAGCTTGAGCAAGAGCTTAACCCTCAATGGTTTGTTAGAGTGCATCGTTCCGCCATTGCCAATATTCGTTTCGTGAAAAAATTGGTAAGCCATATTAGCGGTGAATATCACCTTATTTTGCAAAATGACACCGAACTAAAAGTGAGTCGTAGTCATAGAGACAAAGTAAAAGCCGCTATGAAAATGTAAGGCTAAAAGCTTTAGTACGTTAGCTACAAACTGGCTGTGCGAACAGTAAGATTACCTAAAAATGCCCGAGAAATCGGGCATTTTTGTGTTAACCAATAAGTTAAGGTAACTTGTTGATATATCTAGATAAGGCTTGGTTATGCGTAACCATTTTGGTGTTGTATTACTCAATTAGCTTTATTTTAATATCGCTCATTCATGATGGTGAGCATGGTTTCCATACTGGAAGGGTTTAGGGGTTTATCCTTCTCCCATGTTTCCGCTAAGGCAATCTCACTCGGCGTACCATTGAGTTCACCTACCATAATACCGTTGGTGTCACTACCCACTAAACTCACTGCATAGGTGCCTAACTTAGTGGCAAGTAACCGGTCTTGACTTACCGGAGATCCCCCTCGCTGAACATGGCCTAGCGTAACCGGGCGAACTTCAGACTGGGTTTTGGATGCCAGTTTGTCAGCCAAATCGTTAAGTCCACCAGGCCACACATTTTCAGCTACCACTATGATAAAACTAATCGCGCCTTTGCGTTGCCTTCTCTTCTCAATTTGCCCAGTAATCTTATCCAGTTCTGTATCACATTGATCAAAGGTTTCTGGCAAAATAACGTAATCGGCAGCCGAGGCGAGGGCGGAATTTAGCGCAAGAAAACCGGCATGTCTGCCCATCACTTCTACAATGAAAATACGTTCAAAAGCGTCTGCGGTGTCCCTCACTTTATCGATTGATGAAACAACGGTATCGATAGCGGTGTAATAACCTATGGTAGCATCGGTGCCAGCCACATCATTATCTATAGTGCCGGGAATACCAATGATTTGACCGTGCCAGAAATCAGCTAAGTGATCGGCGCCTCTAAAAGACCCATCGCCGCCAATCACAATTAGGGTATCAATCTCTAGTTCTGTTAGGTTTGTGGCAGCAGTTTTCGCACCTTCGTCGGTTTTGAAAGGTTCACAACGGGCGCTGTGCAGCACGGTGCCCCCTTGCTGAATGAGGTTGTGCGTTGCTTGAAGCGCAAGTATTTCGTACTCTTGCTCAAGTAAGCCATTATACCCATGCTGATAACCAAATAGTGTAAATCCGTGCCTTTCACAGGCTATAACAATAGCTCGAATACAAGCATTCATTCCTGGTGCATCACCACCTGATGTTAGCACTGCAACGCGTTTAGACATATTCATATCCTTTTCTCGCCTACTTATACGCCCCATTGAAAAGATGTTGCTACTCACATGGCGCTACACCATACCGTAACATGGTTAAATCAAAACCACATCGCCAATCAAAACTAGTTGCGCATGTAAGTTTTATGTACGACATTCCCAAATAAAGCTGGGTACATAAAGAACCTTCTACTTAGTAGTCTTTGGCCGGCAAACTTTCCTTTTTAACCGCAGCTTGTGCCTTTTTACCAATGGCTTGCTGCTCTCCTTTACAAATAGTGTCGTAATCATCTCGATAGTATCTGAAGTTTTCACATTCACTTTCATAACGTTTTTTCGCTGACATAGCTTGTTGGGGATAGCGGTTGTCATTCATCACTTTCGACAAACTTTTGCATACATGTAATTGGCGATTTACTTCTACAATGTCTTCACAAGGTGGTGTTTGGCTGCACCCATTAAGTGCTAAAACTGAAAGTAGACTAGCAAGCGCACAGATTTTTTTAGATTGGGTTATTATCATTATGTTGTTCCCATAAAAGTGTCTAAGTCATTGCGAAGCGTGGAGTATTTTTCTTCGTGTTGGGCCTTTAGTGGCATGTCGTCAATAAGTTTATAAAGTCGACGGCATTGTTTAAATAAATCAGGATCTGGCTTTTGGTTCTTGCTTAATATTTGTAATAAGCACTGCAGTAAGTTGAGCGCTACACCTGTATTTACCGGCGAAAAACCTTGCGCAAGCGCAAAAGAGTCTTTTGCTTTTTCATATTGTTCTTGTTGATAAAGCTGAATGCCTTCACGGTTAAACTGCTGATAATTTGTAAGATTTTGTTGGGCTTTGGTCGTCTCAGAATGCAATAAAAAGTTGCTGTTGGAATCGAATTCTAAATTCTGCTGCTTAATAATATCTTGAAGTTGTAGTGCATCTTCATATTCACCAAGGTCGTACATGACTTTAAGGCTATCTGGAATAAATGCGATTGGCGGCGTGGTGTACTTTTCATCTATAGCAGCTTGTGATTGCGCCAAGTTCTTTTTTGCATCCAGCATTTTTCCATCAATAGCATTAACTCGAGCGTTAATAATGCTGCCAAAAATACTGACGTCAAAATCTTCGTCTATTCGTAGTATGTTTTCATCAAACTTACCTCGTTGCAGGGCAAGTAAAGCCTCTTGTTGATAGCGGTTTCGTGTACGTTTGTCATCTGTATATTCGGCGACATCAAGCAAGCTTCGAATAAACCCACACCAATGCAGGCTGTTTTGATGCACGGTTCTTTTCGATAAATCCCAAATGGCCAAACTAGAGGTAGAGGCTAAAATGTAATCGTTATGGTTTCGCGCGATAGAGCATGCACTAAAATGCCTAGGCAACGAAAAGGGCGAAAGTTTTATAGCCTGCTTGATAGCAGAAATTGCAATTTCGCCTTGGTTCTTTGCATCATTGGCTTTCGCCAATACATCATGCGCCTCGGCATTAAACCGGTTGCGTTTAATAATATCCTCGGCAATACCGATGGCTTTATCGTATTTTTCTGAGGCGAGATAGGTTTTTGCCAACGCAACTTTGGCCCAAATTATTGGCTTTCCTTCTAAGTAGGGCGAAAGTACGTCCAACGCTTTGTCGTATTGCTCTAGGCGCAAATACAGTTCAACTAATAATTGTTCACACGTGCCTTTATAAGGGGATGGCGTACTAATAAGATCTTCGCACAAATCGATAGCATTGTTGATATTTTCATTGGCCACCTCTTGCAATACTGCCCCTAAAAACTGACGTTTCTGCCAGGCACGGGTAATACGTGTTTTAAGTTGTACCTGCGAAAAAGGCTTAATAAGATAATCATCAGGGCGTCGCTCAATAGAGCCAAGTACCACAGGGCGTGCGCTATCAGCGCTAATTAATATAAACACGGTGGTGGGTTTAATTAAGCGTTTTATTCTAAGCTCTTCAATAAGCTCGAAACCGTTTTTCTTGTCTACCCCTAAATGAAGATCGCAAACAACAATATCAAATTTTTGCTTTTTACAAAGAGACAGAGCCTTTTCCGCAGAAGATTTAGTGACAACGTCACTTGCACCCATGGAGTGTAATAATCCACGAAGCAGTAAGAGAAAAGGGCGTTGATCTTCAACAATAAGCACCTGCTTATCCGAAAAGTTCATTTTTCATCCAATGACAACCATGACACTTCAACTACTTGAGAGGTTCTATATATGATTGTTTAAAATACCGATAAGGGCAAGAATAAGCTTAAGAAAAACATTATCTTGCCGACACTATAGGTATGAATTTTAAATCTTCCTATTTTTGTGTCTGATAACGATATAAATGTAAATAAATCCATAGACCCCAGTATGGCTTGGGAATGGAACGGTACGCTGTCAAAAGCAGCGGGTAATGCCACGCTTTTTGCTTTGTATTTGGCAATGCAACAAAGTGCACTTGCCGACACTATATCGATAGAAAGCCCAAACGAAGACGAAGCCACTAGAGGTATTACACAGCGGCTAGAAGCACTTAATTTCTACCGTAGAGCACCACTTTGTGCGAGTGAGGCAGATTGGTTGCACATGAATCGATTGTCTCAAACAATAGCGCATCAAGTAGCACTGCAGGAGCCCACATCACTGCAGTTTGAGGCAGTACGCCTTCACAATGAAATGTACCCAGTACCTCTTGCACAAACGAATGACGCAAAGAAAATTAGCCAAGATGTTATTACGAACTGTTCGTTAGCCACTCAAAAGCGCATTGCCGCTACTTATTCCACCTCTATTGATGAAGACAACACAATGCTTAGTGACATTATTGAGCAGTCTGAATCCTTTCTTGCTGCCTAACTGGAAATTTTAAAACTGGTTTGATATAGTGCGCGCCGCATTTTTGCACTGGTTTTACGTTCCAACTAGCAAAGGTAAATACTACTATGTCTAAATATATCGTTTGCGCGATGTACAAGTTCGTCGCGCTTGAAAACTTCGAGGCCATGCGCCAACCACTATTAACTGCCATGGAATCTAATGGCATTAAAGGTACGCTTTTACTTGCCAGCGAAGGCATTAATGGCACCGTTTCAGGCACGCGAGAAGGTATTGACGGATTACTCCAATATCTTAACGCCGATGAGAGAATTAACCCCATCTCTTGTAAAGAGTCACTTCACGAAGAACAGCCTTTCTACCGCACCAAGGTAAAACTTAAAAAAGAAATCGTCACCATGGGTGTTGAAGGTATCGACCCGCGTAAAACCGTAGGTACGTACGTGAAACCTAGTGACTGGAACGCGCTAATTAGCGATCCCGACGTCACCGTGATAGACACCCGTAATGGCTATGAAATCGAAATCGGCACTTTCAAGCACGCTATCGATCCAAAAACGGAGACTTTTCGCGAGTTTCCAGAATATGTCGCTAAAACATTAAGCCCAGAGAAAAACAAAAAAGTAGCCATGTTTTGCACCGGCGGTATTCGCTGTGAAAAATCTACGGCCTATTTAAAAGAGCAGGGGTTTGACGAGGTATACCATCTGGAAGGCGGTATTCTTCAATATTTAGAAGATGTACCAAAAGAAGAATCACTGTGGGAAGGTGACTGTTTTGTATTTGATAATCGTGTGGCTGTGAATCACGATCTTGAAAAAAGTGACTATCATCAATGTTATGCCTGTCGCTTACCGATTACAGATGAAGACATGCAAAGTGAGAAGTATGAGTCTGGCGTAAGCTGCCCGCATTGTTTTGGTACCCATACAGAAGATCAACTTTCTCGTTTTCGTGAACGTGAAAAACAAGTTAATCTTGCGAAGATGAGGCAGCAAGAACACGTGGGTACAGAGGCGCGGATCACCATGGAACAAAAGCGTGAAGAAAAAGCCCGTTTGCAACGTGAACGCGCGTTAAAAGCAAGAGAAAATCAGGCATAGACACTACTCAATAAGGGCGTTACACTCACCCTCTATGTAGTTGCTAAAAAAAGGGAAAGCGCGTGACCGCTCAACTTTCAGACGAAAAAATTGAAGAAATAAAGAAAGATTTTACCTTCTTCGACCAAGATGGTAATGGTCAGATTGATTTAACGGAGTTTATCGAGTTATTAACCGTTATTTCGCCAAAAACAAAAGCCAGCCATGTACAGGAAGGTTTTAAATTAATAGACAGCAATAACGACGGCTATATCGACTTTGAGGAATTCCTCGAGTGGTGGCAAGAGTGTTGGTGGGAATATTAATACTAACTGAATGTTAAAAAAGCGAGCTTTTAGCTCGCTTTTTTTATAGTAAAATTAACGGTAATAAAGTTGAGAAAACAACCGGCACGGTTTACTCACGTTGTCGTTTAGAAAAAAGGTAGGGACTTTTAGCATGAGCTCTGAGGTAACAAAACGTCTTAATAAATATATCAGTGATACAGGACTGTGCTCACGACGTGAAGCTGATAAATTAATTGAGCAAAATCGAGTTACCATTAACGATAAGCTGCCTGAGCTAGGCACCAAAGTCGCGCAAGGCGATAAAGTGAAGGTTGATGGAAAGCTTGTTAAAGCGGTAGCCGAAGATAAATCGGACCGCATTTACTTGGTATACAACAAGCCCATTGGCATTACCTGCACTACCGAGCGTCATGTGAAAGGCAATATCATTGATGCAATCAAGCACAAACAGAGAATCTTTCCAGTAGGCAGACTCGATAAGCCATCAGAAGGATTGATTATTCTGACCAGTGACGGCGACATTGTGAATAAAATTCTGCGCGCTGAAAATGCCCATGATAAAGAATACGAAGTGACGGTTAACCAACCTATCAGTGAGCGTTTTGTACAAAAAATGGCAAGAGGCGTTCCCATTTTAGGCACGGTAACTAAACCGTGTAAGGTAAAAGCTCGTGGTAAGTTTCAGTTTTCAATTATTCTAACCCAAGGCTTAAACCGACAAATCCGTCGCATGTGTGAGTTCCTCGGTTATGAAGTTACCAAGTTGAAACGCACGCGCATTATGCATCTAGAGCTAGGTAACTTAAAGCCAGGCCAATGGCGAAACCTTACTGAAAAAGAGCTTAATCAGCTAAATAACGCCGTACAACAATCGTCTAAAACAGCAGGGTAGGCGATGCTAACAGAGGGACAGTTAATTTGTGGCTAGATGACTCACACATTAGCTAAAAATTGTTCCGCTTGTTGGGGGGACGTTAAAGCGAACTAAGCGAACATCTTTTAATGTTTGACTGGCAAAAAGCGTTGCGTATTTACGTTTGGTTTTCCAGTAGTTTTGTAACATCCAGAGAATAACTGAATCGGAAGAGAAAAAGTTACGTCTAAATGATTCTGTATTTCCTGTACCTGCCCACAACTCTTTTTGTGAAAATGAACGTTTAATTGAGCGAACCACAATTTGTTTAAACGTATGATAGAAACTGTAATCTAACCAAATTATTGTATCTACGTACTGCCATTTTAGGTGGTTTGTCTTAGATTGATTACCATCTAGTACCCAAGACGCTTTCTCTAAATGAGCTTCAAGCAAGGAAAGAAACTCGTCGTTTTCTAAATGTTCCCAATTTGGCAGCCAAAATAGTGCATCCATTTCGATGCAAGGAATACTTAAATGCTTAGCGAGGCGATAGCTAAAATGGGATTTCCCGCTGCCACTTGTACCAATTACATTTATTCTCTTCATTATATTTTCTAAATTTTTACAGGCGATTCAGTTTATCTTTAAAACAGTGACTAAGTGGGGAGAGAACATATTTAACGAGTGTTAGGTGTTCCCTTTAATCAAATGCAAAACGTCACTAATTGCTGACTTTAACAGTAGACCTACACAAGACAATAAGCTCTTGAATGCCATGATAACCAAGGCCACCCCGACCAGTGAATCTACTGGCATAAAAATAAACATATAAATAGCTTGTCCAAGCATAATGCCTATAAAAATGCTTTCATAAGAAACGTGCCGATCTAATAGCACTAAAAACCCTGCCAATAGTAGTGCGCCAGTGTAATAAAAAGTCTCTGCGTCCCAAGGCTCAACTTCACCGGTAATATAGGGTGAAAAAAACAAAATAGCAGCACCTAACAAGGTTGATACAGACAAACTGAAAAGAAACTGTCTCATTGGCTTTTTCCCTATTAGCCATTATTTGAGTAGATGGCTATTAAAATTTTGAATCGTGAGATTAATTTCTATAACCAACAGTAAGATAAAGGAAAGAAAAGTATAATCCTAAGGTTAAATAGGCCAATGAAAAAAAGCTATTAATACCCCATACACAGTACCAAAACTTACCGAAGAAGAAGGTTGCTCTTCTAAACTTAGCGTTTACTAAAGCTAAGGACGATGGGATTAATAGGGTGGCAGAAAACCCAAATAAAGGAACAATAACAAACATTAATACTAAGCCTACCGAACTTGCGGCAGATTCAGTTGATGCGGGGGTTATGATAAACATTGCCCAATATGTAATAGCTAAAGCAAACAGTGTGCAAATCAAGCCTAAAATTTGGATGCTACGCATATCTTCCTTGAAAATAACAACCCAATGAGGGCGGTAATATGTAAGCTAAATAAAGTATCAATGCAACTTTGGATAACTCTAAATCTGATTTGGCTACATCAGGTACCACAACAATAGAACTGACTAAGCGCGATTCTAACGAATTACTTCATTGCCAGAATGCGTGTTCAGTGCGGACTGAACATGAATTGACTGGTTGGGTTATATTTGTGCGATCAACTACCCAACAATCCTCATAAATTGAGCAATAACAAAGCTCTATTTCAATATTATTATCTATAGCCAATATATCCGAAACCGATTCACCTTTGTATTTTAGAGGTGTTATAGAGTGACCCGACGGCAAAGTAGTATTGTTTAAATGGGATTGAGATATATTTTTGAATTCTGGAAGTTCTGACCACTTTTTTAGAAATTTCGTACCCGAATAAACTTTTGCGTACTTGATGAGCGCTGGGCCCGTTCCCTTATTAGCAACCCCATAACTAAAAGAATCAACATTATGGCTTCTAAAAATTTCAATTTTGGGCCATACCGAAGCTTTAGCATAAGCGCGGTCAGTGTAAGCAGAGTAAATTGAAATGAAAGCGGTAAGCAGCCCAATAAACAGCGCTGTGAGTGCAATTATCATCTCGGGGTTTTTATACCATTTTTCTTTCACCATAAATTTAGCCCTTAAAACACCTTATACGAAGTCAGTTGGCAACAATATTTACGACTTCGGCCGTGTCAGTCGTTGCTTAATTTATTGTTATACATCAAAGACTCTACGATGTAAGTAATCAATTTCAACTTCCATTTCATACACGGTTTTTGTTGATTCTAAATTAAGGCTTTCTCGCATTAATTGACGTTGCTGTTCATAGGCAGCGCTCATCTCGATTTTAGCGGCTTGGCGATAGGTTTCTTCATCTGGCCATTGAGCGTAAGCGATAAAAGTATCGTTCTTATGCCTATGTAAACGAGAACCTAGACTTCCTTTGAATAGGAAAATACCTTGCGTGGTTTTGGGCCATGCGGAAAGAAATTGCTCTTCATACCCAGTCTTTACTACGAACTCAAACATTACGGCGAACATTACAATTCTTCCTTGATGTAAACGCCGTAATAGACGGCGAGAAATAATTTACAGATATTTAAAGTAAGCAATCTAACGAGTACTTTCAAGCGCGTGTCACTCTCGTATTTCTACTTTCCACGGCGGATTTAAGCGGTTTTCTCCCGCCCAGTAGAGTTTGATCTTATTGCCAGAAGGGTCTTTTAGAATAGCCTCTTTCCAAAGGTAAATTTGCTCAATAGGGGGTTGTAAAAACTGAATACCTTTTTGAGATAAATTTTTGTGAAGCTCATCAAGGTGTTCGTGCTCAAAATAAATCACCGACTTATTTTCAAACACTTCATTTTCATGAGATAAAGAAAATGTAGCGTTTCCATCTGGGCAAGAAAATCTAGCATAGTGAGGTGTGTCTACAATTTGTGTGAAGCCAAGCTTTAAGTAAAAACAAACAGCATCATCCATATTGCTTACTGGTAAAGTAACCTGATTGAGTTCCATTTATTTACCTATTTTGAAAACTAATTATGTAGCAAGTTAGCGGCTAGAAAGCGTAAACCCCCGCTTATTTTTAGTTGATTTATTTGTTATACACTTTTTAGCCAACCATTCTGAGATGCTATTAAAACGACGGCATCACTAATTAATTGGTCTTTATATTTGTTTTTGTTATCAACAGCCGGACCAATAATTTCAAATTGCTTGTTTAATTTGCGGGTAAGTTCTTCGCTATGTATTTTTAAACTTTGATTATCAGAAATGTTAACTACCAGTCGCCCTTGTTCGTCGAGTGCTAATAAAAAATCTGAAGAAGTCGCCCGTTTGTTTTGAAAAGAAGCTTTTTGCCATTCTAATGCGGTGGAAAAATGGAGTTCACCGTCATGTAGCCAGGTCTCTTCTGTTTCGCCACTTTCCCTGAACTGCTGACTTGCTATATTCGCTAAATCTTCAGGGGAAGGAGAACATGCATACAGACCTAATAACAATATTAAAAGTACTGGTTTCATAAATCATCCTTGTAAAACGTGAACATAAGTTTAAGCATTCTTGAGCACAGCGACAATAGCGTATTGTTAATTGTCCGAGAGAGTTTACGAGCCTAAATGCTTTTGGGAGTCAACGGCGATGTTCTGGTGATGAGCATCGCAGTAAGGCAAGAATTTTTCATTCAAAAATTTAATCACTTCCGGGTGAAAATCACTTTGAGGTTGAAAATGATTTCCGTTAGGTACAGTGATATGTTTAAAAGGATGGGGGAAGCCTTTTGTTTTTAATCTCTCTATAACTTCTACTGACATTTCTTGTGAAGGCCATATGTGATCTTTTTCATTTGCTTCTACAACTGCCCATTATTCATGTTATGGACCTGAGAATAAATAATAGGAGCGAGCATATACATACTCTCTCTAGGAATTTCATCGCTGCTATCTACAGATTCCAGAGGTTTAGATAAAGCGTTTTCTACTTTTTCAAGCCATTCTTTCATAGTACGCACTTCCAGTTTATAGACACATATTATTCTAAATAAGGAGCGTTTTTATACGGTCTTTAGCGAAGCAAGTCAGCACACACGTTTGAATCCCAGCCCGCGTAACAGGTGAATTTACTTGGTAAATAACCCATAAGTCATGTTCAAACCTATTTTTGTTGTGAATCACTTTGGGTTAAGTCGTTACATAATTGGCAGTCGATATTTTTCTTAAAGTTATATGCTCTGCGCGTAGCGAATATTGCTACTGAAATAAAAGACCAAGTCAAACCAAAGACCAAAGAGTAATAAACCGTATGTCCTTTAATGTATTGAATGCTCGAAAGTAACGCGAACACTAGAGGCAAAGCGATGCTGTATTGAAATATCCATTTTTTAATTGGCATTTTGTCCCTCTTTGAGTTTTATTGGGCTTTAAATTGCCCGTAAATGTAACTTACAAATAGTCGCGCCGCCGAGTAATGTTTTTGCCGTTGGCATATTACGCCTCACAATGAGGTCTAATATATGCGGTTAAGATTAGTGAGGAATAAACGAAAACCATGCGTTTATCGTCTTACTGTAAGTGTCTTGTTGGGAACCTTTGTTACATAGAAAGTTAATATAATCAACATTGGCAACCACAAATACGCGTAGCCTAAATAAAAGATTCCCATATAACCAAGAGCAGGACCGTCAGACGGTTTAAAGTGAAGCCAGACTTCAATAAAAAAAATCATTGATGGAATAGTTGTAATTATTAGAGAAATAGCTAGAAAAATTCTAAATACATATGTTTTTTTAAATAATTTGAATAGTCTTAGTGCCCAAAATATAAATGAAATGAATAAGCATGGAAGCCCTACGGTGCATATCGCAATCCATAAATAAACAGGGTTCACTAGATAAAATATTTGTGGAACTACTATTCCGATGAGTTGAATCGCAATTAAGGCTAAGCCCGGCATTGCTAATTTTAAGTGTTCCATCCTTGGTTCCTAACTTTTCAATACCGCGCGCATGCACGTAGGGCATAATAGCGAAGCGGCTCTGCGTGTATGCGTTCCAACGAACGTAGTGAGCGAGATTATTGAGTTGTATGGTGCGTTCATATACATCCTTGAATTATGTATTCGTTATTCCGGCTTGGTAAATGGTGTGATGAGGAAAGGGTTTTTACTATATTTAGCCGCATACCAAAAGGCCCACGCAAGAGCAGCTATTAGAATAGCCTTGGAGCAGCCCATTAATGCAGTAATAATATCGGGTAAGGCAATTAGACTAGAAACGAACAGAGTGACTGCGAAAAAGCTACAAATAACAGCACCGAGCATTGCGCATGCTCTTGTAACTGGGTGAAATACTTTGCTTTGTTTATTCATTAAAATTCCATTTCTAAATATCCGAGAAGCACATAACTTTTAACTAACAGTCGCAGGCGACTTAGGCAGTTCTACTGTAACAAAATTCAAATTCATTACTTTAAATAATTGGATACCGCTTGGAAACTAACAATTTACGAGACCCCAATGCGGCCTGTCTAAACACCCCAAAATAAAGTGTTTAATTTTATTCATATTGTCAGATTAACCGCTAGCACTAGAAAATAAAACAACAAATCTTAATGGTGATTTTTGCTCATGAATTAAAAATACCTAAATCGTGTGTTAGGGGAATAAGATGTATTTTTTTAAAATGCTGTAGCAGCGATTAAGTAAATTGATGGGTTATTTGCAATAAAAAAGAAAAAGGAGCCTTAGGCTCCTTTGCAAAAATTTAAATCTGTAACCAGAAATATTTCTGGTTTCAACTATACCTAGCTAGTTTTATCGCTATTATCTAAATCATCATCAGCACTGTTATCTAGGTTAATGCCAGATTCAAATTCGGTATCATCTTCAGGTTCAAGTTCTACTTTTCTTGGTTTACGTTTTACTGGCGCCATACCAATTTCTGTACCTGCCATGGTGTCTACGCGGCGTACTTTCTTAGCAACAGTTGCTTCTGCGCCATCTTGCTTACTGGCTTTATTTTTCTGCGTATCTTGTTTAGGCGTAGGGGCTTTAATTCCTTTGAATTTAGCAGGTAGTGCTTCGTGTGCCTCGCACTCTAGGTCATATTGTAAATGTGCCTTCAGTGCTATAAAGCTCTTCCAATCGCGAGGACCAACAAATGAAGCGGCTTCGCCTTTTTGACCAGCACGTCCCGTCCTACCAATACGGTGAATGTATTCGTCCGCATTTTTGGGTAAATCAAAATTAATAACCAAACCAACTTTAGATAAATCTAAACCTCGTGATGCCACATCGGTAGTCACCAAAACAGAATGCTGGCCTCGGGCGAACTCACTCATAATTGCAGCACGTTGATTTTGTGGTAAGTCGCCTCGTAAGGCGATGGCTTCAAGCTTGTCTTTGTTTAACATGGTGGTTAAACGGTCGGTATCTTCACGGGTTGCGGTAAAGACAATAGCTTGGTTATAAGTACGGTTTGAAATTTCGTGATGAAGTAGGGCGTCTTTATGCTCGATATTATCGGCAAAGAAACACTGTTGTTGAATATCGCCATGGTGCGCCGTTGAATCACCTACCGATACACGCACTGCAGCTTTAGTTAAACGGGCAGTCATGTAGTTGAGCTCAATGCTATCTAACGTAGCTGAAAACAGCATGGTTTGGCGTTTACGGTGGTTCGCAAATTCATTAATCATGTTTAGCTGTTCTGAAAAGCCTAAATCAAGCATGCGATCAGCTTCATCAAAAATAAGCAGCTCTAGGCCATTTAAAAATACACTTTTGTCTTTCAAATGATCGGCCACTCGGCCAGCAGTACCCACGATAATATGTGGGTTTCGGCGTAACGCTTTCACTTGGTCATTATAGTTTTCACCGCCCACAACCAAGGTGCAAGACAGGTTCAATCCCGCACACATGGTTTTGGCTTCTATGAAAACTTGCTTCGCTAATTCGCGAGTAGGTGCAAGAATAAGCGCGCGAGGGTCTTGTCGACTTAACGCCTTTTGCGACATCATTCTATTTATGGCCGGAATTAAAAATGCGAGTGTCTTACCCGATCCCGTTTTAGATGAGGCAATAATATCTTTACCCTGAATAGCAGGAAGCATACTTTTTTCCTGAATTTCAGTAAGCTCGGTAAAGTTTCTACTTTCGAGTTTGGTAATGATTTTGTGATGAACGGGTAAGTCAGTAACTAGCAAGATTCGGCCTCATGAATAATATCATTGCGTATTATCCCTTAAAGGCCGATATTATGAAAGCTTGCTATGCGTTTACCTTGGCGAAAATGCAGTTATACCTGCATTTCGGTCACATTTTCCGAAACAACTAATTTGCCGCCGGTTTTTGCTTGTATATCTTCAACTGTTACACCCGGAGCACGTTCTTTAAGTAAAAAGGCGCCATCCACCACTTCTAATACAGCAAGATCGGTAATAATTCGGGTTATGCAATTTACCCCGGTTAGCGGCAGGGTGCACTCACTAAGCAGTTTTGGGTTGCCACGTTTATCGGTGTGAGTCATGGTCACAATTATATTTTTAGCGCCTGCCACTAAGTCCATAGCGCCGCCCATACCTTTAACAAGCTTCCCGGGGATCATCCACGACGCAATGTTACCGTTTACGTCTACTTCAAATGCGCCTAGTACGGTAAAATCAACGTGGCCGCCACGGATCATGGCGAAGCTTTCCGCAGAGTTAAAAATTGAAGCTCCGGTAATGGCGGTAACGGTTTCTTTACCCGCGTTAATCATATCTGCGTCTAGCTCATCTTCATGAGGGTAGGGGCCCATACCTAATAAACCATTTTCAGATTGCAGCATTACACTAATGCCTTCAGGCACAAAACTAGCGGCTAACGTAGGAATACCTATTCCCAAATTAACATAATCGCCATCTTTGAATTCTTGAGCCACACGCATTGCTATTTGGTCTCGTGATAATGCCATTATTGTGACTCCTTTGCTGTGGTGTTTTGTACAGTTTTAGAAACAACCCTACGTTCTATGCGTTTTTCAAATTCCCCTTTTATGACTCTATTTACATAAATGCCGGGCGTATGAATTTCACTAGGGTTTAGCTCACCTGGTTCAACAATCTCTTCTGCTTCTACCACTGTAATTGTGCCCGCGGTGGCTGCCATAGGGTTAAAGTTTTGTGCAGTATGACGATAAACACAGTTTCCGTAACGGTCGGCTTTCCACGCTTTCACTATGGCAAAGTCGCCCGAAATGGCTTCTTCTAAGATATAAGGGCGGTCATTAAACGTTTTCACCTCCTTACCTTCGCCTACAGGCGTGCCATAGCCAGTAGCAGTATAAAAAGCGGGAATACCTGCACCACCAGCACGCATCTTCTCGGCTAGCGTGCCTTGCGGTGTAAGTTCAACTTCAAGCTCGCCATTTAATAATTGCTTTTCAAACAGGGCGTTTTCACCTACATAGGAAGACACCATTTTCTTAATTTGTTTGTCTTCCAGCAAGATGCCCAGTCCAAAACCATCTACACCACAGTTATTAGAAACCACAGTAAGGCCTTTAGTGCCCATGGTTTTAACTTGAGCAATGAGCCCTTCTGGAATGCCGCATAGCCCAAAACCACCAGCAATAACTGTCATACCATCGGTCAGCCCGTCCATGGCTTCTTGATAGGTAGTGACGACTTTGTCAAATCCCGACATGGTACTTCCCCTTAAATTTAGCTTTGATAAAATGTGTTAAGTAAAAGTATCAACAATGTTATCAATTATGTAAAATTGAATTAATCACTCAATTAATAAGTTTTATTTATTAATTGAGTGGTTAGTGATGGTTGTTAATTTTTCGGATTACGGGCAAGTCAATGTGTTGGCTATCATGTCGGTTATCATTTCAAACATAGGGTGTGGGTCTTAGTTGAATGAATATTTCATACAGAAATTTGCAGGCTTTTATTCACGTAGCGCAATCAAGTACCTTTGCTGAGGCTGCTATTAAGCTTCACCTTACACAGCCAGCCCTTTCGTCTGCAATAAAGAAAATGGAAGAACAGCTTGGCGGAAAATTGTTTAGTCGCAGCACCAGGCATGTGGCGTTAACCAAAGAAGGTGAAGCCTTATTACCTAACGCTATCAGAATAATGAGGGACTGGGACGACACTTTTGGTGATATTCAGAACCTTTTCGCCATGGCTAAAGGGCGCCTAACTATTGCGGCTATGCCTTCCTTTGCCGAATCACATTTACCGCATTTACTTAAACGGTATCACCAACTTGCGCCCAATATTAACCTGCGTATTTTAGATGTGGTGATGGAGAACGTGATTTATGAAGTATCAGAGGGCAGAGCCGAGATGGGCTTCACCTTCGAACCGCAGCAGAATGAGGGGCTTATATTCACACCTCTTTTCGACGATTGTTTTGTCGTGGTGGTGAACCCCCAGCATGAATTGGCAAAAGCAAAAACGGTTAATTGGGAAACGTGTATCGAATACCCTATGGTAATGATGAATAGGGGGTCGGCAGTAAGAATGTGGACGCAACAGAAGATAAGTACCGTGGGTGAAGCCGTTATTGTTGCCGAAACAGGGCAGTTGGGTACCCTTGGTCAGCTAATTAAGCAGGGGTTAGGCATCGCTATTATGCCATCGCTGTGCATTGCGTCGATGGAAAGCATAGGGCTAACCGTGCTTAAAATGGAAGAAGACCCCTTGGTAAAAAGGGTGGGCATGGTGAAAAACGCCAAGCGTGATATGTCAGTGGCTGGTCAAGCATTATGGACTGAGGTGTTACATCACTACCATAGGTAAAGTGTCAAATGCTGATAAACAGGTGCGTTACCATTTTTTCTTAGGCGCAAATAACTCATCCAATTCATCACGCTCTTCTTCTTGTTTCTTCGCTCTGTCTTGTGCGTTAACGCTTTTAAGATTATTTTGAATTTCTGACAACCATTCATGCAGTGTGGCCAAACGAGACTGTGTGTATTCATCTTGCTGATTTTGATTTTCTAGCGCAGTTTTTGCTTTTTCGTAATACTGACGGGCTGAACCTAACATGTTCGACTGCTGTGCAGCTCTGCCGCGTTTGATTAGCGTTTCAACATTAACCTTAATTTGTAAGCGTTCTAATTGTTTGTCTTCGTCATAAAATACTTTGCTTTCAACTTTGCCTTTACTGTGTTCTGAACGAAGTAAAATGCGAAGCTTTTTAACAGCCTGAATGTACTGAATAATAAGTTTGTCATTATCGGGTAAAACGAATTCGTTAGCGCTAACCGAGTCAGGGTTTTGTGAAGCGGATTTTTGCTCTGCATTGGCAAGTTTTTGTTTTGTTTCTGGCGTACCGCCAAGCTCATTGACGGTTTTAAGCGCACCTAAAACTCGGTTATCCAAGATTTGTAACATGCGTCCTGAAATAGGCATGTTTGAACACGCTAGAATAACATTCTCTGTTTCATCAATTACCGCGCGTTGTTTAGCCAGATCTGCCCGACGCTCCGAGTCAGCCTTAGCGCGATGTTGCTGCATAGCATTTATAAAGATTGCCGCTATCAGTAATACAACAATCAGAATTATTATTATCATGTACATGCGCGTATTTCCGTTTAATACTTAATTCGAATTATATGCTGGCTTTCACTGCCAAACTATTATGCGTTAATGTTACGGTATTTTTACCCTAAATACACTTCCGCCAAGAGAACCGCCATTGCTTAAAGAAATCTCTCCTTGCAGTTTGCCTTGCGAGTGAGCAGATGCAATAAGTCTAGCAAAGAAAAGACCTAACCCTGTTCTACCTTGACTAAGCTGAAAATCGGCTAAATCTTCGTGACTTTTCTCAAGCATAGACGTTGGATAGCCGATGCCATCATCTTCCACGCAAATATGTAGGCAGTCATCTTCAACCTGTGCTGAAATACAAATTTGAGAGGTACCATACCGAAGGGCATTTACCAATACGTCGTTAATTAATAGGTATATAAGCTCTCTATCTAAATACCAACTTAAATTGAGGTCGACATTCGCCTTAACCACAATTTCTTTTTGTTCAATGTAAATATTATTAGACCCAACTACATCGTCTATTAAGTCACTAACAAAGCATTCATCTACTGTTATCGGCAGACTTTCTAATTCTGCACGATAAAGTGATAAAATTTGTACTAAATTGGTATTAAGCCGCGATGCTTCGTAATGCACACTAGCTACTTGCTCTCGTGCTTTACTATTTTCAGGGGCTAAATCATTAGAAAGATTTTCAATTGACTGAATAAGAAGAAATAATGAATTTTTCATATCGTGCACAGCAGCAGCTAGCACCGACGAAAAGTCGATAGGAGAGGTAAGTTGCTTTTTTTCACTCATATGAATAAAACCCGTTATTTTCCTTAAATTTGAAGGTGTTGTACCAATTAAAACATCTGTAAGGATAAAGGAAAACAATTATTCAGTAGGTAACCCATTTTCAGTATTACTTATTTAGCGCAAAATTACCTACTATTTTGTGGGTTAATCTGTCACTTTTGTAATAGCTTATCGTAATTATTAGTAGTTTTGGTTATAACGATAAGGTTATAGTACACAACTGGTTACAAGGAGCGATGTTTTACATGAAATTACAACAGCTACGTTACATAGTAGAAGTACTTAACAATAATCTGAATGTTTCTGCCACGGCAGAAAGTTTATATACCTCTCAGCCGGGCATTAGTAAGCAGGTGAGAATGCTAGAGGATGAGTTGGGTGTACAGATTTTTGGGCGTAGTGGTAAGCATCTAACCCATGTTACTGATGCCGGAAACGATGTCATTAATATATCCCGCGAAATTTTAGCCAAAGTAGAAAGTATCAAAGCGGTGGCACGGGAGCATACGCTACCCGATCAAGGTAAGCTAAATATCGCCACTACGCATACGCAAGCACGTTATGCGCTACCTGATGTGATCCAAGGTTTTATGAGCAAGTACCCGAAGGTGTCTTTACACATGCATCAAGGGACGCCATCGCAAATCAGTGATCTGGCCGCTAAGGGCGAAGCCGACTTTGCTATCGCTACTGAAGCTTTGCATTTATATAATGATTTGGTGATGTTGCCTTGTTATCACTGGAATCGAAGTGTAATTGTCAATAAAGACCATCCTTTGTCGAAGAAAGGCTCTATCGATATTAGTGATATCGCCAAATACCCCCTAGTAACCTATGTATTTGGTTTCACTGGTCGCTCAGAACTCGACCAAGCGTTTGAGCGTGCGGGCCTTACGCCTAAAATTGTCTTTACCGCCACCGACGCCGATGTTATTAAAACTTATGTGCGGTTAGGTGTGGGTATTGGTGTTATTGCTTCCATGGCCGTTAGCGATGAACTCGATTCAGACTTAGTGAAAATTGATGCGAGTCATTTGTTCGATTACAGCACGACCAAAATAGGCTTTAGAAAGGGCTCTTTCTTACGAAGCTATATGTACGACTTTATTGAGCGCTTTGCACCGCATTTAACAAAAGATAAAGTTGAAAAAGCCATGATGCTGAAAAACAATGATGAAGTTGAAAAGATGTTCAAAGGAGTAACCTTACCGGTTAAGTAAGGTAGATTAGCCAAACAGTCAAATTTAGCGTTGAAAAGTTAATCGGGTCATTTGGATTAGCTGTTTATGTATGAAAATACGTAACAGAATAAAAAGGCGATTTGCGGTGTTCTTACTTAAACCGCCATCGCCTTTTTTGTCTCTACTGGTGTACTAAAGCCAGTGATTTCATTTAACGGTTAGCATTCGATAATATTAACTGCCAGCCCGCCACGTGCTGTTTCTTTGTACTTGGTTTTCATGTCGTTACCCGTATCACGCATGGTTTTAATGACTTTATCTAACGATACCTTGTGCTCGCCGCTGCCTCTCAGTGCTAACCGTGAAGCGTTTATCGCTTTAATTGCACCCATAGCATTGCGTTCAATACAAGGAACCTGTACCAAGCCACCCACGGGGTCGCAAGTTAATCCTAGGTTATGCTCCATACCAATTTCAGCTGCATTTTCTACTGCAGGTACAGTACCGCCCATAATCTCTGCCAGCGCACCCGCAGCCATAGAACATGCCACACCCACTTCACCCTGACAGCCTACTTCAGCACCCGAAATGGATGCATTTTCTTTGTACAAAATACCAATCGCTCCTGCGGTGAGTAAAAAGCGGCTTGCCACTTCTTCATCCACTGGGCGAATAAATTTGTCTACATAATGTAAAACCGCAGGAATAATACCGGCCGCGCCATTGGTGGGCGCAGTTACCACTCTGCCCCCAGCTGCATTTTCTTCATTTACGGCTAATGCAAATAAGTTTACCCAGTCCATGGTTTGCATGGGGTCGGTAGTATGTTCAGTTTGCAGGCGGCGATAAAGCGCCGGCGCACGGCGCACCACTTTAAGACCACCTGGCAATATGCCTTCACTGTCGATGCCACGTTGAACACAGGCTTTCATCACCAACCATATTTCAAACAGCTTTTGCTTTACGGCGTGAGCAGGTTGAAAAGTCGTTTCGTTCTTAAGCATAAGGGCGCTAATACTTAACCCATTATTTTTGCATTGCTCTAGCAGCGCAGCACCAGACTTAAAAGGAAAAGGTACAGTCGCTTGAACGGCACCGGCATGTGCTTTAGTGGCATCAAAGTCTTCTTCTTTTACGATAAAACCGCCACCGATGCTGTAGTACGTTTGCTCGCACAGCAGGGTGTCGTTTTCATATACGTAAAAAGTAAGTGCATTAGCATGCTTAGGAAGGGTTTTACGGCGATGAAAGACAATCGCGTTTTTGTTTGGAAATAAAATAGGCTTCTCGCCATTTAGGTACAAAGATTCTTGGTTTCGTACGTCTTCTAGTAATGGCTCTATTTTATTCACGTCAATGCTTTCAGGCATTTCACCCGATAATCCAAGAATAACGGCTTTACCTGTACCATGACCAATACCGGTTTGACCTAAAGAGCCAAACAATTCCACTTTAATCGTAGTGATTTTTGAAAACAATGCGGTGTCTGTTGCAAGTGTTTTAGCATATTCAGCACCCGCACGCATGGGGCCAACGGTGTGCGAGCTTGAAGGGCCAATACCCACGCTAAACATATCAAAAACACTAATCATAAAAATACACCAGTCTACATTACTAATACCTAGATCATGCATGTAGACGGGCTTAACTACAATACAGAAAACCTAATCAATTGATAAGAATTGCTAATGTGGTGTAAAGAAACATTTAACGGCACGCAAGGGTAAGTGTGTTTGAGAGTAGGTGAGCTTAAGGATGAATATGGTGAGACAAGTTTCGTAGTATGGCAGCCGTAGCACCCCAAATCATATGTTCATTCCACGGAATAAAATAGATAGGCGATGAACGCTTACCTTTACGAGCAGTATGAATAAGATGATTTTTGCGATTCAGTACATGAGCTAAAGGCACCTCGAAAGCACTTTCTACTTCGTTAGGGTCGATAACAGGCGTAAAACTGGGTTCAACGAAACCAACAACCGGGGCTATCTGATAACCGCTTACTGTCCTGTAATTGGGTAACACCCCAATAATTTCTACGTTTTCAGAAGGCATGCCTATTTCTTCGCGGGCTTCTCTTAAAGCGGCATCAAAAACGCTGTTATCTACTTCATCTACTGCGCCACCGGGGAAACTAATTTGCCCTGGATGATGACGTAAGTGATGTGCACGCTCTGTGAGTAATACCGTCAGCTCATTACCATAATCCATTAAAGGAATTAATACCGCAGCAGGCCTACCTCTAGATTTAAGCGGGTAATCGGGCTCTCGGTGCGTTTGACGCAAATGGTGAAATTGGCGGAGGAAATCAGCTCTGTTCACGGCCCGCTCCAAAGTGGGAGGTTAGCACTGGCAGAATTTTAGACACTTTATCCAAGGTTTCTTTGTACTCGTCATTAGCCACTGAATCTAAAACAATACCACCACCAGCCCAGCAATGCAGCTGGTTATTCTCCGCAAGCAGCGTACGAATACAAATGCTTGAGTCCATATCTTCACGAAAGCCCATATAAAAAATGCTGCCGCAATAGATATTGCGTCTATGTACTTCAAGCTCGTCTATAATTTCCATCGCCCTAATTTTAGGTGCGCCTGTAATAGAACCGCCAGGAAATGAGGAGGCAAGTAAATCTAATGGCGTTGCATCGTCGTTAAGTTCGCCGACAACCGTGCTCACCAAATGATGCACTGCTTCATAGCTTTCTAAGGCAAATAACTCAGGTACTTTTACTGAATGAGGCTTGCAGTGTTTTGAAAGATCATTACGCAGTAAATCAACAATCATAAGGTTTTCCGCACGATCTTTCGATGCAGTCAGCAAAGACTGAGCACTTTGTGCATCTTTAGCTTCATCACTAAACCGTGGGCGTGTACCTTTTATAGGTTTAGTTTCCACCACGCCCTGCTTAACACTAATAAAGCGTTCGGGAGATATACTTAAAATAGTGCTGTTTTTTAACTGAATGAATGCAGAAAAGGGCGCTTGGTTACTTTCTCGTAAGGCGCGATAAGCGTGCCAGCAATCGCCGGTGTATGCAGCTGTGAAACGCTGCGCCATGTTTACTTGGTAACAGTCGCCCGCTTTTAAATAGTCATGAATTCGTTCAATACGGTCAATATAGGCTTCTTTTGTTAGGTTAGATTTCCAATCACTGGTTAATGAAAACGGCGTTTTAGCAATATCATCACCTTGTGTTTTCTCATCATTGATAGAGGCTAAAGAGACACGGCCTATATGGTCACTTTCTTCGCAAAAATCGCCAGTATCAGCACTATCTTCAAAATCAGTAGCAAAATTGGGCTGGATGACAAAGTCAGGTGGCGTGGTTTCACCTGTCGCCGAGCAAAAATACAAGGTACCGGTAACCGTATCCTCAATTAAAGATGACAGGTAAAGCCCTACGGAAAAATCTGGGGTGGTATAGGTTTGCGCCGCATTTGCTGGAAGCTTTTCGTAATAGCGCCCTGCATCGTAAGCAGCAAAACCTGTGACGCCTACAATAAAAGGAAGTTGTTTTGCTAATGATTGGCTAGTCTCATCTACCTTAAGATTGGCCACTGATCCATGAAGGTAGTGCGTGACGGCTTCAAAAGGCTGAAGGTCAGTCGTGAATGCCTTCTCGCCATCTAATTGCACTAGAGGGGCTTCACCGTGCTTGGCCGTTACGGTAGCGCTAGGCTCCCATACCATCACATTGTAGCGACCATTGCTTTTCGTGGAGCCACAGGTATCAAGCAAAACGGCTCCCGCGCGGTGGGCAACCCGCTCAAAAATATCTATAAGGCAAAGGGAAAGCGATGTGCTGATTGGCGTAATGGTAACTTGCGATGTTGCGGGCATTAAAAACTAACTCTATACATCAGGTTAAGAAGAATGTTGTCGGCATTGAAGCTGCGTTAAATGGGTACTGGAAGATTAATTAAACCGTATTAGCACGCTATCAAACAGCTAACGTTAGCTAAGCGGGTTAAATTTACCAGCACAAGTTTGTTTTATCGCAAAGTCTCACCCATATTTTACATGGTACGGTGCCAACAGATGCGCTAGTATACGCTTTTTTAGCAGGCTAAGACCACGAAAGCAAAATAAAAAAAGAGGATGTCATGACCGTTATCCGCCAACAGGACTTCATTGATAGCATTGAAGATTCCCTACAGTTTATTTCTTACTATCACCCGCTCGACTACGTTAAAGCCGTAGAAGCAGCGTATAACCGAGAAGAAAGCCAAGCAGCTAAAGATGCGATGGCACAAATCCTTATTAACTCTAGAATGTCAGCTGAAGGCAAACGTCCTTTATGTCAAGACACCGGTATTGTGACCTGCTTTGTAAAAGTAGGCATGGGTGTGACATGGGATAAAACCGACATGACTGTTCAACAGATGGTTGATGAAGGTACTCGCCGCGCTTATCTAAATCCAGATAATCCCTTGCGCGCTTCTATCGTTGCCGATCCTGCGGGCGCGCGAACCAACACCAAAGACAACACACCGTCAGTTGTGCACATTGATATGGTGCCAGGTGAAAAAGTTGAGGTGATGATTGCAGCAAAAGGCGGCGGCTCAGAAAACAAATCTAAAATGGTAATGTTAAACCCTAGCGATAATATTGCTGATTGGGTAGTGAAAACGTTGCCAACCATGGGCGCTGGCTGGTGTCCACCTGGCATGTTAGGTATAGGCATTGGTGGTACAGCTGAAAAAGCAGCAGTACTCGCTAAAGAAAGCCTAATGGATCCGGTTGATATTCAAGAATTGATTGCTCGCGGCCCAGAAACCACAGATGAAAAGCTACGTGTTGAAATTTTCGAGCGCGTGAATCAATTGGGTATTGGTGCTCAGGGCCTAGGTGGCTTAACGACCGTAGTAGACGTTAAAATTATGTCTTTGCCTACCCATGCGGCGTCTAAGCCTGTGGCGATGATCCCGAACTGTGCAGCAACCCGCCATGCACATTTTCATTTAGATGGCTCAGGTCCTGCTGAACTTACGCCGCCTAAATTAGAAGATTGGCCAGAGGTAACGTGGGAAGTGGGTGAAAACACCCGTCGCGTTAACCTTAATGATGTGACCAAAGAAGACATTCAAGACTGGAAAGTGGGTGAAACCGTATTACTTTCTGGAAAAATGTTGACTGGCCGTGACGCGGCACACAAGCGTATTCAAACGATGCTTGATAACGGTGAAGGTTTACCTGAAGGTGTAGACCTAACCAACCGCTTTATTTATTACGTAGGCCCTGTTGATGCGGTTGGCGATGAAGTAGTAGGCCCAGCGGGTCCAACTACTGCTACTCGTATGGATAAATTCACTGACATGATGTTAGAGAAAACAGGCCTTATCGGTATGATAGGTAAAGCAGAGCGTGGCCCTGCAACGGTGAAATCTATTGCAAAGCATCAATCAGTTTATTTAATGGCCGTAGGTGGTGCAGCATACTTGGTTTCTAAAGCTATCAAGAAGTCACGTGTAGTGGCGTTTGAAGATTTAGGTATGGAAGCCATTTACGAATTTGATGTGGAAGACATGCCTGTTACCGTAGCAGTAGACAGCACAGGCGCTAACGCGCACGAAACTGGACCTGCTATTTGGAAAGCAAAAATTGAAGATTTAGATAAAGCGTTATCTAAGTAATCATACTTTTGTGTTTAAAACAGGTGCCATTGGCACCTGTTTTTGTTTATAGTGCTGTATAAATTAACAGTGCGTGTGTATTTATGTATTCCTTATCTGATTTGTCCCCCCAATATTTGAATGCTGGCTTATTTTTACTGGCGTTAATTTTTCTTATTTTGCTAATAGCGACCCGTAGAACACTGAACCAGGCTCACAAGAACATTGCCGAAAAAAATGATGCGTTACTTGCGCAGCAGCAGACCTACAATGAAACCCAAGAGCGTATGGGCATGCTGGTTGAAAAATCACGTCAGTATGAGCAGGTGCTAGCTGAGAAACATCAACTTAGTGAAGCATCAGGCGTGCTGCAAAAAGAGTACAGTAAGTTGCAGGCGCAATACGAAGCGCAAAAGGCTAGGCTTGATGCGCTTATGCAGAATCATGAAGAAAAGCTTGCGTTAATGCATTCCTCAGAACAACGCTTACAAACCCAGTTTGAAAACTTAGCGAATAAAATTTTTGATGAGAAAAGCGCAACCTATCAAACCCAAAGTAAACATAATATTGAAGCGGTATTGGCGCCCTTTAAATCCCAATTAGATGGGTTTAAACGACAAATTTCAGAACAACACATTCGTGAAGGGCAAGAGCGAGCGTCACTAAAAACGGAAATTTTAAGTTTAAAGGCGTTGAATCAGCGCATAACCGAAGAAGCTTCAGCGTTAACCAATGCCCTTAAAGGCGACAATAAAAAGCAGGGGAATTGGGGCGAGGTTATTTTAGAGCGCATACTCAAAGAATCTGGTCTTCGTGAAGGTCATGAGTTTGAAACCCAAGTGTCGGCACAATCTGAACAGGGTAGGCGATTGCAACCCGATGTTGTGGTGCATTTACCGAATGACAAAGACGTGATTATCGATTCCAAGGTAAGCTTAGCGGCGTACGAGCAATATTTTAATTGCGACGATGACGCCAGCCGCAAACAGTATCTCAGTGCACATGTCGCTTCAATCAAAGGCCATATAAAAGGGCTAGGCGCTAAGGAATACCAGTCGCTAAAAGGGCTGCGCACATTAGATTATGTTTTACTGTTCATTCCTATCGAGCCAGCCTTTCTATTGGCCATTGAAGAAGAGCCGGATCTTGTTTCACTCGCGCTTAATCATAATATTATGTTAGTTAGCCCCACGAATTTGCTTGTGGCATTACGTACCATCAATAATATTTGGCAATACGAGTACCAGAACCAAAACGCGCAGCTCATCGCAGAACAAGCAGGAAAGCTATACGATAAATTTGTAGGCTTTGTCTCTGATATTGAAAAGATTGGTAAAGCACTAGATACCGCCCATGGTAGTTATGATGCAGCAATGAATAAGCTTTCAAGTGGGCGTGGAAATTTAGTCCGGCAAGTAGAGAAGTTCAGAGAAATGGGGGTTCAGCCCAGTAAACGGTTAGACAATACCTTGTCGAGATTATCCGATGAAGAATAATAAAAGCGCGTAGTTGAGGTAGTTATAAGGCTAATTAGGTTTAACGTTAACTAGGAATACTCTACGTTTCATCAGATATAAAAAAGGCCGCTTAACAGCGGCCTTTTACGTTTAATATCTAGGCGATATCGCTTATTTCATTTTACGTCTGCGTAAATACACAACTGGAACAAGTAGCAATGTTAACCAACCCATTGAACCACCGCTCTTATCAGTAACGCTTACGGTTACTGTTTCTGTTGTTGTATTTAAGCCATCAAATGCAACCACTTCAAACGTAACAGCAATAGTGCTATTCGTATTAGGCGCTGTAGTCGTTAGACTTGAGCCTGGGATGTCATTGATGGTAAATGTAACGTCATCACCTTCTGGATCTGTTGCTGTAGCAGAAACAGTGATTGACTCACCTTCTTCAACAGTAAACGGAGCCGTGATGTTGATAACAGGTGGTAAGTTATCTTTTATCGTTACATTAGCGGTTGCCATTGAAGTGTTACCGTTACTATCAGTAGCAGTAAGCTCAAGCACAATTAGCGTATCTTCCGTTACTTCTGGAGCAACTAGGATAGCTTCTTCTATGCCAGCACCTGCAATGATAGCTGCTGGTCCTTCAACTTGCTTCCAAGTAATGTCGACAGCGTCGCCATTAGGCTCTTCTACTAGGCCAGGTAAGTTCAACTCCATTAATTCAACCACTTCTAGTGTTGCCACTGTCATGCCGTCGATAGTTACAACTGGAGGACCTTCAACTTGTAAACCTTCGTAAGTTTCAGATACTGCAGATGCTGCACCAGGAATGTTAGTCACTTCAGACATGGCCATCATTTGAATAGCACCACCAGCGTCATCAGCATTTACCATAACGGTGTAAGCTAATTGAGTAGGGCTGCTATCAACGTCATCAAGATACATACAGATTTGCGTACCAGATGTAATTTCAGCATCAAAGTTAGCATCAAAGAAGTCTTGGCTGTAAGGCGTGTAGTAAGGAGCTTGACCCGTAGCGCCATCAATATCTTCGTAACCAATAGTCACAGGCAAGATACTACCAAGGTCGTGCGTCACGTTATCGTATGAGAATACGATGTTTGGCTGACCTTCAGATGGCTCATTGAAGAAAACAATTTGGTAATCTGCAATATCAGCGAAATCTTCGCTAAGACCCCAGAATCTCATGTTATCCCATTCAATGATGGTATACGCAGCACCTGCAGTAGCGACAGAAACGCCTACGCCGTTAGCAACGTCAAATTCTTGGTCGCGCCATAGCGGAGCAAGAACACCATTTGGATCTGCAACATCTGGAAGCCCTTGGTTAACCCAAGGCGACGAGATAGCAGTACCTAATGTTACAAAACCATCATCAGTAACTGTAACTGCACTATACATTGTGCCTAGGAAGTAAGCAGGAAGTGAATAAGTTCCGTCTACTGTATCCCCATCCAATGTATCATCTATACCAATACCAAAACCGGCTAGGTCGATGTATCCACCGCCTTGACCGAAGTCAGGGTTAGCACAGAATGCGTCAGTAGCATTAGTGGTAATTGCGTAAGATGGAGTAGCACCAAGTAGCGATTCTTGGGTAATAGACCAAGAAAGCGTATTTTCAGTAGCAACACCATCATGAGACAGTGAACCTTCAACTAACGTAACGTTATCTGGTAGCGTCAGTGAAATTTCATAGTCACGGTCTTCCGTAGTAAAGTTTGGAAGTACGTTTACATAGAAAGTGGCTTCTTCACCGGGTAGAACACGCTCTTCAGATTCTGCAGTTACATAAACATCATCTTCAGCACGAACGATATCAACAGGAATAACGCCAAGGTTATCAACGTTATCAGCATCAGTACCTATTGAAACAGCACCAACGTAGATATCACCCTCAACCGCGTCAGTTAAATCCCATGTAAAGCGTACATCGAATTCAGTTAACTGAGGAATAGCAGAAGGAGCGTCAATAGTTAACCCTTCACCTGGCTGGTTATCAACCATGGCATGCGCTAATACGAAGCTATCTTCAAAACCTTCTTCATCAGATGATGCAGCCCAGTTTTGTACAATAACCCAGTAGCTACCTGCGGTTGGCATTTCAACGCTAACGTACTCTTCAGATGTTGCAGTGGCGCTTATGCCAATAAGCTCATCTTCTTGAGGAATACCATCAGCATTTGCATCAAATACAACACGCAAGTCAAGATCTGGCGACGTCGTATCCATAGTTGCAGCTACTAAACGAAGGGTACCTTCAGGTACTTCGATTTGAGTAATATGCAAGCCATCTTCTAAATCATCTAGGTAGTCGCTGTTGTCCGAGTCTTGCGCAACCATACCTTCAACTTTGGTTGCCTTGGTTAAGCCGTAAGACGTAACCTGAAGGTCAGTAATCTCAACTGCCATTACATCTTCAAGCAAGTACGAGTCTTGATTACGATGTGCTTCAAAGTCGATTTCATCAGGTAAGTTACCGTTAGATGCAACAATTGAAACAGGAAGATGTAAGTCTGGCGATGAACCAGAAACTAAGTTGATTTGACCAAATGACCAAACATCACTTTCGGCGCGGAATGCATCAATCTCAATCGTTAACTCTTGAGATTGTCCTGCCGTTAGGTCGAAGGTAGCTGGTGTAACGGTAATTTCTATACCATCAGAAATTCCCACACCGTCTACAGACCAAGAGCCGTCTTTAGTTGCCGTTACAGTACGAGTCCATGTGCAAGAACCTACACAGTTGTCATCGGTAACAGAAGGTAAGTTAAGTGTGCGAGGCTCACCACCTAGAGCTGGATCAGCAGAAGCATAATTTGCGTCTGTTTCATCCATAACTAAGCCAGATTGAACCGCTAGGTCTACTTCAATACGACCTGCGCCCATATCAAACCAATCTGCTGCGGTAACACCGTCTTCTTTAAGAACATCGGTGGTAGCCGTCATCATAAGAGCAGAACGTACTTGATCTGGTGTCCACGATGGTTTCTCATGACGTACAAGTGCAGCAGCACCCGCAACATGAGGACCTGACATTGACGTACCTTGAAGGTAGGCGTAATCAGCAGGTGCAGAACCTGTAGAGTCCTGGCCGTATTGTTCATCAGAGTAAGCAGCATAAATGCTAACACCCGGCGCAGTTACCGACGGAGTTAGTGTGCTAATTGATGTATTAGGACCACGTGAAGAGAACTCAGCCATAATATCAGCCGCGTCGTCGTCCACTGTTAAAATGCCTTCAGATGCAGTAATTGAAGCGGTATGGCCTTCACCTTCTGCTAACCATGAACGCAGCATATCACCGTTCGTCGCATCAACATGGATACCTGGGATAATATACGCATCGTTATTAACTGATGTTGCACCATCTGCAAGGTTTGCTAGAACGAAACCCGCAGCGCCACCACTTGCAACGTTAGATGCTTTAGCTACACGAGCAATTGCACCACGGTCACAAACAACAATTTCACCCGCGAAAGTATCTTCAGGGAAAGGCTCTAAACACTGAGCTGGATCGCCATCAGGATCGTTTGCATTGGTGTAAACACCTGCATAAACGATTGAACCAGATATCGCGCCAGAGTTACTCTTACCAGCGATAGCACCTAACTCAGTTGCACCACCAGTGAAAGAGATTTCTTTATCATACTCTACACTTCGACCGTGCGTAGAAGCACCAACAACGGTAATCCACGGAGCGTGTTTCTCAGTTGTTTCTGGATCAGGGCCGCTATTACCCGCTGATTGAGCAATAAAAATGCCCGCGTTGCGTGCATTCAACCATGCTGCGTTAAGCGAACCACTCCAAGGGTAGCCACCACCTGAAATTGAGAAGTTGATAACATCAACAATACCTGATTCAACCGCATCATCTACCGCTGCAGCCATAGCCGCACCAGTACAACCTGCATAGGTATCACCGCTGTTACCAGGTTGACATACCTGATAAGAAATAATGTTTGAGTGAGGGGCGACACCTGAAATTTGACCAAAGGTAAAACCAGTCGCAACACCATCACTGGCATTCACATCAAATTCAGCCGTAACTTCACCGACATCGACAAGCACGTTACCGGCTGCAGTACTCGCAGTATGTGAACCGTGACCGTTGTAATCTTCACCAAAACGTATAGTGCCGTCCTGAGGGAAGATATCGGCATCTGCGTATACGTCAGAGATAGACGGGTAGCTATAAATACCAATTAGCTTATCGTTACAACGAACTTCAGCTTCAACTGCACATTCACCTAAGTAAACATCGGCGCCAAGTGGGTTAGTGTGATCGTAACCATCACCACCTACGTCAGCGAAAGAAGGGTGATCACTGTTGATACCAGTATCAAGTACCGCAACTACTACACCTTCACCTTGACGACCTACGCCGCTTTCATTAGCTGTGCCGTCCCATACTGCAGGAGCGCCAATTAAGATAGGGCCAGTGTCAGTATCAAGTTTATACACTTCATCGCGTTCAACGTTTTTAACACCAGGCAAACGCGCTATGGCTTCTGCCTCAGCTGGTGATACTTTTACCGCAATTGCGTTAAGTGCATATTTATATTCTGCTATAGTTTCAAGAGAACCTACAGCAGACTCTGCTTTAGCAATAACTTCTGCTTGTTTCTTCTCAAGGTAAGAGGCATATGCTTTTACTTCTGGAAGCGAAGCGTCTAAGCGTTTACTAGCAGACGAATTAGATCGTGTTACTGAAACTTGTTTTTTTAGTTGGGGGTTAGTAGCTTCTAAACCTTCAACACCACCATCGTAGCTCGCTACTGCGTCATCAGAAAGATGTACAAAGTAAATGTAATCTTTATTTTCGAGTCCTTTCTCAGCGGTGTAGAGTATTTTTGGTGTGGAAACTGATTTAGTGTTCTTGTACTTATTTATCGATGTCGCTTTTACTGCTTTGAGTTGATCAGCAGTTACTGAAAACGATTCGGTTGCAGATGATAGCTCTGCAGCAGAATGCATGGACATCGACATTAGTGCAGCTGATACAGCTAACGTCACTTTATTATTCACAGGTAACCTCCGTCGGCCTGTTTTTGGGATTTTCCCTGGATGGATGAAATTTCTTATTTTTATTGGCTTTGTTGATCCAATTTTTATTGTCATAACAATGACAATAATATTTCTAGCACAATTTTTTTCACTTTGTAATGAATATTAAACATTAATATGAATTACACATATTGTTACATTTAGTCATACTTTTTAATTTGATATTCGCTAAAAAGTTAGGATGAAAATTTGACTGTATGACCGCAATTTCAAGGCCTATCAGCCATCCTCTTACGCTAATCTAAGCTTATTTTTACAATTTAGTACTTTATATTTATTCTTTTATTTGCATCGATTTAACATTCTTGGTGATTATTAGGATATCAATACTACTAAAATTAGATATTGAGAATTTTCATCATATTTAGTTAATAAAGCACTGCTGAAATAGCACAACGCCACCAACATACTTCCACTAGCATAGTGAACATAGCAATCTCGCTTTCGAATCCTTCAAATTGCAGGGAGATTATTGTGGAAGATAGAAATCATCTCGGAAAAATTAAAACAACAAACAGGGTTGAAGTTATCGGCAACGGGTTAATTGATATTCCCATGCTTCAATTGCTTAAATCAGATGGAAGTGAGCATGAAAACGCACAGCTTCCAGAGCTTGACCAAACCCTGGCGTTAAAAATTCACGACACCATGGAATACATCAGAATTCTCGATGAGCGAATGGTGGCGGCGCAGCGCCAAGGTCGAATTAGCTTCTATTTAGCAAGTACTGGTGAAGAAGCCGCTGCCGTTGCTAGTGCAGCGGCGTTATCTCCCCATGACATGATCATGAGTCAATACCGTGAACAGGGTGCACTTGCTTTTAGAGGCTATACAACTGATCAATTCATGAATCAAATGTTCAGCAATAAAGCCGACCCCAATAAAGGAAGGCAGATGCCTATCCATTATGGTGATAAAGCGCTGAATTTTATGACTATATCGTCTCCATTAGGAACCCAAATACCACAAGCATCAGGTTATGCCTACGGGCAGAAAATGGCAGGTAATGAAGCCGTCACTATTTGTTACTTTGGCGAAGGCGCAGCTTCGGAAGGGGATTTCCATGCAGGCGTAAATATGGCTGCGGTACTTAATTGCCCGGTTATCTTTTTCTGTCGTAATAATGGGTATGCCATTTCAACGCCGTCAGAAGAACAATTTGCTGGTGATGGTATTGCATCACGCGGAATTGGCTATGGGGTAAAAACGATTCGGGTCGATGGTAATGACCCTTTAGCGGTATTCGCCGCGACGCAGGAAGCACGCCGTATAGCGTTAGCAGAAATGTGCCCGGTATTAATAGAAGCCATGACTTACCGACTTGCTGCGCATTCTACGTCTGACGATCCTACGGGCTATCGTTCTAGAGATGAAGAAGATAAATGGCGCGCAAAAGATCCAATCGCCCGAATGGCGAATTGGCTCACCCATAAAGGTTGGTTTGATGAAAAGCAAAATAAAGCCAAGGTAGATAAAGCGCGTCAAGACGTGCTCGCGGCGCTGAAAGTCAGTGAAACCATTCCTATTTGCGGCATAGAGGAAATAGTTGAAGATGTTTATGACAGTGTACCCTGGCATTTACAAGATCAGCTTACTTCGCTAAAAGCTCATATTAAACAATACCCTAAAAAATATCCTAAAACGTCTGGGAGTGTTCGCTAATGGCTAAAATGAACTTACTACAGGCAATTAACAACGCGTTAATTACTGCCATGACAGCCGAAGAAAAAGTCATGGTGTTTGGTGAAGACGTTGGCCATTTTGGTGGGGTATTTAGAGCTACCAGTCATCTACAAGAAAAATTTGGCAAAGGCAGGTGTTTTAATACGCCGCTTACCGAACAGGGCATTATTGGATTCGCAAACGGGCTTGCATCACAAGGCGCTTTCCCTGTTGCTGAAATTCAGTTCGGTGATTACATTTTCCCCGCGTTCGATCAAATCGTAAATGAAACGGCCAAATGGCGTTATCGTTCAGGCGGCCAATTTGATGTTGGCGGCCTTACCATACGCACGCCATATGGTGGCGGTATATCGGGTGGTCATTACCACAGCCAATCGCCAGAGGCATTTTTCGCCCACTGCGCAGGTTTAAAAGTGGTTATTCCACGAGACCCTTACCAAGCTAAAGGTCTGCTTCTAGCGTCTATTCGTGATAAAAACCCGGTGCTGTTTCTTGAGCCAAAACGTTTATATCGCGCGTCTATTGCCGATGTACCTGAAGAAGATTATGAACTGCCTCTCGGTAAAGCCGATTTAGTACAAGAGGGCACAGATATCACCCTATTAGGGTGGGGGGCACAAATTGAGATTTTGCAGAAAGCAGCTGAAATGGCGCTAGATGATGGCGTGTCGTGTGAAATTATCGATTTGCGCTCAATTTTACCGTGGGACGCCGAAGCAGTCATCAGTTCGGTTATGAAAACCGGTCGACTTCTTATTAATCATGAAGCGCCGCTCACTGGCGGCTTCGCCAGCGAAATTGCCGCCACTATCCAAGAAAAATGCTTTTTGTATCTAGAAGCGCCTATTACTCGTGTTTGTGGTTTAGATACACCTTATCCACTTGCTCATGAAACCGAATATATGCCTGATGAAACTAAAACCTACGAAGCTATCAAGCGCTCATTACATTATTAAAAGGGAGCCAATAATATGAATATTGATTTTATTTTACCTGATATTGGCGAAGGTATTGTTGAGTGCGAAATCGTCAAGTGGAATGTGAAAGAAGGGGATGTTATTGCTGAAGACCAAAGTGTGGTTGAAGTAATGACAGATAAGGCTGTGGTAGAAATTCCTGCTAAGCATTCAGGCACGGTACATAAGCTTTATTATAAACAAGGCGATATTGCAGAAGTGCATAGCCCACTATTTGCCCTTGATACTGATGAAAGCGCTAGCGAAAGCCATCAAAATAGCACCGAAGACCCAACGGCTGTTGCTACAGATGATCAAGCAGGCAAAGAAGAAAGAGTAAACGAAAATAAAAACCATCGCGCAACGCCTGCAAACAATAATACCAGTGAGCAAGGTAACGCAGCCATTAATGAGAAATGGCAAGATGGGGATTTTGAGCCTCCTATCGCTATACCAGGAAAAGTACTTGCAAGCCCTGCAGTACGTCGTATTGCAAGAGAGCACGAGATTGATTTACTTGCCGTTGCGGGGAGTGGCAAAAAAGGCCGTATTTTAAAACATGATGTCAGCCATGCTAGCGCCACCAGCGAAAGCGCAAACACTGATGAAAGCTTCACTATGTCAAATGCCATGGGCGAGACTAATGATATATTGCGCTCTGAAGTGAATAACACAGCAAGCGAAGCAAGCTATACCGAAAAAGTACGAGGCATTCGAGCCGCTATGGCAAAACAAATGGTGGCGTCAGTAAATACCATTCCTCACTTTACGGTGAGCGATGAAATTATGATGGATAAGCTAATTGCGTTAAGACAGTCGCTAAAACCTATGTTTGAAGCAAAAGGAATAAAGCTTAGCTTTATGCCATTTTTTGTAAAAGCATTGTCGTTGGCGTTAAAAGAATTTCCCATCATTAACAGCCAATTAAACGAAGATGGCACTGAGCTTACTTATTTTAATCACCATAATATCGGCTTTGCTGTTGACGCTAAAATGGGTCTTTTAGTGCCTAATGTTAAAGGCGTAGAACACCTTTCTTTGTTTGGTATCGCCCAGCAAATGCATACCACTATCGAGCAAGCTCGAGAAGGTAAATTAAGCGGAGATGCACTTAAAGGTGGCACTATCAGCATTTCAAATATTGGCGCTATTGGTGGCATTACAGCTACACCGGTTATTAATAAGCCAGAAGCTGCTATTGTCGCGCTGGGCAAAACGCAAACCCTTCCTCGCTTTGCCGCTGACGGTAGCGTTGAAGCGCACAGTATCATGATGGTGAATTGGTCTGGCGACCACCGCATTATTGATGGTGCCACTATGGTTCGCTTTAATAATCTCTGGTCTAGCTTCATCGAGGAGCCAGAAACCATGCTAATGCACTTGAAATAGCGATAGGTATTTTTAACGTGGGCGGTAGGCCCACAGCCTAGTGACTGATAATTATTTAAATGTGAACACTAATATCAAAATGGTTTGATCCAAGTGCTTTGAATTTAATTACAGAGCGCGTATTGATGGGAAGCTTATTTATATCGAGGTTAATTGCAAGGAACTGGGTTGTCGGGCTTGTGTGGATGTTAGGCCAAGCGTTATTATTGACTGCTAAACTACAACTTCCTGCGCAGTTTGCGCGCCAACTCATGGTATATCGTGCTTAGCTATCAACATGCATTTCATGCCGGCAACCACGCCGACGTTATCAAACATCTTTGTTGGATGGGCGTAATAAGCCATCTAAAGAAAAAAAATAAGCCTTTCACCCTCTATGATACACATAGTGGGGCTGGGCTTTATCAACTCGATGATGCTTTAGCATCCAAAAATAAAGAGTATGAGTCTGGTGTAGACAAAGTGGCAAACCTATCGGCAAGTTCGCCTTTGTTACAATCCTATTTGTCACTATGCAACGGGTTTTTAAGTGATAGATGTTACCCGGGTTCACCGGCTATTAGCGCCAAACTGAAACGTGATATCGATGTGCTGCATCTTATGGAGTTACATCCAGCTGAACACGAAAAGCTTGATGATGCCATGTGGCAAATTGGCGATAGCCAGAGCCATGTTCATCACAGGGATGGTTACGAAGGCTTAATTGCACTGACGCCACCATCACCTAATCGTGGCGCGGTATTAATAGATCCGCCTTACGAGAAGCTTTCTGAATACCAAGATGTAGTCAGTGCGGTGAAGAAAGTATTAGCACGTTGGCAGCAAGCACAAATGGTAGTGTGGTATCCGCTACTATCACAGAGAGCAGGGGCTAAAAGTGGGGCTAGCCAGCAGATGTGTCAGTCGTTATCGGCACTAGGTACGCCTTGTTTCACTATTGAACTTACCGTTGAAGAAAATACCGCCGATGCTGGCATGTACGGTTCTGGCTTATGTGTCATCAATCCACCTTGGCAACTTGATGTCAGTATGCGTGAAGCCCTTGATGAGATCACGCCGTTATTAGGAAGTAACGCTGTGTACACATTGACATGGCTAACTACAGAAGGTTAGGCCCTTTGACTCGCACTTATAAACGAATACCTAAAACGCGTTAAAACACATAAGCGTAAACATTAAAAAGAGGTAGGCAATTGGCATGTCTCAGGTAAAAGGGTTAACGCATTTTTATATACCCGATGAGCAGTCTATTTATCTGCTCTCACATGCAGATGCAAAAAAGCTCAAGGATTGGGTAGCACTGTGCATCGACCAATTAGCTAGTTTAGGTTATCGCAATATCTCCCTATTGGGAAAAGGGGCGTTTGGTTTTGCATTTGCAGGTACCGCGCCCAATCAAAACCTAGGCTCAGGTTCAAGCTTTAGTCAAAGCTCAATCGCTCAAGAACACGTCTTTAAATTCTCACGAATAAATCTTCCTCAGCATGTACAAGAACGGCTTGAGGAAGAAGCCTTTATGCTATCGCAAGTATCTCATCCTTATGTGCCTGCATTGGTTGAATATCAGCAAATAGGTAAACAATCTATTTTGGTGATGGGCCGTGCACCTGGCGACGATCTTGAAAAAGTAAGTTTGGCTCGTGGGCCACTGCCGCCAAGGATCATAGTGAAAATAGCGGTTCAGCTTGGTGATTTGTTACAGTGTTTTCGACAGCATACGCAAAATGGCAACGCCAAACCTATTGTTCATGGCGATATTAAACCTTCTAACTTGGTATGGGACGAATCTACAGAGAGCATTGGGCTTATCGATTGGGGCTCATCTGTGTTTGCACAAGTAGATGAAAATGGTCAGTACACCAGTAACAATGTGATGGATTTGATGTCTAGCGAGCTTCACCAAACAAACGCCCGATTAGGTGATGTTTATTTTATTGGAGAAGAGCAGTTAAATGGGGCGTTATCATCACCACGCTTCGATGAGCAAGGTATGGCAAGCACGCTATATGCTTTAGCATCTGGGCAATCATGTCGGTATGGCCATCAGGTTATTCGCCCTTCATCGTTAGGCTTGCCAAAAATGCTAGCAAGCATATTAGAATACATGCTCAGTGACGACCCAAAGAAAAGGCAACAAGGAGGAGATTACTTCTTCAATAATTTGCACGTGCTAAAACACATGGTGTTTTCTAAAGACACCGTTTTGCAGTATGTACCGAGTATTCCTACGTGGGTTACGCCATCGCAAGATGACATTGAAACCGTTGTTTACAGCTCTCGAAAATCTTATTTGCGCCAGCAATCGGTATTAGAAGATGCTTCATTACGGTATATCGATGATGCCCAGTTCGATCGATATTACAAAAACTTTTTGCAAGGCATGGGCGATACCGAAAAAGCCTTTGTGTCGGCAATTAGTCGTCTTGGCCGGTATCCCGTTGTTGGTGGTATGGCAATTCGCTGGGAGCCAAACGGCGTTTATGTAGACTCCAGTTTAAATCTACACGACGCGGCATTAAAAACAGCTTTCGAACTTGCGGTTAACAACGTGATTAACCTTGCACGCGCTATTCATAAGCCTGGGGTATTTAAATGCTGCATGTTTAACGCTAAAAACACGCTGCATATCGAACGAGAAACCGAGAACGATGCGTTTGTACCAACATCTAAATGCGTAATACCGTTTGATTTGTCCCGCGCATCGGTGGCACAAGATGAATCTAGAACCCATTCTTACTTTGAGGATGGCGACGATCCAGATGAGCTTTTGAAATTACCTGAGCCTATTATTACAATTATTAAAGAGCTGAATACGATTCATCACACTGGCTGTATTATCTTTGAAGCCTTAAGTACCCATTTAAAGATTCATAGTTATTACACATTGCTCAATCATCACGAGCAAGATAGGTTTTCTGAATTATTAGCCAAGTTAGTTGAACATGTGCCGTCAATAAAAGGGCTAGGCATTTCAGGCTTTATGAAGTTACCCTATAAAGACACGCGATTTTTTGAGCATAGGGCGTATTTACCTGAAAAATACTACCCAAGAAACCCGAACGCTGAGCAACAAGAGAAAGAAAAGCATGCCTGAGGTTAAATTATCTTCGTTATTTGAATTAGAAACTGTTGAAGCGGGTTTGTATCGCGGACAAAGTTGGGATTTAGGCTTTCGCGCATTATTTGGTGGTCAAGTTTTGGGGCAGGCGTTAGCTGCGGCTTATGAAACGGTAGACAAAGACCGTGTTGCCCATTCGTTCCATACTTACTTTTTGCTACCCGGCGATGCAAAGAAACCTGTGGTCTACGATGTAGAAGTAGTGCGAGATGGTCGTAGCTTTTCTGCCCGAAGAGTAAAAGCAATTCAAGATGGTCGAAACATCTTTTACATGACAGCATCGTTCCAAGTGCCAGAAGAAGGAATGCATCACCAGCAAGCGGATATGCCTGACGTACCACCGCCACAAGAAGTGCAGTCTGATATCGAGTTTTATGAAAAGAACTTCGACAAAATTGCCCGTCCTATGCGAGAAGCATTAAGTTATCATCGCCCGGTAGATATCCGTACTATTGGTGCGGCGAATTCCTATCAGTCTAATCGCCAACCGGCTAAACGCTATATTTGGATGAAAGCAAGGAATGAGCTTGCTCCAGAGATTACACTGCAACAAGCGGCATTAGCGTATGCTTCTGATTACCACTTTTTAAGCACGTCACTACAGCCTCACGGAATTTCAGTCACCGACAAATCACTACGTATTGCGACTATCGATCATGCGATGTGGTTTCACCGCCCCGTTAATATGAATGAATGGTTATTATATGTAATGGAAAGTCCGTTTAGTGGCGGAGCAAGAGGTTTGGTGAGAGGTCAGATTTTCACTCAACAAGGTGAGCTGGTAGCCTCTGCTACGCAAGAAGGCTTAATGCGACAAGTCGATGTCGACTAACAACATATCAACACTGTATTTTGAGCCAACTATAAAAATATTAACAAGGAACGCTTATGCAATATTCTCTTGATACGTTAACGCCCAAGTGTGATAGCACCAGTTATGTTGCCCCCGGCGCACATGTTATTGGCAACGTGATATTAAAGCCCCATAGCAGTGTATGGTTTAATGTGGTCATTCGCGCAGATATGGATGCGATTACGGTAGGGGAGCTCACGAACGTACAAGATGGTAGTGTGCTTCATACCGACTCGGGCATTCCTCTAACGTTAGGTAAAGGCGTAACCGTGGGTCACAAAGTCATGTTGCATGGCTGCACCGTAGGTGACTACTCCTTAATTGGTATCAACGCGGTGGTGTTAAATGGCGCGAAAATTGGCAAGTACTGCATTATTGGCGCTAATACGTTAATTACCGAAAATATGGAAATTCCAGACTACAGCTTAGTGGTGGGATCACCGGGAAAAGTGGTAAAGCAGTTCGATAGCAGTGTAGAGGAAAAGCTTCAAGCATCTGCAGCGCACTATGCGCATAATGCCACGCATTACAATAAGCACCTTTCTGAAGTTTAATCAGTATGCGCAAGCCAAATTATCATGTCTTATGTAGGAATAACCGCTAACCGCTATTATTCTTGCCACTTCCATTATGTCGTTGTATTCCTGCGCTTCATTTCAGCGCTTTATTGCAGAGCGTTTGGTCAAAGGAAGTTATACCTGTCCCATAAAAAATGCCCAGAACATAGGTTCTGGGCATAGGGGAATGGCTCATTGCTGAGCCGTGCGCTAACTATTGCAAGGGAGAAGTGCATGCAAATTCTTTCAGACGGACAATAACTATAGTCCATATTTGTTCATTTTATAAACTAAACATTGTGAAATTTATTTTACAGACCCCTTAATCTAAATAAAATGATAATAACTTCTGAAAAATCATAGGCTTTTTACTGGTCGGAGTTTCTGATTTTTTTTCAACGCTTTTATCCTCATGATACGCACGGGTTATCCACATCTTGCTCAATGTTCACTTTGTTATGGGGTGAAGTGATTCCATTCATGTTAATTATGTTCATAACAAGCTGTTGTACCCAGCCGTTAAGATTGTAAGAATGCAGGTACGCTATTGTTACTATTATTGTTAAGGACTGATATGCAAACGCATTCCACTTTTCTTCCGCCTGAGCGCACATTAATGGGGCCTGGTCCTTCAGACGTAAACCCTCGTATTCTTAACGCTATTGCTAGGCCAACTGTTGGTCATCTAGATCCGCTATTTATCGAGCTTATGGATGCTACCAAACAGCTGCTTCAATACGCATTTAAAACTGAAAACGCATTAACAATGCCTATTTCAGCCCCGGGATCCGCCGGGATGGAAGCCTGCTTTGTTAACCTTGTGGAGCCAGGTGATAAAGTATTGGTGTGCATCAACGGCGTGTTCGGCAACCGTATGGTTGAAAATGTTGAACGATGTGGCGGTCAAGCTATCGTGATTAAAAACGATTGGGGCAAGCAAACCGATTTGAACGCGGTAGAAGATGCACTTAAAAAAGAGGCCGATATTAAAGTGCTGGCTTTCGTACATGCAGAAACCTCAACCGGTGTGAGAAACGATGCAAAACGGTTATGTGAACTTGCAAAACAATACGACTGTTTATCGATAGTCGATGCCGTAACCTCTTTAGGCGGTATTGAGCTAGACGTAGACGGGTGGGGCATTGATGCCATTTATTCGGGGTCACAAAAGTGCTTAAGCTGTGTACCAGGAATTTCACCCGTATCGTTCAGCGACCGTGCAGTGCATGTTATTCAAAACCGCAAAACCAAAGTGCAAAGCTGGTTTTTAGACATGAACTTAATTGTGGGGTATTGGGGGAAAGGGGCTAAGCGTGCTTATCACCATACTGCACCGGTAAACAGTATGTATGCATTTTATGAAGCCCTACTTATTTTAAAAGAAGAAGGCTTAGAAAACGCATGGCAACGCCATCAAACTGGGCATAACGAGCTGGTGGCTGGACTCGAAGGCTTAGGTCTTTCACTTGCCGTAGATGCTGAATATCGCCTACCTCAACTCAATGTAGTGAACATTCCAGACGGTGTTAATGACGCTGAAGTTCGCGCAAGACTACTTAACGATTTCAATTTAGAAATTGGTGCTGGTTTGGGTGAGTTTGCTGGTAAAGTATGGCGCATTGGATTAATGGGCTATGCGTGTAAACCACGCAATATCGATCATTGCCTTACATCGTTACAAAAAGTACTAAAATAAAAAATACAGATTAGGGCATAAGTTTACGACACATCAAAAGTGGGCCATCGGGCCCACTTTTTATTATCGCCATTGGGTAAGCCTATAAAGCAAAAAAAGTTAAACGCTTTTTATTAAAACTGACGTATCAGTTAACTCGCCTGTTTTATGAATGATTTAGTTGCGGTTCATAATACGTTCACTTACCGTTACTTATGATTTGCCTGAACTAATGATAATAAACACGGAGTTTTTAATGAATTCAATCAGTAAACTAGCGATGCCTCTTAAACGTACTGCCGCAGGCAAGCGCTTATCACCGATGATATTATTAACGGGCATTGTTGCCACAATGCTTAGTACGGCATCAATGGCTCAGCCTCAGCAACAACTTATCCATGTTCAAGGCACAGGCGCAATGTCAGTCACGCCTAATGCATATTCAGTTACCTTTGTTATTGAAGAACAAGGCGAAACTGTTGGTAAGCTTAACACGACCCTTGCTTCCGATTTACGCGCTATTGTTAGCTTTCTGCTAGAGCAGGGTATTGAGCGCAATAACATTCAATCTATGCAAGTTCGTTTAACCCCACGCTATGTGAACAGTCCTAATGGTCGAGTACAAGAAGGATTTACGTTAAGTCGCGAAATATCAGTGACTGATTCTAATATCGAAAACTATGATAAAGTGTTAGACGGTGTACTAGGTCGTGGCGTTGATCGCATTCAACAGTTCTCGTTTGTTAGTACAACGCAAACCAACGCATACCAAACTGCATTAGTTGCAGCGGTGAAGGATGCAAAGGCAAGAGCGGCACTTTTGGCGAAGGAATTAGGCGTTGAAGTGGGCGAAGTAGTTGCAATCTCTGAATCTGGTGGCAATATGCCCGTTCCAGTTATGCGTGCAGATGCGTTTGCCAAAGAAATGTCGGTTTCTTTACCAGGGCAAGAAACGGTTGAAGCGCGCATAAACGTTAGTTTCACTATCATTCAATAGCAGGGTAACCGTTTGAAAGAAGAACAATACGCCCAGTTAATAAGCCAGGCGAAAAGCCTGGTTGCTGGTGAGCACGATGTCATTGCCAACATGGCAAATATCAGTGCACTACTTTTTAACCATCTCGATAAGGTAAATTGGGCTGGTTTTTATTTTTATAAAGAAGCGCAGTTAGTGTTGGGTCCTTTTCAAGGACAACCCGCTTGCATCCGTATTCCTATGGGGAAGGGGGTGTGTGGTACTGCCGCTGAAACCCGCACTGTACAGCGTATCGCAGATGTTCACGCCTTCTCTGGCCACATTGCCTGTGATGCCGCTTCAAACTCCGAAATCGTCATTCCTCTTGTAGTAAATGGCGAACTAATTGGTGTTTTAGATATCGATAGCCCAGAATTTTCTCGTTTCGACGAGCAAGATGAGCTTGGGTTGTGTAAAATAGCCGATATACTTATTGAATCTCAGCAATCGTTATGAAATACAACGTTGACATCCATGTAGTACTATCTACTTATGAAGATATGGAAGACAATCACGATGACCCTGATGAAGCGTCAGAACGATTGAATTTCGTACTTCACGCAATTTATGATAGAGCCGATGAAGATATTGAAACCCATCGGCTTGAACAATTATTGCAACACGGTTGGGAGTCTTGGCAACAAGATAAACATTTATTAGAAATTGATGATGACGAATTACTCGATTGGGTTGACCACGCGCTGGCAACTTGGGATGATGAGAGTAATGAAGAAATCTCTTGAATAATTTAGAAAGTTTAATGGAATCACCAGAAAAGTTTACTAGCAGTAAGGAAGTTATCGCTTTCCTTTCCGAGACCTTCCCTAAATGCTTTAGTATTGAAGGCGAAGCCCTACCACTTAAGATCGGCATCTTTCAAGATTTAGCCCAGCGTTTAGAAAGCGAAGAACGAGTGAGTAAAACATTACTCCGCTCTACACTTCGTCACTATACAAATAGCTGGCGTTATCTCTACAGCATCAAAGAAGGCGCTAACCGTGTCGACTTAGATGGTGTTGAAGGGGAAACCATTGAGAAAGAGCATGCCGATCATGCACAGAAGCAGCTAGAAGAAAGCAAAGCGAAAGCCGCTGAAAAGCGCAAAGCTAAGCAAGCTCAGCAGCCTCAAAAGAAAGAAAAACGTCAATTTGCACGTCCGAGATCTTCTGGTTCTACACCTGCAGGCAGCAACAAAGAAGGCCAGCAGGGAACTAAACCGAAAATTCAGAGACCAACTAAGACACCACCGGCTAAATTGACTGATGCCGATATGCAACAAGGTACAAACGTAACGGTTAAATTAGGTAAAACACCTATGCCAGCCGTTATTACCGAAATTGCTAAAGACGGTATTCATGTTCAGTTAGACTCAGGTATGGTGGTAAAAGTAAATGCAGATGCTTTACGTTTGGCACGCTCCAAGAGGTCGTAAATATGAAAGATATCCTTCGAATTTCCATTGCTAGTGCATTTCTTACCGTTGGGGTAGGCGCTGGTGCAGTCACCACAACCCCAGATGTTGAAGAGCTACCCGTTCTTCAACAAGAGACACAGCATAGTGTTGCTGCTAAACGCGTAAGTGCGTTATTTACTCGCGCTCACTATAAAGAAATTTCGTTGGATGATGTGTTATCAGCACGAATCTATCAGCGCTTCATTGAATCTTTAGATCACAACAAGCAAGTCCTTTTATTGTCTGATGTGGTGGGTTTCGAAAAATATCGAAATGCTTTTGATGATGCGTTGAGTAAAGGTAACCTTTCTGTTGCGTACGACATGTACAATGTAAGCGCACAACGCCGTATTGAGCGTTATGAGTTTGCGCTGGCTATGCTGGAGGAAGGGCCTTTTGATTTTGAAAAAGCTGACGACAAATTTTATTACGACCGCGAAGAAGCCGAATGGCCTACTAGCAAAGATGAATTAGATGAGATTTGGCGTCAACGTGTTAAGTATGATGCGTTAAATCTTATTCTTGCTGACAAAACGTGGGAAGAAGCTAAAGAGCTTCTTGAAAAACGCTATACACGTTCTATTAAGCGAACTAAGCAAACTAAAAGCGAAGATGTATTTCAAATTGCTATGAATGCATTTGCGCGCACCATCGAAGCTCACACTAGTTATCTTTCACCACGTAATGCTGATCGATTCCAAATGGAAATGAATTTGGAATTTGAAGGTATTGGTGCGGTACTTCAAAGCGAGGAAGACTACACCGTTATTAAAAGCGTCGTGCCTGGTGGCCCTGCTGATGAATCGGGCGCATTAAAGCCGGAAGATAAAATTGTTGGTGTGGCTCAAGAAGATGAAGAGTTTGTTGATGTTGTCGGCTGGCGCTTAGATGAAGTTGTAGAGCTTATCAAAGGGCCTAAAGGCAGCGCGGTACGCTTGCAAGTTCAAAAAGGCGCGACAGATGCAAAAACGATGTCTGTTGTCAGTCTTACTCGTGACAAAATTAAGCTTGAAGACCGAGCTGCTCAGTCTGAGGTTTACACGCCTGAAACTGGACCACATGCAAATCAGCCTTTAGGTGTTATTACGATTCCTAGCTTCTACAACAACCTACACGCTGATGTTGAAAAGGAAATAAACAGCCTTAAAGCGCAGAACGTTAAAGGTATTATTGTAGATTTGCGCGGAAATGGTGGTGGTTCTTTAACAGAAGCAACATTACTTACCGGCCTTTTCATCGAAAAAGGACCCGTGGTACAAATCCGTTACGGCCAAACTAAGGTGAGCGTGAATCGCGATACCGATGGAAAAGTTTCTTACGATGGCCCATTAACGGTTTTAGTAGACCGCTACAGTGCGTCGGCGTCAGAGATCTTCGCCGCAGCAATGCAAGATTATAACCGCGCGTTAATTATTGGAGAACAAACCTTCGGTAAAGGGACTGTTCAACAACACCGTGGTTTAGGTAAAATTTATGACTTGTACGACAACCCACTAGGTAGCGTGCAGTTCACTATCGCTAAGTTCTACCGTATTGACGGTGGAAGTACGCAGCACAAAGGGGTAGTGCCAGATATTCTTTATCCTTCAGCAATAGAACCGGCTGATTGGGGCGAGAGCCAACAGGATAACGCATTACCTTGGGACAGCATTAACCGCGCAAATTACACAACGTTTGCTGACGGACAGGCTGCATTAGACGTATTAACTGCGAAACATAATAAACGTATCATGCAAGACCCTGAGTTTTCTTATATTCACGACGATATTGTTGAGTACAAAGAAAACAAAGATAAGAACTTTATTTCATTGGTAAAATCTGAACGTGAGTCAGATAAAAAAGAAGCTGAAGAAAAAGCACTCGAAAGAGCCAATGAACGTTTACAGCGTATGGGTAAAGAATTAGTCAAAACACTTGATGACCTACCTGAAGATATGGAAGAGTTAGATCCGTTCTTAGATGAAGCTGCCAATATTACTTTTGATATGATTGAAACAGGCAGATACGCAATAACACACTAAAGGTTGATGACAGAGGGCTGGTCAATGGCCAGCCCTTTTTTTGTGTCTGATATACCTATACAACAATAATAAATAAAGGGAAATCACATGGCTATCAGAGGCGAGTTTTCTTCTCGAATCGGGTTCGTGCTCGCAGCAGCGGGTTCAGCAGTTGGGCTCGGTAATATTTGGGGTTTCCCCACCAAAGTGGCAACGAATGGCGGTGCTGCTTTTGTTCTTGTTTATTTACTTCTCGCATTTGTTCTTGCATATCCCGTTCTCATGGCCGAACTCATCATTGGGCGCAGCTCTCGTTCTAACATGGTGGACGCGCTAGGCAATATTTCTGGAAACTTCATTGGTCGTGCAACCGGAATTTGGGGCTGTATTACGGTCTCACTTATCCTTGCGTTTTACGCCATTGTGGGCGGTTGGATGTTGGTTTATTTTGCTGATTCTGCCGTCAATATGGTGGGACTACAGTCTGCAAGTGACTGGCTGCTTACATCTTCAGTTACGCGTAACGTTATTTTCTGCTTTATTTTCATGGCGTTAACAGCTTTTATCGTTGTAGGTGGTGTAAAGTCAGGTATTGAGAAATGGTCGGTAAGATTGATGCCCACATTGGTACTGCTCATCCTTGCCCTTATCGTTTATGTCAGTTTGCAGCCTGGTGCCTCTGATGGCTGGAGCGCTTATTTGGTGCCTGATTTTACACGTATTCTTGACCCCGACTTATTAATTGATGCCATGGGCCAAGCCTTTTTCTCCATGTCATTGGGTGTGGGAACTATGCTGGTTTACGGTTCATACCTAAGCAAAAAAGAAAACTTGCCCACCATTGGTGCTTCAGTTGCATTAGTAGACATCGGCGTTGCTGTTATTGCCGGTATGCTAATTATTCCCGCCATGTACGTAGCGCTGCATAATGGTGTAGAAATCTTTACGCCAGAGGGTGCGCTAATTCAAGGTGACTCGCTTATATTCAAAGTGTTGCCTGCCTTATTTGATACAATTGGCGGTGTAGGTGTATTTGTTGCATTTACTTTCTTTGCGTTAATGGCGATAGCCGCCGTTACCTCTTCAATATCAATGCTTGAAGTACCTGTGGCGTACATGGTGGAAAGCAGGGGCTTAGTGCGTAAAAAAGCGGTAGTGTTAATGGCAGCCATTATTTTTGTACTTAGCTGCATCATTATTCTTAATTTTAATGCACTGTTCGGGTTCGTTATTGCCCTCACCACTGAGTACAGCCAGCCACTACTTGGTTTAGTGTTATGTATATTTGCCGGATGGGTGTGGCGCAGAGATGCCATACTTGCTGAACTTAAAGAAGGCGACGCAAACGCAGAGCAGAGTTTGTTTTGGAAGATTTGGCCTTGGTATGTACGCTTCGTTTGCCCGGTTATTATTGCGCTAATGTTTTACCGCTCAGTTTTTTGATTTAAGGCTTAAGAATAATAAAAATGACAACGACTAAAGAATTAAAAGAACCTTCATTATTTGACGCGATGATCCCCATTGTAGCCTTAGTGCTAATGATGGGCAGTGCGGTTTATTTATTTGCCGATAATTCATCATATGGCCCTAACCAAATTGCCTTATTATTGGCCATGGGGCTTGCTGCCATTATTGGCATGAAAAACGGTTACAGCTGGAAGACCATTGAAAAAGGTATCGTCGATGGTATCTCAATGTCGCTCGGTGCGTGTTTAATTTTATTGGCAGTAGGTTCGCTTATTGGTACTTGGATGTTGGCTGGTACCGTACCCACACTTATTTATTTCGGTTTAGAATTATTAAACCCTTCATTCTTTTATGCCGCTGCATGCTTAATTTGCGCTGTGGTTGCCATGAGTATTGGTAGTTCTTGGACTACCGCGGCCACCGTGGGGGTAGCGCTTATGGGCGTTGCTGCAGGTATGGATATGTCTGCGGCCATTACTGCCGGTGCCGTGGTATCTGGCGCTTACTTCGGCGATAAAATTTCTCCGCTTTCTGAAACAACCAATTTAGCGCCTGCCGTGGCAGGTACAGATTTGTTTGAACACATTCGTTACATGCTTTGGACTACCATACCTAGCTTTATTCTGGCGCTTATCTTATTTGTGGTATTGGGCTTTAGTGAAACCGGTGATGCCAAAGCAGATCGCATCGAACAAATGCAGTTGTTATTGAATGAGTCTTTCGATTTAAGCTGGTATTTACTGGTTCCCCTTGTTGTATTACTAACCCTTGCGGTTAAAAAAGTGCCTGCGTTTCCTGCTGTGTCTATTGGCGCATTATTAGGTGCAGTATGGGCTGTGTTGTTTCAAAGCGATGTAGTTGCTAGCATGGCTAGCCCTAACGATAGCGCTAGTATCGGAGCGTTAAAAGTTGTTTGGACGGCCTTGTTTGATGGCGTGAGCTTTTCAACCCCTGATGAAAACTTGAATAGCTTGCTTTCACGAGGCGGTATGTCGTCTATGCTCAATACGATTTGGTTAATTATTTGCGCCATGTCGTTTGGTGCCGTACTTGAAAGAGTAGGGTTATTGAAACGTGCAGTGTCCGCTATTTTATTAGGGGCTAAGTCGGCCGGTGATATGGTAAGCAGAACTATTCTTACCTGTTTTGCGACTAACTTGGTAACGGCCGATCAGTATATCTCTATCGTGATGCCTGGGCGCATGTACAAAGAAGAGTACGAAAAACGCGGTTTACACCAGTTAAATCTATCTCGAAGTCTGGAAGATGGTGGAACCTTAACGTCGCCACTTATTCCTTGGAACACCTGTGGTGCCTACATGCACAGTGTGCTGTTGGTTAACCCATTCGACTATGTTTTCTATGCGTTCTTTAACGTAATAAACCCAATTCTTGCTATTATCTACGCCTACTTAGGAATTAAAATTCTTCGCCTAACACCTCCAGATTATGCAAAGCAACCTGGCGAAGCTAACCAATAATAGTTGCGTAGACTTTCTGTTTTAGGAGACTCTATGTCAGTTACAGCTAAACGTCGGGCGGATTATCTTCCGCCCGCTTTTTCTATCCCGTTAGTCGACCTGACTATTTCCTTACACCCAACAAAAACCGTGGTCAAAAGTAAACTTAGCGTTAAGCGTACGCTTGTTACCGATACGGGTAAAAACTCAGTGGAAAGCGCTGATGCAAATAGCGGCCACAAAAGACAGCCACTTGTTTTAGACGGCCAGAAATTATCGTTAGTTTCTATACATATTAACGGTAAACCTTTCACCAACTTTACACAAAATGACGAAACGCTTTCGCTAGATGTCGATGCGGATGATTTTGAGTTAGAAATTGAAAATCATGTCGACCCAGAAAACAACAAAGCACTCGAAGGTTTGTACCTTTCCGGCGGTGCATACTGCACGCAGTGTGAAGCAGAAGGTTTCAGGCGTATAACTTATTTTCTAGACAGACCTGATGTCTTGTCAGTGTATACGGTGAAGGTAATAGGGGATAAATCGTTTCCCATGTTGTTATCTAACGGTAACCCTGTAGCACGTGGCGAAAATCCTGATGGTACGCATTTCGTTACGTGGCACGACCCTCATCCGAAACCTTGTTATTTATTCGCGTTAGTAGCAGGCGATTTTGATTTATTGACCGATACCTATACCACCACAAGCGGTAAAGAGGTGGCGCTAGAGCTTTATGTTGATAAAGGTAAGAAATCTCAAGGTACCTTCGCGTTAGATTCATTGAAGCGAGCCATGAAATGGGATGAAGACGTGTTCGGGCTCGAATACGACCTCGACATCTACATGATTGTGGCCGTTGATTTCTTTAATATGGGCGCAATGGAAAACAAAGGCCTGAACGTATTTAACAGTAAATTTGTATTGGCCGACCAAGACTCAGCCACTGACGATGATTTTTTTAATGTAGAAGCTGTTATCGCTCACGAGTATTTCCATAACTGGACTGGTAACCGGGTAACGTGTAGAGACTGGTTCCAGCTTAGTTTAAAAGAAGGGCTAACCGTATTTCGCGATCAGCAATTCAGTGCTGACATGACATCGCCGTTAAGCAACCGTATTAAACACGTGCGTGTGATGCGCGAGCATCAATTTGCAGAAGACGCCAGCGCGATGAGCCATCCTATTCGCCCTGAAGAAGTTATTGAGATGAATAACTTTTATACGGTGACCGTGTACGATAAAGGCGCAGAAGTTATTCGCATGTTCCATACCCTTTTAGGGCCCCAAGGTTTTAGAAAAGGAATGGACGAATACTTCCGTCGTCATGACGGCCAAGCAGTGACGTGTGATGATTTTGTTTCAGCCATGCAATCGGCTACCGAGTTAGATCTTACTCAGTTTTCTCGCTGGTATAGTCAATCTGGTACACCGCAAGTATCCCTTGCTCACAATGTAATCAAACACGATACGGGATATGTACATACTTTCACCGTAACGCAAAATACGCCTAGTACAGCAGATCAAAACGAAAAGCTTCCTCTGTATATTCCTGTAGGTTTTGAAGTTATCGATGAAGACGGTAATCGGTACCGTGATGACAGTGGTATTATTCAGAACGATCTTTTGATACTAGATGCGCCTGAAATCACGATTACCATCACGTGTGATACGAAGAAGTTGACTCCGGTACTTCTTGGTAACTTTTCTGCTCCTGTAAAAGTACACAATGAGCTCGACACCGCTTCATTACTCACTATATTTACCCATTCCCAAGATGCGTTTAATCGTTGGGATGCCATGCAATCTTTGTATAACCGCTGTATTAGTGAGTTATATGAAAACGCTACTGCTACGATAGACAGTGGCATTTGGGCGGGTATTCGCTCTGCAATAGACAGTGAAATAAGTAACATTGAGCTTTTAAGTGAATGCTTAGTGATACCTTCATTTGAAACCTTGTGTCAGTCTCGAAGCGATATTAATGTGCAGCCACTCATAGAGGCACGAAATGCGTTTTGCCGTCAGTTTTCTACCCAGTTAGAAGACGTGCTCCTTAGCGCGTTTAACGGTATCGCCACACAGGCCTATAGCTATAAGCAAGATGCCGTTAATGCTCGTCGCTGTAAAAATGTACTGCTGTCTCATTTAGCACGCTTACCACAGCACAAGGACTTGGTGATATCGCAGTTCGATAACACGGACAACATGACTGACACCCTAGGTGCTCTAAAAGCCGCCCAGTCACTATCATCTGAAGCGTTTGAAAGCTTGATGGCTAAGTTTGAAGAAAAATGGCGTCATAACCCCTTAGTGCTAGATAAGTGGTTTGCCTTGCATGCAACCCAGCCACGTGAAGACATATTGGCTACCATTACCATGTTAAGCGAGCACCCTCAATTTAGTATGGGTAATCCTAATCGCGTACGTTCACTAATAGGCAGTTTCGCATTCTATAACAGCGAACGTTTCCATAGTTTAGATGGGGAAGGGTATAAGTTTGTCACCGACTATCTTATCAAGCTAGATGCTATTAACCCGCAAGTGGCAGCACGGATAGTAACCCCCCTGATACAATGGCAAGGTTTTGCAGAACCCCATCAAGTGTTGATGAAAGCACAGCTAGGTCGATTGTTAAACCACAAAGGCTTAAGCAAAGATGTGTTTGAGAAAGTGAGCAAAAGTTTGGCGTATGACAACCATTCAAGCCACTGATACCGTTTATTACTTTTCAGTCAACGTGCCTTACATTCAATGTGAGGCACTGTACTCTGGTGCTGTGCCTACCGTTGTTATGGTGGCCGAAAATGGCACTAGCGTACAAGTCCCCTCTACCAGAATAAAACAGTTCATTACCTCCCAAGGTGTTGTCGGTCGTTTTCGCATGGTTGTAGACGCCAACAACAAAATTAAAGCCTTCGAAAGGTTACGCTAGCACTTCCAATCTTTACCTGTGGTCGTTTTTTGCGCGTAAATTCTTACGATCCCGCCAATTACTTACACCTTTCGGATAAGTTGCTTTTATAGTCCCCACAAAGCAATAACTATTTGATACGATTAATGTTGTAAATTTTGTTAACTGGTACGATTACTTCTTGCGAAAGTGGCAAAATGATGTAATCATTTTGTTAATCGTTATGGTTGATCACGATGTCACGCAGCCTTGTGCGTCGACTAGGGAGTATAAAAATATGATAAATAGGCCTCGCGCTTTTAAGATGTCACCTGTTGCTGTAGGTGTGCTAACCCTATTGGGTGCTGCCGCACTTCCTGCTAATGCCGCTAATTGGCAAGTAGGAGACGTTAGCATTTCTCTTGATTCTACAATCACTGCTGCCACGAGTATTCGTACTGAATCTAGAGATTACAGTCTTATCGGAAACAGTAATCACGCACAGTTTGATTGGTCAGGTTACCATGCTGCATTCAATCCACTTTATCCTAGTAGCGACGTTTGGGCGTTAGCTGACGGCGGTTATTCGACCAATGGCGACTTAGGAAATCTATCTCACGACCCAGGTGATGCATTTGCAACACAAATTTCAGGAAACCATGAGCTAGATATTAACTTTGGCGATTTTGGTTTCTTCGCACGTGGTTTCTGGTTTTACGACTTTGAACAAATGGATGGTGACCGTCCTAATTCAAATGCCATTACCGGTGTTCAATATGATCACTGCCAAGATCCAGAAGCAGAAGATTTATTGTGTAATGATGTGCGTCTTTATGATGCCTTCTTCTATGGAGATTGGTGGATTGGTGACAAACCTCTAACACTTCGAGTCGGACGCCAAGTTATCAGCTGGGGTGAAAGTACCTTTATTCAACATGGTATCAACACAACAAACCCAGTAGACGTTACTCGTGCTCGTGCACCAGGTGCGGAACTTAAAGAAGTATTTATTCCAGTGGGCATGGTTTACGCCTCATTGGGACTAAGCGATACATTAAGTGTATCTGGTTACTATCAATATGAATGGGAACGCAGTTGGTTGCCTGTATCTGGTAGTTACTTCGCGGGTAATGACTTTGCAGGTGAGGGCGGTCAACGTCAAAACATCCAGCTAGGTTTCAGTGGTAACCCTGATATCGATTTAGATCACTTGTTAACTGCACTTAATGGCTACGGTGATTTGTTACGTGCTGGCGGTAATTCTGCTGATATTGCCTCTGCCTACTTAGCATACCCTACTAAAGTGGCTATTCGTGGCTATTCAGATGAGGCGCATAAAGATGCCGACGACCAAGGTCAATACGGTTTACGTGTTACGTGGTTTGCTGAGGCATTGAACGAATCTGAAATCAGTTTCTACCACATTAACTACCATAGCCAACGTCCACTTATCTCTGGTGTAACGTCTGACTTTACCGCCGAAGGTATTGCGTCAGACTTAGCCTTCATTGCAACTAACGAAGTGACGCGCGATAACCTTACTGAGCTGGGTGCATTCACCCAATCTGAGTTTTATTATCCAGAAGACATTAAGTTATACGGGGTGAGTTTTAACACCAACGTTGGCACTACCGCGCTAGCCGGTGAATTTGCTTACCGTGTTGATGAACCGCTGCAAATTGACGATGTTGAGCTACTCTATATGGGTATGCCTGAACAATTGGCTAATGCAGGCCTTCGCCCAGATTTAGAAGGTATATCGCAATTAAACAATATTGGCCGAGCGGTAGGACCAGGTGAAACAACTGAAGGCTTCTTGTTCTCAGACACTTGGCAGATGCAATTAACCGCTTCACATGTGTATGGCCCTAAGTTTGGCGCAGATAACTTCGTGCTTTTAGGTGAGCTAGGTTATGTGAACATTGTTGATATGCCAGACCCAGACGTGATTCGTTTGAATGCTCCGGGTACAGCGCGTACACCTTCACTTGAACCGACAGCCGATGGAAATAGCCGTGAAGGGCTTCACGTTGGTCTTTCCGACGGTCCAGAAACTAACCCGTTTGCCACTGATGACGCATGGGGTTATCGACTACTGGCCGTTGCTGATTGGAACGATATTATGGCGGGCGTTAACCTTCGAGCCCGTGCTACGTTCTCTCACGATGTAGAGGGTACAACACCAGACCCTCTTTATGTTTTCACTGAAGATGTTAAATCTGCGGCACTGGCGCTAACGTTCGACTACTTAAGCAAGTGGTCAGCAACAGCTTCATATAGTGCATTCTGGGGTGGTATTGGTACCACTAATGCATTGTCAGACAGAGATTTTATTTCGTTTAACATCAAGTATTCAATCTAAAGAGTGATGTATATGATTAGAAAAATAGGAATTATTGCCGCAGCGCTTTCAATAGCGCTAACAGGTGCAAGTGTTCACGCTAAGGTTTCTGAAGAAGATGCCAAGAAGTTAGGCGGTGAACTAACGCCTATGGGCGCTATACAAGCAGCGAATGCTGACGGAAGCATTCCCGCATGGACGGGTGGTATTACATCAGCACCTGAAGGCTATTCGGTAGGCGATCACCATCCGAACCCGTATCCAGGCGATAAAGTGTTGTTTGAGATAACAGCATCGAATTATAAAGAATATGCTGATTTCCTTTCTGAAGGTCAGAAAAAGTTGTTCGAAGCGTACCCTGATACTTACCGCATGCCGGTGTATCAAACCCGCCGTTCAGCATCTAACCCGCAAGCTATTTATGATGCGACTAAGGTTAATGCGACTAGCGCAGAATTACTTGATGACGGAAACGGCATAAAAGGCGCTGTGTTAGGTATTCCTTTCCCCATGCCTAAAACCGGTATGGAAGCGATTTGGAACCACATTTTGCGCTATCGCGGTGCGGCAGTTGAACGTAATGGTGGACAAGCTGCGGTAACCACTTCAGGTGATTACAACGTCATCGGTTTTGATGAACAGTTAATGATTAAGTATGCTGAAGAAGGGGCTACACCTGAAAAGCTAACTGAAGACAATATCTTGTTCATGTTCAAGCAAAAAGTGACTAAGCCAGCACGTTTGGCAGGTACTGCTTTGCTAGTACACGAAACCGTAGACCAAGTTAAAGAGCCACGTAAAGCCTGGACTTATAATACTGGTCAGCGCCGTGTACGCTTAGCCCCTAACATTGCTTATGATACGCCAGGAACAGCGGCAGATGGTTTACGTACCACTGACGATTTCGATATGTTTAATGGTTCTCCTAACCGCTATAACTGGAAACTCGTTGGCAAGAAAGAGATGTTCGTAGCCTATAATAACTATGCTCTGCATTCAGATAATGTAAGTTACGATGAAATTCTTCATGCTAACCACGTTAACCCTGATTTAACGCGCTGGGAAAAACACCGTGTTTGGGTGGTTGAAGCTACGTTGAAAGAGGGCTTCCGTCACATTTATCAAAAACGCGTATTCTTCATTGATGAAGATAGCTGGCAAATTCAAGTTGCTGATATGTATGATAATCGTGGCGAGTTGTACCGTGTTGGTGTAGCTTATGGAGTGAACTACTATGAAGTACCTACACAGTGGTCAACCCTAGATGCCTATTACGACTTAAACTCTCGCCGTTACTTGGCCATTGGTCTAGATAACGAAGAACAAATGTATGACTTCTCGATTCGTCCAAGAGACGTAGAGTTTACGCCTCAGGCGTTACGACGAGAAGGTAAACGCTAAGCGTTTTGTGTTAAGAAGGTTGGCAATGCCAACCGTTTTTGTTTTCAGACAATTAAATTTTAGGGAGAATGGTTAATCATGAAAAAAACCATTGCAGCGTGCATAACTGCAGCACTCGCAGCAAATTACTCCGTAACTGCTTCAGCAGAAGATGCCTATATTGCACCCTTAGTTGAACAGTCAGTTTTGCTAGATATTGACGCTGATAAATTTGTCGTTGTTGTCGGAGAACGCGGTCATATTCTTATTTCAGAAGATGGAACGGCTTTTAATCAAGTTGCTGTGCCTACCCAAGCTACACTCACTGCGACAACCGTGGTGGGCAATCATATTTGGGCGGTAGGCCATGATGCCACTATTATTCATTCTTCAGACAAGGGCCAAAGCTGGGAAATTCAGAATGTTCAGCCCGAGCTTCAACGTCCATTTTTAGATGTACTATTTTTCGATGAAAGTCATGGCATTGCTGCTGGCGCGTACGGGCTTTTTTACCGTACTACAGACGGCGGGAAAAGCTGGGAAACTGAGCGTCATGCTAGTTTACTAGACCCATACGATCGTGAATATTTGGAAAGCGTTAGAGAAGAAGACGAAGCCTTCTATCAGCAAGAATTAGAATCTATTTTACCTCATTTGAATCGTGTAACACGCGATGGCGAAAAGCTATACCTTGCTGGAGAAGCGGGTTTATTAGCTAGCAGCGACGATAAGGGGAAAAATTGGGAACGCTTTGACGTTGACTACACAGGCTCATTTTTTGATATTAGAGCCCTTGATGAATCAACGCTACTGGCTGTAGGTCTTCGCGGCAATATTTTTGTCATGCGTGAACAAGGTGAATGGGAATACGTAAATTCTTGTTCAACCAGTACATTAAACTCAATTTTACTGTCCGATAACGACACGGTTGTTGCTATGGGTAACAACGGTATGATGGTGTCAGCCACTCGTCCGCTACCTGTCAGTGATCACGACCCATACGCTAATCCTGCAAACTGTAAGCCTGCAAAAGGTATTACAGTGACGCAGGTTGAAGATAAAGCTGCCATGTTAAATGCCGTTAGCTTTAATGGCCACACCATAGCTGTTACCGCGAATGGTATAAAAACGCTAAATACAAAGTAGGGTGGTTTCGCTTTTATGACCCATTTCATTGAACATCTTGTTTTCTCTAACCGTAAATTAGTGGTAGCCCTTTTTGCTATCGCGACGGTTTTTTTAGGCTTTCAAGCATCGCAAATGCGACTTGATGCTGGTTTTGAAAAAAATATTCCGCTTAATCATGAGTACATGAAAACCTATATTGAACATCGCCAAGACTTCGGTGGTGCGAACAATATCTTAGTTTCTGTTTGTGATAAGAACGACGATATATTCAATCAGAACTTTTTCGATACGTTAAAGAATGTACACGACCAACTATTTTTCATAAATGGTGTGAACCGTTCTCTCGTTATTTCATTGTTTTCTCCTTCTACCCGCTTTACTGAAATTGTAGAGGGCGGATTTGCTGGCGGGCCGGTTATTCCAGCAGACTTTAATTCAGCAAACCCAGCTGCATTAGATTTAGTGGCTGCGAATATTGAAAAAGCCAATATTGTTGGTCGTCAAGTAGCCAGCGACTACAGCTGTGCCATGGTGACCGCGCAGTTACTGGATATCGACCCACAAACGGGTGAGCCGTTAAATACACTTGCGTTAGCGGCTGAGCTTGAAGAGCAACTTCGCGGTCAATATGAAAACGAAAATATTTCTATTCATATTATCGGGTTTGCCAAGATGATTGGTGATGTGGCCGACGGCGCTAAAGACGTACTATTGTTTTTCGCCATCGCTATCGCGATAACGGCCGTCATGGTGTACTTCTTCTCTCGCAGTGTCATGCTTACTATATTGCCACTACTGTGTTCAGTGATTGCCGTTATATGGCAGCTTGGTCTATTGACTTCGTTAGGCTTTGGTATGGACCCTATGTCTATTCTGGTGCCGTTCTTAGTTTTCGCTATTGGTGTAAGTCATGGCGTACAAATGATTAACGCGGTAGAAAAGCGTGCGGTAACAGGTATAGGGGCAAAACGCGCGTCTATGGCCGCGTTCAGAAGCTTGTTGGTACCAGGTGGTATAGCATTACTTTCTGACACCGTCGGGTTCATGACCTTATTGGTTATCGATATAGGTATCATCCGTGAGCTGGCTATTACAGCAAGTATGGGTGTTGCCGTTATTATTTTAACCAACCTAATGCTGTTACCGGTGCTCATGAGCTTCTTAAAACTTGATAAGAAGTACGTTGATAAGTTTGCAGGCAAAGAAAATAGTAACTCTCGCTTTTGGGCTATTATTTCTGCGTGTTCACGGAAAAAACCAGCAGCCATTATTCTTATTGTTACCGCCATATTGTTCGGTTTTGGGCATTACCAAGCACAAAACATGAAGATAGGTGATTTGCATGCCGGCGCACCAGCGCTTCATGAGTCTTCACGTTATAACCAAGATACCTTCTTGATTACTGACAAGTATGAAGTCACGGTGGATTACATCTCTATTCTGGTAGAAACCACGCCTGAAGCTTGTACGTCTCACGGCGTAATGAAAGCGATGGATGATTTCCAGTGGAAGATGGAGAACGTTCCAGGTGTACAATCTGCTGTATCATTAGCTTCAGTGGCTAAGATAGTGAACGCGGGTTACAACGAAGGGAATGTTAAATGGCAGGTATTACCTCGCAATCAACAAACCTTGGTGCAAGCTATTTCCCGTGTGCCTACCTCATCGGGCCTATTGAATGGTGATTGTTCTGTCATGCCGATTATTCTGTTTATGGAAGATCACAAGGCAGAAACCATTTCTCGTGTGGTAGATGCAGTAAAAGACTTCCGTAGTGAATATGAGACTGATGATATGTCGTTTAGTCTAGCGTCAGGCCCAGTAGGGGTGATGGCGGCGACGAACGAAGCAGTAGAGGCTGCACAAGATCCAATGATGGTTTATGTCTTTGGTGCCGTTATTGCCCTATGCTTAATTAGCTTCCGCTCTATACGTGCAACATTAGTAGTGGTTATTCCGCTGTATGTTGTCTCAGTATTAGCACAAGCGCTAATGACGTATTTGCAAATAGGCCTTACGGTATCAACCTTGCCGGTTATTGCACTAGGCGTAGGTATCGGTGTTGATTATGGTATTTATATCTTGTCGACCAAGAGCCTTATGCTTAAACAAGGTGCCACAGTGCAAGAAGCTTATTTGGCTGCACTTAAAGAGCGTGGTAGTGCGGTGTTATTCACCGGTATTACACTGGCAATAGGTGTGAGTACTTGGGTATTCTCTTCACTTAAATTCCAAATGGATATGGGTATTTTGTTGACCTTTATGTTCGTGGTGAATATGTTAGGAGCAATTATCGTACTTCCAGCGCTAGCGAGATTCTTGTGGTGGAATCGAAACGACCCCGGTGCATAATATTTTTGCATAGCTAATCATAAAAAAGGGCCGTAAGGCCCTTTTTTGTATGCGTTTTTTGCATAGTTATCTATGCTGTTAATATTAGGTTAAAAAGGGGCTTTCAATACCTCTCAGTTTTAGCGAAAATAGCCGCGCAACTTAGCACTTACGACATTTATAAGGTTAACTAATGACAGTCACCTCACAGCGACACTCAGTACTGCTAGATAATGTATTTGCACTCATTGAAAAAAAGGTGGATGCCCAGCAGAAGTCACTCGTGCAGCAATTCGGACGCCTGTTGTATAAAAATATCTCAAGTGATGACTTAGAAGATCGCAATGACAGCGATTTATATGGCGCCACTTTAAGCTTATGGAATGGGCTTGCTAAATTTGATAATTCAGCACCCTACATTCGTGTTTTCAACCCAGAAATCGAAAAACATGGCTGGCACTCAAGCCATACCATTGTTGAAATAATTGTTAGAGACATGCCGTTTCTTGTCGATTCGGTTCGTATGTCACTCAACCGGTTAAATATAACCGCACATTTGTTTTTGCATAGCCCAATTAGAATAAAACGAAATGATAAAAACCAAGTGGTGGAATTTGCTGAGCCTGGCAAGGCAGTGGAAAATACCAGAAAAGAAACCGTAATATTTATTGAGGTTGACCATCAAAGTGCGAAAAAAGACATTGATGAATTAACGAAAGAATTACATTCAGTGGTAGACGAAGTGTCGTTGGCGGTTAAAGACTGGCAAGAAATGACCACTAAGTTAGAAACCGTGGTTAAAGACAGTACGAAACTAAACTGGCCTGGGTCTGCTGATGAAAAGAAACAAACTAAAGCTTATTTGCAATGGTTAAGCGATCACAACTTTACCATGATGGGCTATCGTTATTACGAAGTGAAGGCTATAGAAGGCGACCATCGCTGGATACCCTCTAACGATACAAGTTTAGGGTTATTGAAAAACTCAATTAACGACAGAGAACGTCTTTTGTCGAAACTGCCAGCCAGTGCAAGAGCAGAAGCACTAAGCCAAAGTCCGTTGATTTTGACCAAAACCAACTCTCGTTCACGTGTACATCGTCCCGCGTTTATGGATTATGTCGGCGTAAAAGCGTTTAACAAAGACGGGCAAGTTGTGGGTGAACACCGTTTCCTTGGCCTCTATTCTGCGTCTTTCTATAACCAAAGTGTGACGCAGCTTCCTATGCTGAGAGAGAAAATTCAGCGTATTTGCGATTTATCTGGGTATGAACCAGGGACGCATGCGTTCAAAGCCTTTGTGAATATTGTTGAAACTTATCCACGTGATGAACTATTGCAAACACCCGCGGAAGAGTTAGCTCACATTGTAATGGGTATTTTCCAAATGCAGGAGCGGGGCATTTCACGCTTATTCATTCGCAAAGATGTGTTTGGCCGTTTCTTCTCTTGTATGGTGTTTGTGCCACGTGAACGCTACAACACACAATTAAGAATTGACACTCAGGCGTTATTAAAAGCGTCGTTAGGCGCAAAAGAAGAAGTTGAATTTACCACTTTCTTTTCAGAATCTGTGTATGCAAGAACCCATTACATTGCCAGAGTGAACGACAACAATGCGGAATTTGATGTGAAGGAAATTGAAAATAATATCATTGAGCTAACCAAGACCTGGAGTGACAGGCTTGCTTCATCAATTAGTGCCGCTCACGGAGAAGCCCAAGGTAAAGCCCTTGAGCGCAAATATGGCAATGCGTTTTCACGTAGCTATATGGAACAGAACTTACCGGGTGATGCCCTTGTTGATATTGGTAAAATTGAACAGTTAGATGATGATCATACTCTCGACATGCTGTTTTATCGTCCTCAAGAAGAGCAGTCTGACAGCCAGATAGTGAAGCTTAAGTTGTTCCATCGTGCTGAACCTATTCATCTTTCCGACGTATTGCCCATGCTTGAAAACTTTGGTTTGCGTGTTATCGATGAAAGCCCGTATAAAATTACCTGTCCAGATGGTTTAAGAAACTGGGTGATGGATTTCACCATGTTACATAAAAGTGGCCAACACTTTGACATGGAGCGTGCTCAAACGCTGTTTCAAGATGCTTTTGCGAAAGTATGGAATAACGATTTAGAAGATGATGCATTCAACCGCTTAATATTGGGTGCTAATTTAACGGGCCGTAAAGTCACTATTTTACGTGCATACGCAAAATACATGCGTCAAACCGGCAGTTCATTCAGTCGTGATTACATTGCGAACACCTTGGCGAATTACCCTGATATTGCCCGCCTGTTGGTGGAGTTTTTCGACCAGCGCATTAATCCGAAGAAGAAACGCAGTGCGAAGAAAGAAGAAGCGTTACTTGATAACATTAAAACCCAGTTAGACAGCGTGAGTAACTTAGATGACGACAGAATTATTCGTCGTTATTTAGATATGATGTCGGCAACCCTTCGCACCAACTTCTATCAGCCCGATGAAGCAGGCAATGAAAAATCTTATGTGTCATTTAAGATGCTGCCTGAAATGATCCCTGATATGCCATTGCCACTGCCTAAATTTGAAATTTTTGTATATAGCCCGCGTTTAGAGGGTGTGCATTTACGTGGCGGAAAAGTAGCCCGTGGTGGACTTCGTTGGTCTGATCGCCAAGAAGATTTCCGTACAGAAATCTTGGGCTTAGTAAAAGCCCAGCAAGTAAAAAATACGGTTATCGTGCCCGTAGGTGCTAAAGGGGGTTTTGTTTGTAAGAAACTACCTGTTGGCGAAGGCAGAGAAGCTATACAAGCAGAAGGCCAAGCGTGTTATCGCACCTTTATTACTAGTTTGCTTGATATCACTGACAATATTGTTAACGGTGAAATAGTACCGCCTAAAGATGTGGTGCGACTAGATGAAGATGACCCGTATCTGGTTGTGGCGGCCGATAAAGGCACCGCGACTTTCTCTGATATCGCTAATGGTATTGCTGATGAATTTGGCTTTTGGTTAGGTGATGCTTTTGCTTCAGGTGGCAGTGTCGGTTATGACCATAAGAAAATGGGTATCACTGCACGTGGTGGATGGGAGTCTGTTAAGCGTCACTTCCGTGAAATTGGTATCGATTGCCAAACCACAGAGTTCACTGCGGTGGGTGTGGGTGATATGGCGGGAGATGTATTTGGTAACGGCATGCTTTTATCTAAGCACACCAAGTTAATATCGGCGTTTAACCATTTACACATTTTCTTCGATCCCGACCCAGATGCAGCTGCAAGTTATAAAGAACGTGCTAGGTTGTTCGAAAACCCACGGTTAAGTTGGGAAGATTACGATTCCACATTGATTTCAAAAGGTGGCGGTATCTTCAGCCGTTCCGCGAAATCGATAAAGCTAACCCCAGAAATGAAAAAGTGGTTAGGTACCCGACAAATGTCGATGACACCAAACGAACTTATCCATAACATTTTAAAAATGCCCGTGGATTTGCTTTGGAATGGTGGCATCGGGACTTACGTTAAAAGCTCAAAAGAGTCTCATGCCGAAGTGGGCGACAGAGCCAATGACGATTTACGTTTAAACGGCAAAGACGTACAAGCCAAGATTGTAGGCGAGGGCGGTAACTTAGGCTTAACACAGTTAGGTAGAATTGAGTATGCAGCGTCCGGTGGCCGCGTAAACACTGACTTTATTGATAACGTAGGGGGTGTAGATTGCTCCGATAACGAAGTTAATATCAAAATCTTGCTTAACAGTGTGGTTAACGACGGTGAACTTACGGTTAAACAGCGCAACAACTTACTGCACGATATGACCGACGACGTATCCCGTATTGTGATTAAAGATTGTTACCGCCAAACTCAATCTATCTCGATTACTGAGATGTCAGGCGTCAGCCTATTGAAAGAACAGCTTCGCTTTATTCACGGCTTAGAGCGTGAAGGGCAACTTAACAGAGAGCTTGAGTTCATTCCTAGTGATGATGAAATTTCGGATAGAGTGGCATCAGATCGTGGTCTTACTCGACCTGAACTTAGTGTCTTAATCGCCTATGGAAAAATGGTGTTAAAAGATGCACTGAATATTCCTGAAATCACTGATAACCCTTATCACGGTAAATTGCTGCTTCAAGCTTTTCCTGAAGTATTACGTGAAAAATTCAGTACACATATGCAGCAGCATCCACTTAGAAGCGAGATTATTGCCACTAAATTAACCAACAATATGGTTAACGATATGGGCCTTAATTTTATGTTCCGTATTCAGGAAGAAACCGGCGCGAGCGTTGATGACGTTGCTAATGCTTACGCTATCGTGCACGGTATTTTTGATATGGAAACGCTATGGAGCCGTATTGAAGACCTAGATAACGTTATTTCTGCTAAGCTACAGCTTAAGATGCTAGATGAAGCTCGCCGCATTATGCGCCGCGCCGCACGCTGGTACATTAGGCATGGCAATAAAGCCTTGTCTATTGAAGAGGCCATTGCGAGCTATCGTGAAACCTTCAATAACTTATCTAAGAATCTACAGAATTATTTAGTAGAAGCCGAGTACTCACTGCTAGAAGAGAAAACAAGTACCTATGTGTCGCAAGATGTACCGAAGGATATTGCGTACCAAGTGGCCAGCTTCTCTAATATGTTCTCAAGTTTCGATTTAGCACACGTGGTTGCAGCTGAAAAACGTAACGTTGATGTTGTTGCGCGCTTATACTTCCAGCTAGGGTCTAAACTTGAATTGCATTGGTTCTTAGATCAAATTAACAATCAAGCAGTCAGCAACCATTGGCAAGCACTAGCCCGCGCGTCTTACCGTGAAGAATTGGATTGGCAGCAGCGTTCAATTACCGCTAATCTTCTTCAAATAAACCCAGAGGCTAGCGATGCAGACAAAATATTGGAAGATTGGATGCAGAGCAATCAAGTGCTGTTGAAGCGCTGGTATCATATGATGTCAGAGTTTAAGACCAGCACGACCCACGAATTTGCGAAATTTTCTGTCGCATTACGTGAATTGATGCTTTTAAGCGTGAAGTCTAGCCATTAGAATACACGCTATCAAAAATGACGAAGCCCTGTGAAACAGGGCTTTTTTATACCAAATACAAGCGAAAAAAAACACCTATGCAATCATTAGTGCAAAAACTGTTGCTTCAATGCGAACCTGAAAAAAGCCATGACTTTACTATCAACTGGTTAAATAAAACGCAACACACGCCGTTGAAGTGGGCTTACAGCACCACGACAATCAAAAAGCCAGTGACGATTGCAGGTATAACCTTTGATAATCCTGTGGGTTTGGCGGCAGGCCTAGACAAAAACGGTGATTGCATAGATGCATTTGCTGAAATGGGGTTTGGTTTCGTAGAAATTGGGACGGTTACACCACGCCCGCAAGCGGGTAACCCTAAACCTCGATTATTCCGCATTCCTGAAAAACAGGCCATCATTAACCGTATGGGTTTTAACAACAAAGGCGTTGATCACTTAGTGTCTCAAGTGAAAAAAGCCCAGTTTAAAGGCCCCATTGGTATCAACATTGGTAAAAATAAAGATACTGATGATGCGAAAGCACTTGATGATTACCTTATTTGTTTGAACAAGGTTTACCCCTACGCCAGTTATGTGACTATCAACATTTCTTCACCCAATACCCCTGGGCTTAGAAACCTCCAGTATGGCGAAGCGCTAGATGCGTTACTGGTAGGCCTTAAAGCTGCGCAAGAAACCCTAACTCAAACTCACGGTAAATACGTACCGCTATTTATAAAAATTGCACCGGATTTATCAGATGGCGAAATACAAAGTATTGCTCAATCGTTACTGTCTAGCAAAATGGATGGCGTTATCGCTACCAATACCACACTGTCCCGTGAAGCTGTTCAAGGGTTGAAGCATGCTGATGAAATGGGTGGGCTGAGCGGTTCTGTCTTAACCGACATGAGCTTAAACGTAACAAAAAAGCTATCAAGTGCCCTTGATAGAGCAATCCCTATCATAGGTGTGGGCGGTATCGATTCTCCTGAGACCGCAAAAGCACGTTTAGATGCAGGAGCATCGTTAGTTCAGGTATACTCTGCGTTCATCTATCAGGGGCCCGACCTCGTTAAACGCATTGTAAAAGCGCTATAATTAGCGAAAGCGACACATTACAGTTTTATACACTCAAGCGTGTGTCAATAAACACACGCTCTATCAGGTAATTGAATGAATACTATTCTGGCAACAACCAGCCGCGGTCTTGACGAACTCCTTAAGCAAGAAATACTCAATTTATGCCCAGGTGCAGAAATTAAACAGTCTCCGGGCATGTTGCAGTTTGAAGGAAGCAAAGAAGACGCTTATAAACTTTGTCTTTGGTCCCGTTTAGCTAACCGCGTTATTTGGATCTTAGGCACAGGAAAGGCAGGTAATGCTGAAGAGTTGTATAAGACAGCCATGGATATTGATTGGCAGATGCATATGGAATCTCGCCACACGTTGTCAGTGCAATTTATTGGGACCAACTACGAAATTAAGAACACGCAATTCGGCGCAGTTAGAATTAAAGATGCCATTGTTGACCAATTCGTAGAAGAAGGCCAAGCTCGACCTTCGGTTGAACGCAAAATGCCAGATTTTCCTGTTTATGCCAGACTTCAACGAGACAATGTGATTATTGGCCTTGATATGGCCGGTGCAAGTTTGCACCAACGTTCATATCGTCAAGAAACCGGTGATGCTCCACTTAAAGAACATATTGCCTGTGCCATGCTAATGCGCAGTGGTTGGACCGAAAACATGGACAAGCCCCTTGCTGACATGATGTGCGGTTCGGGTACTATTGCCATAGAAGCGGCCTTCATGGCACGTAATATTGCTCCTGGCATAAAGCGTGAGTATTGGGGCTTTAGCAAATGGCTAAGCCACGATGCCGCATACTGGGATTCGTTGGTAAATGATGCCATTGCGAACCAAACAGAAAGTAAGAGCGAAATCTTCGCTGCCGATTACAACCGCAGAATGATTGCCATTGCCAAAGATAACGCCGATTATGCAGGCGTTTTTAACGATATTAAATTCAGTAATCAAGATGCCACTAAGTCGTCACCGCCGGTTGCGACCCCAGGTTATATGGTGTCTAACCCACCTTACGGTGAACGTTTAGGTGAACTAACGGCTCTTATTCCGCTTTTCAGCGAATGGGGTAAGCGCTTTAAAGAAGCATGGAAAGGCTGGCACGTTTCACTGCTTAGTAGCAACCGTGACTTATTGCGTGTTTTAAAATTACGAGCAACCAAAGACTACGGGATGAATAACGGTAAGCTAGAGTGCCGTTTAGTGAACTATGTGTTAAGCGAAGAAAACACGGTTCAATTTTCTGAAGATGCGTCGAATCATGAATTTGCTAATCGCTTAAAGAAAAACCTTAAGAAAATGAAAGGTTGGATCAACAAAGTTGATACCAACTGTTACCGTATTTACGATGCCGACTTGCCCGATTACAACGTGGCAATTGATAGGTATGGCGATTGGTTGGTAGTACAAGAATACGCGCCGCCTAAAACAGTGTCGGAAGACAAAGCTCGTAAACGCTTGCAAGAAGTGTTGCTTTATTTGCCTGGCGTGACCGGTGTTTCGCCTAAGCAAATTGTACTTAAAGTACGCAGCCAGCAAAAGGGAACTAAGCAGTACGAAAAAATTAACCAGTCTGGCACCATGATGGAAGTTTACGAAAACGGTGCGCGCCTATTGGTGAACTTGACTGACTACTTAGATACGGGGCTATTTCTAGATCATAGAAACACCCGTCAAAAAGTTATGCAGCTTTCAAAGGGTAAAGACGTGCTTAACCTGTTTGCTTATACCGGCAGTGTATCTGTGTTTGCAGCTAAAGGTGGCGCGAAATCAGTGACAACCGTTGATATGTCTAACACCTATTTAGACTGGGCGAAAAAGAATGTAGCGCTTAACAAGTTAAATGGGCCACATGCTTTTGTTCAAGCTGATTGCACGTCATGGTTAGGCGATCATAAGGGTAAATACGACTTAATCTTTATCGACCCACCTTCGTTCTCGAATTCTAAACGTATGCAAAGCACGTGGGATGTACAGCGTGACCACGTTACTATGCTAACAAATGCTAGAAGCTGTCTAAATGAAGGCGGCACGTTAATTTTCTCTAACAACAAACGTGGCTTCAAGTTAGATGAAGAGGCGTTGCAGGAGCTTGGTTTTAGTATTGAAAATATTACCCAAGAAACCATTCCAGAAGACTTTTCCCGCCGTGCAAACATCCATAAGTGCTGGATCCTTTCGTTATCAAAGGAAGCGTTACCAAAAGAAGCGTTATCAAGAGAAGCTTTATGAAAATAGTGTTTTACACGGGGCCTCAGTGTAGCTTGTGTGATTTAGCCGACATTGAGTTGGCTAATACGCAGCAGTTTTCTTCGTTAAACGTCGAGAAAGTAAATATTCGTAATAGCACCGACTTGTATCATTTATACGGTGCTCGTATTCCTGTATTAAAACGGGAAGACAATGGCGCAGAAATAGGCTGGCCATTTGATACCAACGCATTGGAGACATTCTTACAGTGAGTATTTTGCAGTTAAAGAACATCACTGTCATCTACGGTAACCCCCCTTTATTAGATGGTGTTGAACTGATCGTTCAACCCAAAGAGCGTGTGTGTTTAGTAGGCCGAAATGGCAGTGGTAAATCCACCTTAATGAAGGTGATTTCAGGTGATGTGATAGCCGATGACGGACAGCGCATCATAGAAAGCGACACGATAATTGCTCGATTAGAGCAAGATCCGCCTCAAACCACCGACGTTACGCTTTTTGATTACGTTGCTGAAGGCTTAGCAGATGTAGGCGACACCATTAAGGCTTATCATCATCAGACTAAGTTAGTGGCTGATGACCCTAGTGAAGCTAACTTAAATCGTTTGCAAACTTTGCAGGAAACCTTGGAAGCCCGTGATGCATGGCAATTTGAGCAACAAATAGAACAAACGCTCACCATGCTTAAATTAGAGCCTGATATTTCATTGTCTACTTTATCAGGTGGCTGGCGACGTAAAGCGGCACTTGCACGCGCATTGGTTCGTTCACCTGATTTGCTGTTGCTTGACGAACCCACCAACCACTTAGATATCGAAATGATTCGCTGGTTGGAAAGTAGTTTATCTAATTACAACGGCGCCATTGTATTTGTAAGTCACGATAGGGCATTTATCCGAAATATGGCAACCCGTATTGTTGATTTAGACCGTGGTGGATTAACCAGTTACCCAGGCAACTACGAAACCTACTTAGAGAAAAAACAGCAAGATCTTGAAGTAGAAGCTGCGCATAACGCCGAGTTTGATAAGAAACTGGCGCAAGAAGAGGTGTGGATACGCCAAGGCATAAAAGCCCGTCGTACCCGCAACGAAGGCCGTGTACGTGCATTGAAAAAGCTGCGTGACGAACGTAAAGCCAGACGTGCAGTGCAAGGTAACGCGGTGGTAAGTCAGCACCAGGGCACGCGCTCGGGCAAAATGGTGTTTGAAGTGACCGACTTAGATTACGCCATTGGCGGTAATCAAATTGTGAAGGGACTAAACCTTAATGTACTACGTGGCGATAAACTTGCACTTGTTGGACCCAACGGTAGCGGTAAAAGTACGCTGATTAAGTTGTTATTAGGTGAAATAACACCCGATAACGGCAATTGTAAGCAAGGCACTAATCTTGAAGTCGCCTATTTTGACCAACACCGCCATGGGTTAGATTTGGAACAAACCGTGATTGACGCGGTAGGTGATGGTAAACGTGACCTTATGGTTAACGGGCATCCAAGGCATGTTATTAGTTATCTGCAAGATTATTTGTTCTCACCTGAGCGAGTAAATGCGCCTGTGAAGTCACTGTCTGGCGGTGAGAAAAACAGGCTAATGTTGGCCAAACTTATGCTCAAGCCTAGTAACTTACTAGTGCTCGATGAGCCTACTAACGATCTTGATGTTGAAACGCTTGAGATGTTAGAAACCCTTTTAAATGAGTATGCTGGCACTGTTTTGCTGGTAAGTCATGATAGGGAATTCGTCGACAATGTTGCTAACAGTTGTGTCGTATTTGAAGGCGAAGGCTTTTTACGGGAGTTCATTGGTGGCTTCACAGATGTAGAGAGCTGGTATAAAGATCAGAATGCTAAACGTCAACAAGTCATTAAAGACGAAAAAGCCAAAGTAAAGAATGAAACTAATTTAAGTTCGAATAGTCCTAGTGCTAAGTCTTCTCCCCGTAAGACGAAAAAGTTATCATATAAAGATCAACGAGAACTTGAATCGCTGCCTGCAGATATTGAGCAGTATGAAAATGAATTAGCGGAAATGCAGTTGTTAGTTAACGACCCTGAATTCTTTAAAAAAGGGAACGATGAAACTGCAAAAACCTTAGCTCTGTTAGCAGAGAAAGAACAAGCCTTATCCCAGAAATATGCGCGCTGGGATGAATTAGAAAGTATGCTGGAAGATAATCAGCAGTAAATAGGATTTTAGATGAAACGAACTCAGCTTGCCGTCGCCGTTCTGTTGGCAACAGGTAGTGTTTCGGCAATGGCCGAAACCTACACCGTGACACCACTTCCTTTGCAGGATGTTGGTCAAAATACCTTCGCCCGTTCAATTGATAATACCGGTAAAATGTTATCAATGGTGCAGTTGGAATTTAACCCACCTGTTGATGTAGAACAGTTAGAAGAAGACACTAGTTTCTTTACCTCGTTTTCAGGGGCTCTTGAAAATGAAGATGATGCTTTGCAGGGTGTCTTCACTGACGCCGACTACACTTTAGTTGTTAACTACCTTTTATCTAATCAAACCGCTTCTACGGGCCAAAAGTTAGCGAGCTATAGAACCTACTTAACTGATACCACTGACATTAGTTTGGTGCCAGGCTTAGACGAAGTTACCGACAAGTTCGACGATTACACACAGTCTGTAGAGGCTGGCGGTCGCGATAGTGTAAGCGGTAATTTTATCGTTGGTGACTCTCCGGGTATAGTAGTCCTCGATGAGTATGAAAACGAAGATGGCGACACGATAAACTACACCTACTCAGAACTGGCTCAACAAGCTTTTGTTCAGACAACTAATGGAACTAAAATCATTCCACCGGTAGACGATACTCTTGGTGGATTTGCCTCTGCTCGCGCAGTAAATCAAAACCTCCAAGTAGCAGGTTTCAGCTCAGTGAGCTTCCTGGATACCGTCGACGATGCAATAGAAACGTGTGAAGAAGATGAAACCCGTGGCGATTTGCCAGAAGGGCGTTGCTTCTATAGCATTTACAATGGCGAATTCAACGTTCCGCGTATATCCAGTTATTTTGTGACAAACTCTACCAGCTTTATGTCGAGCTTTATGCTGTCTTCAGAAGTGAACGCCACTGTTTGGCAACTTGATGTTAATGGTGAAGTCATCAGTACCGACACGTTCCCGTTATTATTTACCCCTGAAGAAGACGATACTAGTCACTATTTCTCTTACGCCTATGATATTAATGAGCAAGGTATTGCGGTAGGTGAAGCGTTAACGGGTGATGCGGTTACTATTACACGCCCGAACTCTTCTGGCTTAAACGAAAGTGAACGTGTCGCTACCGTATTTAGAGATGGTGAAACCGAAGAGTTGCTTCCTCGAGAAGAAAATTTACTTAGCCAAGCGATGGCGATTAACGATAACAACTGGGTAGCAGGTGCAGTGTTACGTGAGTCGAGTGATATCGCGCGTTCTCGTTTGTTCGCATACAACTTAGATACCACTGAGCAATTGTACCCAGATGGTTTCTTTGCGACTGCCGGCGTACAAGCAAATGCCATCAATAATAATAATATTATTGTAGGTAAATCAGACTACGATGCGACATCCGATACGGTTCGTGAAACGCACGCGTTCATGTTCGATATTGAAACCGAAGAATTTCTAGATTTAAACGATTTAACGCCGTGTGACAGTGAATACACATTGCTAGAAGCTATCGATATTAACGATAATGATGAGATTATCGCTAATGCGCGTATTCGTTCAACCAGTAAATATAGTACAGGTGTTGATATAATTAACACAGAAGGTGAAACCGTAGAAATTGATGCTATTGTTGCTGTGAAATTATCACCGACTGGTGGCACGATTGACGATTGTAGTATTGATGACGACGGCGAAGAAGTTGATGATAGCTTCGAGCGTAGTGGCGCTTCTACGGGCTTATTTGGCTTAATGGCGCTAAGTTTACTGGCCATTTTCCGTCGCAAATTGAAGAAATAATCAATTCGCTCTACTTTTAGTTATTTTTCAAAGGCCGCTCGTTAATAGCGGCCTTTTTTATTGCTAAAAGATTTAAAAATTGAAATATATATGCCCAAAAAGTGTAATATAAAATTCATCTATGTTTCATAACATTACCAAATGTCAATGCACTCTTTACAATAATTATGTTGAACCATTTTGCACATTGCACTATCACAGTAGTGTGCACAATGACTTTTCCGCCACTATCAATTGAAAAACGATGTATTGGGCCCGAGAGAGAATTTGTAGCACATCCTACAAAGTTAAAGAGGCTAATCAATGAAAAGACAAAAAAGAGATAAACTGACACGCGCCCATTCAAAAGGGTATCAAGCTGGTATTAGCGGTCGTTCAAAGGATATCTGTCCTTTTCAACAGAATGACGCTCGGTCGGAATGGTTAGGAGGCTGGCGCGAGGCGGTAGAAGACAGGCACGTAGGTCTTAGTGTCAAATAACGTCTTCTCTCTTAGAAAGTGATTAAGCAATGAAAAAGCCCCAGTAATGGGGCTTTTATCGTTTTGACGCTGTTATTAGCTAGAAGTTAGATGTGTCTTGGAACAAACCTACTTTAAGATCTTTCGCAACGTAGATTTCTCTACCATCTACTTCAACAGAACCATCCGCCATTCCCATGAAAAGTTTACGTTTGATAACACGCTTCATGGTGATTTTGTAAGTAACTTTTTTGGCAGTAGGCAGTATTTGGCCTGTGAATTTCACTTCGCCCACGCCAAGAGCACGCCCTTTACCTGGCCCATCGCACCAGCCTAAGAAAAATCCGACCAGCTGCCACATAGCATCTAAACCCAAGCAACCAGGCATTACAGGGTCACCTGGGAAGTGACAATCGAAAAACCAAAGATCTGGCGTAATGTCTAACTCAGCAATTATTTCGCCTTTACCATGTTCACCGCCATCTTCAGTAATAGAAACGACACGATCCATCATTAGCATGTTAGGGGCGGGTAGTTGGCTGTTACCTGGGCCGAACATTTCGCCGCGGCTGCATGCTAATAAATCTTCTTTGTTAAAACTATTTTTTCTGTCTGACATTCCCAACTCGTTGTTTTTTAAATTCGCGGTGCTAATTTAGCGAACACTTGTAAGCTAAACAACTCCGAACAGTCATTTTTCTAAATAAAAACGCGTGTTAAACTCGAATTACCAACGAGCTAGTGATTACTATGACAGAAAATACGAAAAACAGCACAATAAAAGAAAAAGCAAAAGCAAATGCTGATAAGCAACGCCGCTTTCGAGAACGTCAACGAGATGCAGGGAAAAAGCTTGTGAGAGGCTATGTTTCTCCAGAAGCTAAGCTTTGCTACGACGAAATTAGAGAGAAAACAGGGTGGAGTGATAGTGAAGCCGTGTCTAACTCAGTACGTTTGATGTATGCCGCTTACAAATGTGGCCAAATTAAATTGCTTAATGAGTGGTTACGTAAAAACAACCGATAACCCGTTTTTACTGCTCTTGACTGGGTTACACGTAACCAAAATGGCTGAATTTGCTTCCCGCAGGCTACGCATAACTTGAAAAAGAGGCTAGCTAGTGGGTATGTTTACGTAACAAATAAAGGTGTTAATCTAGCCATTTCGCACAGAAGTCACCTTTCGGGTCGTAAATTTCGGTTTGTTTCTGCAAGTTAAATTGCCGGTTCTCTCGGGGGTCTGTACCTACGCCAGCCAGGTACAACCAGTTTCCCCAATTGCTAGCCACATCATAATCTAACAATTGACTCTCGAACCAAGCCGCACCATAGCGCCAATCTTGCCTGAGTTCATTCACAAAGCAACTTGCCACCAATTGTCGACCTCGGTTAGACATATAACCCGTAGACGCCAGTTGACGCATACACGCATCAACAATAGGGTATCCCGTTTGTCCGTTACACCAACCAACAAATACTTCATGGTTGTGGCTGGTATTAGGCGTTTTTGATTTTATGCCATCAAACTGGAACCACTTTGGTCCAAACTTCTGTTGAAGCCAATAAAAATACTCACGCCAAAGCAATTCAAAATAAATCCAATAGGTTGAATCATTTTTAACGACATTTTGTTCGTACTGTTTAACTTCTTGAATTACATACCGCGCCGATAGCGCACCCGTGGCTAACCACGGCGACAGTTTTGTACTGTCGCGCCAATTATCTAATGCGTTTCGCGTTTCTTTATAGCTCGCTGCCACTTTCCATTCGAATAAATAACTGTTTAAGTGAGAGAGTGCAGCGTCTTCGCCTCCAACGAATGAGCCTTCTGTTTGATTACGTGGAGGTCGACGGTTAAGCGTATATTGGCATTCAGCGTCAATATCTGGCGTGAAAGGGGTAGGCAATGCGGTTAACGTTGCAACAGGTTCACAGGGTTTTATTGCAGATTCAATTTTACGCTTAAAAGGGGTAAAGACATCCGGCATGACTTCAAGATTAAAAGGAAGGTCATTTTGATTGAAAAGCGAGCTAGATTCGCCTGTCACTATTTCGATATTAGGAAAAAAACGAGAAACCGCTTCTACTTCTCTGCGCTCGTTATAGCCTCCGTGTTCAGTAACACCAATGTGCGTATAAGCATTAGATGAGAGCAAAGACACGAGTAGTTCAGGAGTTTGGCCCTTTAAGGTCAAAATAGAGTGACCCAAAGCGCTCGCTTTTTCGTTTAATGCTTCTATTGTATCTATAAGAAAGTTAAAACGATGCTCACCAACGGGTTGAATACCGTAAGAGTTTGGTACAAACCAGCTGTCGTCTATTATAAAGAGAAGCGTTAATTCGTCTACTTGCTGACAAAGCGATGATAGCACCACTTGGTCGTGAAAACGTAAGTCGTGGCGAAACCAAAACAAGCCTCTTGTAGGTCTTGCTGAATCACGTATCACATGATTATCCAGTAACATAGGGTTCCCTCCCTTATACATTTTTTTGGGGTAGATGGATCCTGCTTTCTGCGATTATCGTATCATATGTATGCGTAAGTGTTTATATAATGTTCAATTAAAGGGCTAACCGTGACAGTGCCAGTGTCAATAATGTGGTTCAGACAGGACCTTAGAGTAAAAGATAACCCCGCGTTAAATGCAGCCTGTGATGAAGGAAAAATAATCCCGATTTACATTTACGATGATAATGCGAACGATGCAAAAGCATTAGGAGGCGCCAGTAACTGGTGGTTACATCACTCGTTGAATTCATTGAACGAGAAATTGAATAATCACCTAAAAGTATTTAAAGGCGATCCTAAAACGCTTATCCCTGCATTAATGGAAGCCTATGAAGCGAAGGGAATCTATTGGAATCGCTGCTATGAGCCTTGGCAAATTAATCGAGATAAAGCGATTAAAAAGCAGCTTTTAGACAATGACTTTGAGGCGCACAGCAGTAACGGTAGTTTGCTGTGGGAGCCGATGAAGGTGCACAAAAAAGACGGGACGCCTTACCGAGTTTTCACCCCATATTATAGAAAAGGTTGTTTGAACGTTGAGCCTCCACGCTATCCTCAAGCACCGCCAGCACGAATTACATACGCCGATGTTGATGATAGTAAAAATACTAAGGCTAACGGGTCTTGTAGTATAGACGATCTCAACTTACTTCCTTCGCTAGATTGGGACAGTGATTTTAAAAATCACTGGAAACCAGGTGAAGACGGTGCCGCTGACAATTTACAAGATTTTATCGAGCACTCTGCCCGCAAATATAAAGATGCCCGTGATATTCCGTCAATGAATGGAACCTCTCATCTATCACCTCATCTGCATTTTGGCGAAGTGTCGCCTAATCAAGTCTGGTATGCCATTAAAGACAGGTTTGAAACCAGTGAAGATAAAAGCATAGATACTTATCTAAGTGAGTTGGGCTGGCGCGAGTTTAGCTATTACTTGCTTTACCATTTTCCAACCATACCGACCAAAAACTTTAATGATAAATTTGATAAGTTCAATTGGCGCACTGATGCGAAATCTCTTAAAGCATGGCAAAAAGGGCAAACCGGTATCCCTATTGTTGACGCGGGTATGCGAGAACTGTGGCAAACCGGGTATATGCACAACCGTGTTCGTATGATTGTAGGTTCTTTCTTGGTTAAAAATCTTCTTATTAGTTGGCAAGAAGGCGAACGTTGGTTCTGGGACTGCCTAGTAGACGCTGATTTAGCCAGCAATACCGCTGGTTGGCAGTGGGTAGCAGGCACAGGCGCTGACGCAGCACCGTATTTCAGAATTTTTAACCCGTTATTACAGGGAGAAAAATTTGATAAACAAGGAAAATACGTCAGGAAGTACTGCCCTGAACTTGCCGACCTTCCTGATAAATACATACATAAGCCTTGGGATGCGCCGCCGGTCATCGCTAAAGATGCAGGCGTACATTTAGGGGATACTTATCCTAAACCTATCGTAGATTTAAAAGTATCGAGACAGCGTGCTTTAGATGCCTTTCAGGCTTTAAAAGAGTAGGGTACCCATGGCGTCTTTAATACTTATTTTAGGTGATCAGCTTACTCACAACCTGTCTGTTTTAGAAAACGCAACAAAAGCGCAAGATACCGTGCTTATGGCAGAAGTACGTGAGGAAGCTACTTACGTAAAGCATCACAAAAAGAAAATTGTTTTCCTCTTTAGTGCCATGCGACATTTCGCAAAAGCGTTGAAAGAAGATAATTTTAACGTCAACTATATTGATTATAACGATGAGTCAAACCAAGGCAGTTTGCTCGAACAAGTTAAATATACGCTAGCGAGCGGCGACTTTGATAATGTCAAAGTGACATCACCTGGCGAATATCGTTTACTGAAAAGCATGCAGCAATGGGAGCAATCCTTAGGTGTGCCTGTCAGCATAATCAATGACGCTCGTTTTCTCGCCAGCCCCAAAGAATTTAGTGATTGGGCCCATGACAGAAAGCAGTTGCGCATGGAGTTTTTCTACCGAGAGATGCGTAGAAAGCATGGCATCTTGATGGAAGATAAAAACCCTATTGGCGGGAAATGGAATTACGACGCTCAAAACCGAGAGCCCATGCCTGCAGGTACAAATGTGCCTTCACACACGCAATTTGAAATAGATGCGATTACTCAAGATGTAATTCATTTGGTGGAGAACGAGTTCAGCGATCACTTTGGTGATATTAGCCCATTTCACTTTGCCGTTACCCGTGACGATGCGTTAACGGTGCTAAGCGACTTCATAGAAGAACGGTTACCCCATTTTGGCCAATACCAAGATGCCATGGTTGAAGGTAAGCCATGGTTATATCATTCTCATATCGCGTTTTATTTAAATTGTGGTTTGCTAAGCCCTAGAGAAGCCATTGATGCTGCGGAATCGGCTTACTACGCAGGCACTGCGCCGCTTAACTCGGTTGAAGGTTTTATCCGCCAAATACTGGGGTGGCGGGAATTTGTTAGAGGGTTTTATTGGCACTTTATGCCAGGCCTTAAAAGCGATAATTATTTCAATAATAATCGCTCACTTCCCGATTTCTTTTGGGATGGCCAAACCAATATGAACTGCATGCGCCAATGCATAAAGGAAACACAAGCAAACGCGTATGCTCATCATATACAGCGATTAATGGTGCTGGGGAATTTCTGTCTTTTAACGGGGTTGTCACCCGAAGAAGTTCAACAATGGTACTTGCTGGTTTATGCAGATGCGTATGAATGGGTAGAACTACCAAATGTAGCAGGCATGATCTTATACAGTGATGGCGGTCAACTCGCGAGCAAACCTTATGTCGCCAGTGGTAGCTATATTAATAAAATGTCGAACTACTGCAAAAACTGCGGTTATCAAGTTAGTAAAAAAACAGGTCCTAAGGCTTGCCCGTTCAATTACTTATACTGGCATTTTATCGATAAGCATAAAGAAAAGCTAAGCGGTAATCCAAGAATGGCAATGATGTATAAAACTCATGGCCGCATGAAAGATGAAAATATAAACGCAATGAAAGACAGCGTGACAATTTTTTTAACTAAATTATCTGAAAATGAAGAAGTCTGATTTACCAAGCAAAATGTGCCCCGTGTGCAACAGACTATTCACTTGGCGTAAGAAATGGGAGAAGAATTGGGATAACGTAGTGTATTGTTCTAAACGTTGTGCCGGAAACAAACGTATGAAATAGAAACTTCTTACTATAATTATAATAAAAGAAAGGACACGAATTAATGGATGCGCCTATTTCAGTAGATAGATTTCGTTTTTTACTTTTTAGCTTCAAGGAAAAACTGTGGGTAAAGCCTTTATCACTATGCGTATTGTCTATCGCTGCGGTGTTCGCCTCAAAACTGGCAGACGGCACCGCACTCGCTGAACATCTACCTAAAGTCGATCAATCCTCAGTAGAAACACTGCTATCCATTATGGCATCGAGCATGCTGGTCATAGCGACTTTCTCGGCAGGCACTATGGTAAGTGCCTATGCATCTGCTAGCAGGTCATCGACGCCACGTTCGGTAAGTTTAATCATCTCAGATGATGCCTCACAAAATGCGCTGTCTACTTTTGTAGGCGCGTTTATCTTTAGCGTCGTCGCCATAACCGCATCAATTAACAATTTCTTCGAAGACGCTGGAATATTTCTTCTTTTTTGTCTTACCTGTCTCGTCTTTGTGATTGTCATTCTTACGTTTATCCGGTGGGTAGACAGTGTCGCGAGACTCGGCCGTGTGGGCTCTACGGTACAAAAAGTTGAAGATGCCGCCATGCGTGCTATTAACCATCGATTATCGACGCCCAGGCTCGGCGGTAAGCCGCAGCCGAACAGTGTGAAAGAGCAGGGCGGTGATCCCTCAAAATACCAAACACTAACAACTGATAGTATTGGCTATGTACAAATGGTTGATATGGCAAAAGTACAAGCGTGGGCTGAAGAACGAGACACTCAAGTTCATATCGCCATGCTACCCGGACAATTTTGCACACCGGATAAACCGCTGTGCTACATCGAGAGCTTTAAACCGAAAAACTCCGAGGATGACAGCAGCAGTAAAGCCAGCGATAAATCAGCACTGCTTTCAGCATTTCAAATTGGCAGCGAACGGTCATTTGAAGCCGATCCTAGATATGGATTGGTCGTGCTATCAGAAATAGCATCCCGCGCGCTTTCACCTTCAGTAAACGACCCAGGTACCGCCATCAGTATTCTTGGCAGTTATGCTCGGCTGTTTATTCAGTGGGCGCACAAAGAAAAATGCGATGACATTGGTGATATTAAATACGATAAAGTAACCGTACCTGACATGAGTACGGCCGATATGTTTGATGACGCATTCACAGGTTTAGCACGAGATGGTGCATCCATGATTGAAGTCTCTATAAGAATACAAAAGACGTTAGATGCCATTGCAAAAACAAGCAATGATGATATTTGTAAAGCTGCAACTAAACATGCTAAAGAAGCTTATGAACGCAGTATGAAAGCGTTAATTCATGACGGCGATAAAGAAATGTTAAGTGCAGTAGTGAATAGCTTAAACAATAAAAGAAGCTAAGCCATAGATTCTTTTATTTACTGAATTTAGGAATTCAGCAATGTTCTATTAAAACCAAATAATAGATTTCAATACGCGGATTATATGTAGATTGAAGGTAGCGTTTAGTGAGCACAATTGAAAGTGATGACATAAAACAACATGTAGAAAATGTTATAGCGTTTCCTACATGTTTAGCAGAAGTAAGAAAAGTTATTGCAACGTATATTACTGGCAAGCTAGTTGGCTGTTCGCAACATTTAATAGATACTGCAATAGAAAACAGCGTTAGTCATTACAAACAATTTGTACACAACGCGAATATTACCGAAAGTGTTGAAGTATCTTTATCAGAAGAAGATGTGACTTTATTAAATAAAAACCTGACTAAAATACAAAGAGAAAACCGCAAGCAGTTGTTAAGAATGTTAGAACGCATAATTATATTAGAAATAGAAAATGCGGCTTTGAAAAACTAACCCAAATATTGTAATTAATAGCAAAATTATTACAGATTTCATCAATGCTATTGACGCCAATAGCCCATTGTTTATTGAGAAAGATTGCAAATAGCTTGTTTACCAGAGATATTTTTCAGTATAATTTTAAAAATTGTTTAAATATTTGGTTTCATTATTGGAGGTTTTTATTTTGTTTGACAAGTTATTGGATGCATTTCCCGCAAACCAAAGTTTCTTTCAATTAGCTATAGTTAAGAAAACATGTGTGTGTGTGATTTTTCTATTTATCGTTTTATTGCTTACCATAAGCATAGTTAGTTCATTCCAATACGATTTATACTTAGACTTTACATATAATGGATTCAACAATTTATTTTTAATGTTTAAATTTCCCTTGGCTATCCTAGCAACACTTATCCCTCTTCTTGCTCTATATGCAACAAATCACCGTTCAGAACAAACTAAAAAAAGTATAAATTTGCTCTCTGCCCAAAACGACTTTACAAACTATCATCGTCATATTGAGCTATTTGAAAAGCATATAGAAAATATCATAAATGACGATGTCATAATAAGATCTAGAGAGTTACACCACAAAGTTTTTCCAAAGAGTGAGTCTGGAATTCCAACGTTTACGGTAGACAACTCATTTGAAGATGTTTTAGATGCAAATTTTGGGTTAATCTATAGTTTAATTACTCAGTTGTCTTCGACCGACAAAGGTCAAATAGTCGAAGTATTCATACAAATCGCACAGGTTCTCCATAACACCGAAAAAGAACTTTGCTGTCGTCTGATAAAACCTACAACTAACCTTGAGTTAGAGTTTGAACGTAATAGTGCAAATTTATATGGCGACGGTGATTTAAAGGGGGCGCTATTAGCGTTACAAAAACTTGCTGATATCAGCGTACATATTTTAAGTTTTTCAGATACAAAACAGCAAAACAAAATTATAAGTGATTTTAAGGAAATAGATCCTAGTGAAGCTCCCCCTGAGTTTAATTACGCAAATTTATCAAATAGCCACAAGGATATACCATGCTACTTTTATGAAGAGGCTAATAACTTAATTCGGAAGAGAAGTAAAAAAAACACGGCATGAAATTTATTTAGTGAATCGGAGCAGGTGCTTAAAATTTATCCTTTAGGAATATAAAATAAATAACTTAAGACCGAAATTAGTATGAGAATAGGGGCCGTATTGTAAGAATTTAATTGAGCAGTAATAAAATGCATACCGAATAATCATGATGCAATAGTACTTAATATAAAAAATATTCCAAATTTAAGGTGTCGCTACGTAAATTCTGGAGATACCCAAGGCCCCGAATTCAGATAATAAGTGCATCACTCATGGTTAAACGGTGACAAGAGATCAACTGCCTGTTGGTGGTACTCTGTAGTCGCCAAACAATCATGAGTATTATCATGAGTTACAAGCAGTTGATCGAAGGCCAACGATACCAGATCGAGGCCTACTTACACGAGGGTTTCAGCTACCGGGATATTAATAAGCGGCTTAAAGTGAGCCACAGCAGGATTGGTCGTGAAGTACGGCGTAACAGAATTCGGAAGAATCACTACTTGCCTGAAGTTGCGCAGGCTAAGACGATGAAACGACGATGTCAGGCAGCGAAATATGGAATACCCGTCCTGACGATGAATCTTGTTAAGTTTGGGTTGAGTCAGAAATGGAGTCCCGAGCAGATTGCAGGTGTAGGAAAAATTCTTGGCCACCCAGTCAGTCATGAGTGGGTTTACGGCTAAGTACAGCAAGACAAGTTGCGTGGCGGCAAGCTGTATAAGCAATTACGGCATGCGTACCAAACTTAGCTGTTGGTCAGTGGTCAAAGTGACTGGTTTATTCATAGTTATAACGCGCTCAAAAATAGTTCACAAATTGTACTTCCAATTAGGTATAATTAAAGAATATTTTCAATGTTGTGAAACGTGGACGATATACCAACGAGCGCTAGTCGTTGTAGAAGAAAATATAATAAAAGGGCTGTATTGCCCAAGCCTCGCGCGCAAACAGACAACGGCAAAATCGTTATGCGAAACGAAGCATTAAAGTTTATAGAAAACATGATAACAGTCGATCCTACAGTTGTTTATTTATTAATAGCCTACTTCTTTGTGAATAGGGTTTGTAAGACGATTGAGATTTATTTTAAAACTAGTAAATAAGCAAAAAAGCCCTCATTTGAGGGCTTTTTTATGCCCAGCCGGCATGAAGTGAACGGAAGCGTTCTTCTAGGTATAAATGCAGAATCTTCTTCACCCAACGGCCTGACTCCGTTCAATAAAGAGTCATGGCCACCCTGCTAAACCGGACGAATACAACGCGAGAGCAGGGGAAACGATGGCCTATTCTTTAATGCCGTATTTCTCTAAATTCAAGCCCGCTTTTTCATTGCTGCAGCCTGTGGATGTGGGTCATTCTTGTAAGTGTCTTGTACCTGCTGAATAAACAACGCGTGGTTATCAAGCAAGCGCGATAAAACTGCAACGGTTTTAATGTCCATGCCTGTGAGTATATCCTTCGCATAAATTAATTCTTCTAAATTCATTTTCTGTCACTCGCTGTGTTTATTGAAAATATCATTAGCTGTGCAGCCTAAGCAAGTGATGATCTTATTAAGCGTAGACGCCTTTGGATCTGTATCGCCGTTCACAACTCTTGAAACCTGCGTTAATTGCATCGCTGATGCGCTTGCAAACTGTGATTGGATTAGCCCTTTGTAACCTTAACGCCCTAACATTTTCGCCTATAAAAATACTTTAACACTCTTATTTCACGTGTACGTAGAATCATACACCACGCTTTTAAACCATAAAGCTTGACTTGCTTTACATGTGTATTTGTATTTCACATATAAGTGTATTGACAGGTTTTGCAGAGTGAAAAATTACAGCGAGCTGGGAAGTCTAGTAATACCCGACTTTTGTCTCAAAATGAGAACCGTACAGGTAAATATCCAATGATTGATTGGGTTCGTGCCTCTTTGCCAATTGTTCACGCTCCATTAAATGCTGGAGAAGTTTTTAGCATGGACGAACATGGTGAAATTGAATGGCGCAGCCCAAAAAGAAATCATGCTGTTGGCAGTTATGACAAGCGAATATCTATTAAGAGTGAAGGCGCAGACGGGCAGGGCAACGCAACCCATTTATGGGTAAGCGGCAACCCTTCTAAATTCCTTCAAGGTCACAATCACAATGTATTTGGCTCTGACGATCTGCTTACGCTTGTTTATGACACGTTCAACATTATTGCAGACCAGTTCAAGCTTCAACCAACATTACCAGAGCGAGTTGCTATCCGTAGCGGTAATTATAACCTTGGAATGACCGACATAAATTACTCGTTCAACTTACCATCACGCAGTGATGTTCTAGCATTTATCCGCGCCATGGAGTTTAAAGCTAAGACACGTCACGGCAGACCAACCACCAAGGGAGGAACGCTTTACTTCGGAAAAACCTCTGAGCGCTGGGCAATTAAACTGTATTGCAAAGCCGAAGAAATCAGAACTAAAACCGGACAGTTACCTGAGCAATTAACTAATATCGGCATCGAAAATTGGGCAGAAAACAAGTTGCGTATCGAGCTGCGTTTACACCGCAAAGAACTAGAAAAGCTCGATATTACGCAAGCGAAAGACTTAACACCCAATCGAGTTCGCCAGTTGTTCAACCTGTACTTAGGTAAAATAGAAATGACTGACCAAATAAGATTAACTGATGAAATCACGGCAAAGCTGCCTAATAAATTAATAGCAACTTAAACATTATGGACTGAGGGCCATGACCTAAGAAGTATGATGTCGAAAGCCACATATTACCGGCAACGAAAATCGTTAATGGAATATGGGATCAATATCGATTTAAGGCCATGCGAACCTGCGAAATCAAATGTAGTTCCGTTGTTTAGAATATTAGAAGCCAAACCAGCTGAGGTTCCGGACTGGGCGTATTCAAAGAATCTGATTCACCAATCGAGAAAAGCACAATGAATTTAAACAAAGCAATGGACTATGCCAGGCATGCCGATTTCAATAAAGAATCCATTGTTTGCCTGTGTAAATGGCAAAACAATTACTGTGTATTTAGCTTAGATTATTTACAGGAAGAATCAGAAAACTGGTTCGGTATTGAATACCTAGGAAGTAAATTACTGGATGCTTATAGTGTTAAAGGTGAAAGCTATGGTGGTGAAGTAATACAAGAATTAACTGACGATATTATAGAGCATATTAGTCCTGATAATCTGAACTTCCAAATCTATCAAACGAAGGTTGATACATCTTTAATTGTGCCAGCAATTTACCATCAGTTGTTGCCAGACTTTATTCTAGATTACGAGCGAGTTGACGATATATCTTTTTACCGTCATCAAGTTGACCGGACACTGAATCTAATTAATAGACCTGCAAATTAATAGAAAACTAAGGCTGCGCTACGCGCATACGGTGACCGTATGCGCGCAAAGCGGCCTCAGATTTTAATCTCACGCACGTTATAAAAACACACCTCATAACCACGCAATAGCTGCAAACGCAAAAAAGTGTGTAAGTCATCACGCACGACAAAGCTACCGAGAAGGCTGGCATCAACTACCCTAAACCCTCATATACTTAATTGCGCATAATGTATATTATGTTAAATAGGGTATTGATATCTAGGCTGAACTACCGTATAGGTCACTAGATTACGACATAAAGAGCTAACCCATTGATAATAATAAATTATCTAGATAGAAACATTGCGCATCTTGTTCAAAGTCGCATTAAACCTGCTTTTACCTACTGGGTTAAATTCGTAAATACCCATAAAGTTAATATGGGCCCAAGCAATGACTGAGCCAGTTGAAATTGACTCTATTACTTTTGCGCGTTGTTCTTCAGAATCGAGTGTTAAGCAGTAGTCAGAGAGGAAAAGGTAGTTCCATAGGATTATCATATTGCGAAGTAAAGTATTGCTAGCCATCACCAACTGAACTTCATCGTGCAAACCAACCTGAAGCTTGCCATTTCTGCCAAAAAGTACTTTATCAGCAAGTTTTTGCCCCAGCTCAACTCTATTGAGCTGCTTTTGAATATTTTGTCTTAGTTCTTCGTCGTCTACATAATTGAGAATAAAGTGGGTTTTTAGCAACCTACCGAATTCTTTAAATGCCTTATACAAAGTATTATCACGCTCACTGCTGGATAGCATTTTGAGCATCTGAGATGAACTACAGCGTTTTAATTTCATCGATGCCATCAATCTTAAAATGTCGTCCCAATTATCCAATATAAGTTTTTTATTGATTTGGGACTTAGGGGCAAGTGGTGAATCAGAATACTTCTGTGTTGATTTGGAATGATAAGCATAAAGCGTTTGGTGATGAACGTTTTTAATGCGAGGGGCAAATGAAACATCCATGAGATAAAGACCGGCAAATACCGCCTCTGTATACCCATGGGTGTCTGTGCTGTGAATATGTTCCTCAATGTCGTCTTGCATCAGTGTGTGTTTAGAAGATACCAATCCTTCTAGCACATAAGGCGCTTCACGATCTGATGATGTCAAAACGTTAACATGAAAGAAAGACTGTTTTTCGTCCAAGAAGCTATTTACGCTTATGCCTTGTTCTTTTCCGTAGTATTTGTATGAGTAATTTGCCAACAACGAATTGACGTTTACGACAACCTTCTTACCGTCGCTACTTGTGTGCAGCCTGCCATTATTTTCGTTATAGATTGTCGGCAGCGAGAGAGATTGAATAGTCTTAACCAGACAGTCATTCGCTCGTTGTAAATTGGCAATCGATACCCAAGAATTTTCAGTATCTTTCAATGCTTTTTCAGAAAATAGCTTACTGGCTCTGGCCAGCTCAGTGTGCCCAAGGTTCGTTCCCAAACTTAACACCGTGGCAAAAAGTAAACGAATATCAATCTCTGTATTACCGCCGCGAGGAAGCCGATTGCGAAAGCAGCTTGAAAAATTTGTATGTCGGTCAATTTCGAACATGACATCTTGAAGTGTGACTGAACGCGATGACCCTAGTAAGGTTGGGATGTATTTAGCAATGGAGAATTCTGGATCAGGGTATCGAATACGCCAGGTTCCGTCGTCTTTGACAGAGAAATGGGGGTTTTCATCTTGAGCAATACGACGAGTCACGTCTTCAAATCGCTGGGTCACACTCATACCTATACCATCGAGTACCGAACGACCATCAAAAAATTTATCCAGGGAAGCAGCCGCCAATAATCGCTTCTTATGATTACGCCACTCTTCGACTCCAATCATGTAGCTGGGCGTTTGCTTGTAGCGGTACGAATATTCTAGGGTGAGTGATTTGTCTTTGAGTCCTTTTGCTACTGCATTGAAAAGAAATACACGATACTTATTAAGCGGGTTTATATCGTCTTCCTCAAACAGAAGATTAGCTTCGGTTTTCGTTAGAAACGCAGTAGGAGAATCTTCGTCAATCGCTTTGGGCTGCGAAAGGTAAAAGTCAATTGCATCTAGCAGCGCTTGATTTTTACTCTGTTTGTAAAAACTCATCGCTTTAATAAGTGAACCAAGTAAACGTTGAAGTTTAAGACTGTTTTCAAAAAGCGAGCTGTAGTAATCAGCGTGTGTTGCTTGTTTGATTATGCTGTTTCCTACACGCTCAATATGCTTATCAAATTCCGGATTTTGCGCACTAAAAAAAGCGCTTATCAACTGTTGGGAACGTTCGTTACGCTCTTCAAATGATAGATTTGGATCTTTGGTAATTGAAAACACCAGCTCTAAGACGCGTTTGGCGTCTTTCGCACTGTTGAGCACGGTTCTATTTGCTTCTAATGTGCTTAACCGTTGTTCATCACGTTTGCTACGTTCATCACCTTTTGCGCGATTCGTAAATTGTTTAACGACTTTGAGAAGAGCATCAGCGGCAAAGTCATTACGCTTGTGAACCTGATCATAAATAAAAGAAAGATAATAAAGCGATTGTTTATTGTCATTTTTCAGGCGCCTGATTTCGTCATTATTTCCCAAATATATAGCATCAGAAAAATGTGTGATGGCTTCATCTGTCAAGTTAACCTTTTTATACACTCTGGCTAACTCACTAAATTGCTCACTAAACAGTTTTAAAATAGAAGCGTTCTGATTGAGGCTTCGTTGCCCAAGCCCTTGGTCAATCCTTTTCAACTCGCCTATGGTGTGTAGATGTGAATGTTGTGGAAAAAATTGAATTAATGCGTTTTTCTTTTTTGCGGATAATGATGTCTCGACTCGCTCAAGCATACGTGTTTCATAAGATTGAAATCCGATAGAGATAATGTCCACGAACTGGTTGTATGAAGGGATCTCCACACGTCGCATCCAACAAAATGACACCAATGCAAATAAGATGTCTTCTTTATTCATGCGAATAGAGACCAAACTGTCTGTGTGTAAGGCTAACAGTGCTGCGGTCTCATTGCTGTAGGCCTGCCAGTTATACTGAGCGAGGATTTGTTTCCTATGACGAGTTGCCATTTCTGGGGTGTATTTGTCCATATCGACAGCGTGATTGAGCGCCAGTACACGCGAAGCTCTTTTAATATCAGCAGCAAAGAAACGACTCGATTCAAAAAACCGTCCTTTTGCTTGAAAATAAGCCTTTGAAACGAGAAAGCCCACTTTCGCCACATCCGATTGCATTTTACGTAAGATTTTTTTGTTTCTAAATCCAGAGTAAAATAGCCAAGCGTTGCTTCTTTGGTCAATTTTGGTACGCTATTAAAGGCTTGTTTTCTTGCAGCAGAGAGCACCTTCATTTGTGCCATGTTCATTCCTTTTCGATATTAATATCGACTTTTTAATAACATTATCGATAAATTTGTGCAGTGTACACTGTACAAAATAAAGTATTTTGGAATCAATTTTCTCTTTTTAATAACCGTATCTTCTAACAAAACTGTCATCATTAATGTAATGTACAGTTAAACGATTGTCAGAATCATATTAATTACGTCATGTCGCCTACAGATGAACTTTACGCACCGCTCGTGACCGCATACGACCATTTTAATGCATGCTTATTTGATAATGCGTTGCCTCCCGTGATTTTCACCTTACAACGAAAAAAGAATGTCATGGGGTTCTTCGCGGCTAAGAGATGGGGTAACGCACAAGGTAAACTGTGTAGTGAAATCAGCATCAATCCCGCCTATTTTGCCTCATCAAGAATGATTGAAATCTTTCAAACGCTCGTGCATGAAATGGTCCATGCATGGCAGTTTCATTTTGGACAGCCTAGCGAGGGCCATTACCACAATAGACAATGGGCACAAAAGATGATGGATGTCGGTTTGATGCCCTCGGATACAGGCGAGCCCGGAGGTGCGATCGTAGGACGTCATATGAGTGACTTTATCATGAAACAAGGTCTTTTTATGAAGGCGGCGAATGCCTTGACGCAAGATATAGATTTCAGACTAAACTGGGTAGATAGATTGGCGCTGCCCAAGCTTCATGAGCCTGTGATTGTCGACACACCCACGTTGGCGCAGGATGCATTAGTTGAACACTGTGCTCATGCAAGTGATGTATTAAATGCCAACGTTGTGTCATTGGATGATGAGGCAGCATCTGGAGCATTACCGTCTACGAATGACGATTTCAACGCTATGCCAGACACATTTTACCTTCCAGAAGTCGCTAAACGTCAAACGCGCAGTAAACATGTGTGTCCTGGATGTGATACAAAGATCTACGGCAAAGCCACACTTAATGTCATTTGTGGAGATTGCGAATTACCTTTTGAGCGAGAATAAATCAAGCAATAAGGTACGCGTTGTTTAATCCAATCAAGCTAATTTCCGTTGTTTCGTTTGGACTGTTTTTTATTTTTTCCGATTTATGTGAAACGGAGTACCTCTTTTTCAAATTTTCCGTATGATGTTAGCGCGATCAACGCTTTAGAGGTCGCTCCGGTATTTGTTGTACTCTGCGACTCTGTAAGGTTTGAGCCTTCTGTGACTTGACTTGTTAGACGTGTTTCAGGATCAGGCTTTAGTGTGTCGTCGGATGGGCTTACTGAAGTTATTAAACTGTCGCCTTTTTTCTTCCGCCAGACCACCGAAACATGTTCGGGAATTTCTGCTTTGAGGAACGCGGCAAACTCACTTAACTCTGGGTGCGCAGGCACAATCAAGGTTGCTTGTGGATGAGTATCTTTTGGGCGCTTCCTTAAGATCCGGCCAAGCACCTGTCTAAAGTGCAGTTCAGTGCAGATCCGACTAAGATGACAGCATACTTGTAGTCTTGGAATATCGGTTCCCTCACTGACCATACCAACTGAAATTAACCAAGGCGCAGCTGAGTTTCTAAATTGTTGAATGACTGCATGGCTTTTATCTGTGTCACTCGTAACGAGCCATGGCTCTTGCTGCGTAATGTTTCTTAACATTCGTTGTATTTGTGTGGCATGTTTTATACTTGAAGCCACAATCAACCCGCCTACATCACTGCAATCTTGTCTCAGTGTGACTAATCTCTCATTCGCGTAGTGCAGGATGTTCGAGAGAAACAATGATTCCTCTAGGACGTGTTGATAGGCCAGGTTTTCATCTTTAAGGAGTTGCTTCAGACTGTTATGCGTGCGCGTGGTGTGGTCTGGCTCAATCACTCGCCATTTCGAACTGTCGATCAAATGCACTGAAGGTGTGCGGCACACACCTTCTTTAACCGCATCATTTAGCCCATAACTAAACTGCATATTGGGACGTAGGTTTTGATCGTAAAGCAATGAGGTGACATAGTTTTCATCCGTTCGCCATGGCGTGCCGGATAAGGATAATGTATATGGCGGTGTATTGTGTTGCATCAACGCCATCAGTGATGCGCCCCAATAGGTTGCATTGTGTCTATCATGACCACCACAATGATGAATTTCATCGAGTACGATGATCAGGCGTTGTTGCAACAGCCTGCCAATCATCCCGGGTGCCATTGATGACAAGCCTTGGTAGGTCAGTGTTAATCCAATGGAGCCCAAGAATCCGTCCATAGGTTGCTCCAACACCTTTTCAAACGTTGACTTAAGTCCATTTCTTACCGTAACAGAGGGTGCAATGCACAATACAAAATCCACTAAACCTGCGTTGAGCATGGCTTTAACCGTCACTGCGGCAAATACGGACTTACCAGCACCTGGCGTAGCTAAACAACCAAATTGCCGATGACCACTGTGATAGTGTTTCATGGCAGCGTCAAGGCATTGGGCTTGCCAATGTCTAAGTTTCATGAAGTAGCAGAGAGTAATAATTCGAGTGCTTTTATTTTTCCAAGCGTTCGTACATTTTGATCTTTAAATTCATTTAATTTTTTATCAATGCGCAGGGCCATGTCTGGGAATTCGGATTTTAAACTTTCCAGTTCCTCGGTTGCCCCTAAGCTGATCAAAATATCATGTTGTCGTGCATGGAGCCGTTTTTGTATTTCAGTAAGATTTTTTTCCAACGTGTCTTGATTGTTGATGTTGTGACTTGCCGATGAATCGACTATCGAATGTAATTTATTCGTTTGGCGGTAGTGCGCCGCTTTGTCCTCATTTTCTGTGACATCAACTAATAAACCATGCTTTATAAACGTCCGCATAAAACTGTGTATCCAACGTCTCACGTCATTTTTGTTTTGTTTGCCTGGATATAATGTCATGTAACAATCACGGATGTCGGTGACGCGAAAACGCGGGCTATCGAGAGAGACAATGGCCTGAATAAGGCCAGGGTGTGGCGTAAATTGCCGCATAATATACCTTTTTACTGCAAAGGGAATTTTAAAAATGCGGATTATAGTCCGTGGTTTATTAAGCCGCAAGTAGAGATATTACTGACTTTTAAGCAGGTCAGTTTATGTCACAGTTATCCGTCGCGTTAGGGCGCGTCATTCGAACATCGCGCAAATCTGCAGGATTGTCGCAAGAAGCGTTAGCGCTACAGGCGAAAGTAGACAGAAGTTATGTGGGCCGAATTGAGCGTGGTGAAGCCAATATCACGATCGAATTACTGTATCAGTTAGCCGATGTTATCGGTGTCACGCCGGACGCGTTGTTGCCCAGCCAAGATAGTATTGATGAATAAACTGGATCCGTTATGTTGGTTGTTGGAATGTAGGGTGCAGTGTCTCTAAATATGCCATGGCGGTACGTGTGTCTTTCCATCCTACGTGTGTCATCAGATCGCTTAAGCTCCAACGCTGCTCTGCCGCCCAATAAGCGAAACCGCGGCGAAGAGAGTGGCTGCTAAATGTCTGCGCGTTATTGATACCGGCTTTCTCAAATCGTTGTCTGAGTATACGACTGATACTCCGCGGGTTTAAGGCATGTTCAGCAATGACACCCCAGCGATCGATTTTTCTAAATACAGGTCCCTCGTGGTCGCCCAACATCTCTCGCCAGGCATCTAACGCAGCACATGGGCATAGCGTATTTAATGCCGGTAGTCGGTGACGTTTACCTGCGTATTGCCGGTCGCCTTTTGACTGTGACAGGTAAAGCGATAGACCATGATTAGGTGATTCCTCGATACCCTGGAGTAGTAGACGCGTGAGTTCATCACTTCGAAACCCTCGCCAAAATCCGACCCAAATTAAAGCCCGGTCGCGCGCGGCCCGCAATGAGACACCTCGTGAGTCACTGCGACATTCGGCATTGAGATGGCTGTCTAACTGTTCAAGCATGGACATCGCCAAGGGCGTGGCTTTCTTCACCGGGGCAGGGTGCAACGCCCGTATACCTTTAAGCACCTTTTTCACTTGGATGACTTTGGTGGGATCAACAAATCCTTGGCTTTGATGCCACTGGGACAGGGCAGCCAATCGGGTTTTGAGTGTGTTGTAGGCAAGGGTATTCGCATAGTGTGCCAAATATCGACATAGCGCCTCGCTTGTAGTGGGCAGCATACCGCCCCAATCCACTTCAAAATGCTCGACCGCACCTTGGTAAGTGCGTCTCGTATTATCACGTGTGGCGGCCTGAATATAGTCATCTACCGAATGTGTTTGTACGTTTCGCGGGAGGGTAGACATAGGGCGATTTTGACACCTCAATTTTTAGCGATAAGGATAGTATGTATCAATGTAATGGTTAATCAAGGGCTTCAGCGTATACAGGTGAAATAACCCACGATTATCGCTTGTTTTGATTTCCCTATTTTGATTTCGAATGCTTCCAACATTATACTGTATATACATATTACGTAATACAGTACATTATCATGGCGCGAACCGGCGTGACGCTGACAAACGTTAAACAAGCCACAGAGGCCATCATTGCGCGCGGTGACAGTGTGTCGATCGACGCTGTGCGCGCAGAGCTCGGGCATACGGGCTCAAAGAGCACTATTCATAAGCATTTGAAACGCTTAACCGAAGGGGGCGCAAATGCGCCGGTAGAAGTCTTACTGTCTGAAGAATTACAGCAGCTTGTAAGCCACGTTGCGGCGCGATTAAAAAAGGAGACGCATGCCACGTTGGTTGAACGTGAAAGTAGGTTTAAAAAGTCACTTGACGAGCAGGCGGCTTGCGCAGTCGCACTATCGGAGCAAAACGATACGTTGCAGGCTCAGATTGCGCGAGCTAACAATGACATCGCTGAATTGACTCAATATGTGACTGACATCACAGCGGCGCGCGATACAGCACTTCGCGAGTGTGATCGTTACGAACAACGGCTCGCATCAATGACACAGGAAATCCAGTTACTGACAACGCATAATCAATCATTAGAGGACAAGCACGTGGATGCGCGTGCGGCGCTTGAGCATTATCGTGCGTCTGTCGCGTCTCAGCGTGAGCGCGAAACCCATCATTTTGAAAGTACGATCGCACAACTCAATCATCAACAACACGCGTTGACGCAAGAGCTGGCCGGCTTAACCGGCACCAACCAAGAGCAAAAACTTACACTGGCGCGATTGGAGGTTACATTGTCTCAGGCGCTTAACGATCACAAAGCATTGGCAGAGCAGAACCGCTTTTTGGAAGAGGCACTCGCGCAATCCCGCAGTAACAATCAGCGTCTTGAACAAACCGTCGAGAGGTTAGAGCACGCATCCGATCTGCTTCGCGATGATCTGTCCTCTTCGACTGACGCTCTGAATACACAAACGATTGCACTTAATGAAACTCGCCAGCAATTAGTGGCAGCTGACGCGACGGTAAACACACAAGCGCATCTGATCGCAGAATACATGCACCAAACAAACAAAACGGTGAAAAAAACGAAGAAGTTAAGCGTAAACGATGATACGCCGCAATGATAATGCTGTTGATGCGTAAACGACACAAGATGTTATGTAGCGAACGATAAACATACCACCTTATCAAATGAACAATGTCTCACCAGGTGAGCACATCGACCGTCTGCTTTTCTTATGACATTGCTGTGCTCAAGATCCAATCCCTACCGTTGTTCATGACGCTATCGGTGCTGGGGCGCTGCGCAGCATAGCCTGTGCGTCCCATGGCATTGTCATGATTTGCCGGCTGAAGATCAGGCATTTCTTACACTCTTAGTACCTTTCAAAATTGTAATTATCATGTAATTCCACCGCCATGTAGGTCATGGCGGATTTTGTCAGTATTGGCCAGTGTCTGCGCGTATTTTGCGCAGCACGGTAGTCTCTTAGCCCTCCTACATCTGTAACAACCGGTTTGGGTTCTCAAGAGATTTTTCAAACAACACGACATAGACATAAAATCAGGGAAACACATGACTAACACTAAATCAAAGGCGACAAGGTTGGGGTTTGCAAAGACTCTTTTGTCTGCTTCTATCGCAGTGGCTATTTCACCCACGCTGGTTGCACAAGAGCAGGCCGGCACCACTGAGGCGGATGTAGAAAAAATGCAGTCGTCGGTACGCGTTCAGCGCCACGCTCGATAGGGGATTCAGCGGTACCTGTTGACATTATCAGCGCAGAAGAATTTAAAAGTACCGGGTCCACCGACATCACGACAATGATGCAAGCCGCCGTGCCATCCTTTAATGTTAACGACCAACCAATTAATGATGCTTCAACCCTAGTACGTCCCGCGAATTTAAGAGGGCTCGCGCCGGATCACACCTTGATACTGGTGAATGGAAAACGGCGTCATCGCTCAGCGGTTATTACGTTTTTAGGTGGTCAAATATCCGACGGTGCGCAAGGGCCTGATATATCCGTCATACCGTCTGTTGCACTTAAACAAGTTGAAGTATTACGGGACGGTGCGGCAGCACAATATGGCTCTGACGCAATTGCCGGCGTGATCAACTTTGCGCTTAAAGATGACGCTGAAGGAGGCCTAGTGGAATTTAATAAAGGTCAATATTATGAAGGGGACGGCGCAACGACGATGGTCGCGGGCAATGTTGGGTTGCCATTGACTGATCAAGGGTTTGTCAATCTCTCTCTAGAATATCGAACGGCCGATCCCACGTCACGAAGCGTACAACGCGATGATGCGGCGGCGCTGATAAACAATGGCAACACGTTCGTTGAAGATCCGGCGCAAGTATGGGGGAGTCCTGAAATAAAAGGGGATCTTAAGTTTTTTGCCAATGCAGGTTTGGAGCTTGATCAAAACAGTGAAGCGTATTTATTTGGTAACTATGCGAGACGAGAAGTGGAGGGCGGGTTTTACTTTCGAAACCCACACAACCGCGGTGGTGTCAATGATGGCGGAACCAATGACAGTGGTGAGCAATTATTACTGGTAGCCGACTTGACGCCAGATCTATCGGGCAACTGTCCGACCGATATAGCCGTCGGCTCAAACGTGCTAGAAAACCCTGTTTATATCAACCAAGTTGCAAACAATCCTGATTGTTTTGCATTCAACGAACTCTTTCCTGGTGGATTTACCCCAAAATTTGGGGGGATCGTTACTGATGCTTCATTGGTTGTTGGTACTCGTGGAGAATTGGATAACGAGCTAAATTACGATGTCAGTGGTGCTTATGGTACTAATGAAATCGATTATGCCATTAGCAACACCATAAATCCGTCATTAGGACCGGATACACCAACATCGTTTAATCCCGGGCGCTACATTCAAACAGAAGCGAGCTTCAATATCGACATCAATAAGTATATTGATATTGGCGGGAATGAACCGTTGTTCTTAGCCGGGGGCATTGAGTATCGATATGAAGCGTTTGAAGCCATCGCTGGGGATCCAAAGTCCTACGAAGTAGGCCCTTTAGCCGCACAGGGATTTGGTATCGGTTCAAACGGCTTTCCTGGGTTAGCCGCTCGGTTCCAAGGCAAGAATAGTCGTAACAGCGCAGCGCTGTATATTGATTCGGAGTATTTCTTTAGCGACGATTTTATGGTGGGGGCAGCTATTCGGTACGAGGACTTTAGTGATTTTGGTGACACAACCAAAGGCAAGTTGTCTGCGCGCTATCAACTGAATGAAACCGTCGCAATACGCGGCGCCATCGCAACTGGATTCAAAGCGCCGACCATAGGACAATCGAATGTACGAAACGTCACTACCGCGTTCAGTGCAACGGGATTGGTTGATAGAGCCACGCTGCCGCCGTCGGATCCGATTTCCATTCAAAAGGGGGCAACGCCCCTCCAACCTGAGGAATCTACGAGCTACAGTGTAGGATGGGTAGGAGAATTTGAAAATGGGTTATTTGTTACCATCGATTACTTCAATATTGAAGTTGAAGATAGGATCAGCACAACGTCGGGGATCACCCTCACGCAAGCGGATATCAATGCGCTTCTCGCCCAAGGCGTCACTGACGCATCGAGTTTTAGTGAAGTGAGTTTCTTCACAAATGACTTTACAACGTCAACACAAGGTATTGATGTCGTCGCTAATTATTCAATGGAAATGTTGGGAGGAGATACGGTTTTCTCGTTTGCGGGGAACTGGACCGATACAGAAGTTGATGATGTTAAAACGTTCGATGTGAATGGTGAGCAAGTCCAAAACATTTCACCCACTCGCATTCGAATGATTGAGGATAATTTGCCTGAATACCGCTTCAGCCTGACTGGCAATCATACGAATGGCGATTGGCGGATATTAACGCGCCTTAATTATTTTAGTGACATTTTTGAAGATCACATCGATGCCGGTTTACCCATAGAGGAAGTGGGTGCGGAATACACGGTCGATTTTGAAGTTGGTTATCATATTAATGAATCATTTATTATGACACTAGGCGCTCGAAATGCGTTTGACAACCTCCCTGATGAAAATGTGCTTTATGATACCGAAGTGGCGGGTTCAAAGTACCCAACGACGTCACCCATTGGCATTAACGGCGGTTTCTATTATTTAAAAGGCGTGTATACCTTTTAGTCCAACTGGCGTCTCGAACTAACACTTGCGTGTGTTCGAGGCGTCAGCTGCGCAATGGAAAGATGACCGTGAACGTGGTTGCCTGCTCATCTGATCCCACTTGTATATGTGCACCGTTAACTTCAAGAACAGATCTCGCAATGGTTAATCCTAATCCAGCGCCTTGCCCGTCACGTTTTCGAGATGGATCCGCGCGGTAGAAACGATCGAAAAGGCGAGAAAGTTGAATGTCAGGGATCTTATTACCTGGGTTTGAAATCGATATCAATGCTTCGTTATCCTGTATTTGAGTAGATACGGTTACTTCTGCATTATCGGGAGTGTACCGAATGGCATTAGATAACAAGTTGCTCAGTGCTTGTCGAAACATCGATTTGTCGCACATTAACGTTATTTTGTGACCAATAAGTTGAATGCTGATGTGCTTCTCTTCGGCCAAGAGCTCAAAGTATTCGATTAATTCACCGATTTCTTTCTGACAGTCTATCCGCTCAGCGTTGGGTTTGATCAAGCCATGCTCCGTTTGTGCTAGTAACAACATGTCACTGACCATTTTCGACATTCGCTCGTACTCTTCTAAGTTAGAATATAAGATGTCAGTGTATTCATTCGTCGAGCGTGGTTGATTGAGTATGACTTGGGTCTGTGTAGTCAGGTTGGTGATAGGCGTTCTTAGTTCATGAGCTATGTCAGCGGAAAAATGGGACAGCTGCTCAAACCCGCTTTCAAGTCTCTCAATCATCGCATTAAAGGACTCCACCAGATTAGCAAGCTCCACTGGGACTTCGGTGGGTTCCAACCTGATATCCAATTTATCCGCGGTGATGGAACCGATTTTGCGACTGAGACGTCGTAAGGGGGAGTGACCACGATAAACAGCAAACCGCGCGGCTAAGATCGTAATAGCCCCAGACAATACAATGATCCCCCACAATGTTGTCTCGAAGTCTTCCATATAGTTCATATGAAATTCCATGTTCGAGGCAACGATGACTTGATAATGTGTTTGGATGTTGCCGTCTTCAATACGCACGGTTATTTCCGTTGCCCGTAACATATGTTCGCCGTCGAAAAAGAGGCTTAACATGGATGGCGTTATTTGTTCTATTTCATACGTATCCCCAGGGTATTTTTCTAGCACCGCACTCTCACTGCTAAAAATAACTTCGTTGTCTTTATTTTTAACTAAATAATAGACACCGTGATGCCCAGAGACAGCTTGGAATAATATGCTAGACGGTGCAACCCCTTCACTATACGCTGTATTAAGCTTGCGTTTCACGGCTAGAAACACCTCATTCAGCTCATCTGCATCCTGCTCTTCAAAATGCTGAGCAATCGATTGCTGCACAATAAGACTTATAAACGTTAGGCACACAAAGATAGTGAGCCCAACAAGTATAGTGACCCGAAAGGCGAGAGAGCTTGGTCGCTTTGATAGATCCTTAAGATTCATTACTGCACATTTTATATCCCATCCCTCGCACAGTCTGAATGAGCTTTGGTGAAAAGTCATCATCGATTTTTGCTCGAAGACGGCGAATGGCGACATCAATCACATTGGTATCGCTATCAAAATTCATATCCCATACTTGCGAAGCAATAAGAGAACGCGGCAATACCTCGCCTTGGCGTCTCACCATTAATTCTAATAAGGTGAACTCTTTAGTTGTCAGGTTTATTGTGCGCCCACTTCGCGTGGCAATACGCGAAGGAATGTCGAGCTCCAAATCGGCTATGTGTAAAATATTATTGGGCACGGACGTGCCGCGGCGGATCAACGTGCGCACACGCGCTAGCAGCTCAGCAAATGCAAACGGCTTCACTAAGTAATCATCTGCGCCGAGCTCTAAACCTTTAACACGGTCATTCACATGATCACGAGCAGTAAGAAAAAGAACCGGTGTATGATTGTTAGACTCTCGTAACGATGACAATATTTTCCAACCATCGATATCAGGCAGCATGACGTCTAAGATGATCAACTCATATTCACCGAGCATGGCTTTGTGATGGCCATCGAGGCCGGTCCGAACTAACTCAACAACAAAGCCCGATTCGGCAAGGCCTTGTTTGATGTAGTCTCCAGTTTTTGTTTCGTCTTCAACGACTAATATTTTCATGCGATGTTCCGCCCGTTTTACTTATGATAAGCCCGCTTACAATATTAATGTACGTAACGAAACCGTGAAACGAAACTCATACTATCATACTATATAGATCGCTTCGTAATTTCGCCGACGTCCAGATACTTTAATGTTGAGTGCACTAAATATGTTAGTCCTTAGGTAGCTGATTATGCAACGAAATCCTTGCTTTTAATCCATTATAATCGGTCTAATTGTTGTAACCGTTCAGCAGGGCCCTATTGACAGGCTGCTTTGAAGTCGCCGAGTAGAGGATAGGACGTTTTGTTTAACGTCGCTTCGAGAATGGCGCGGAGCCAATTAAGTGGATTCAGCTTTTGTTTCCGGCAGGTTTCTACAATGGTGAGTATACGTTGTCTCTTATCTGCATCT
>NZ_PYHU01000073.1:0-2910 GCF_003989595.1 Alteromonas sp. KS69 | reverse complement strand
ATATCGTCGTTTCCAAACGAATCCTGAGACCCAAAGCGTTTTATCGTTCCACTACCTTGGGCTCAGGGCTATCGCCTGTAGGATACGGTTTACCATACGACAATGGAAAGCTGCACTCGAGTGGTACAGCTCCTTAGTAGACGAAGCCTGGGGTGGAGGTACATGAAATTAAATTCGTGGGGATCCCTCAGACTCTGCCCCCATTTCTTTTAGCTAACAGTCACCACTGCTTTTTGTTTGGCTTCTTTAGAATAACGAAGCGCATCGTTGAGGTTTTCAAAAGCAAACACTTGGGGTATTTCTGCCAAACCTTCGCTTGCATAATACCTATCTAATACCTCTCTAATCCCACTCTGGGGCAAAGTCTGGTGTGGCCTGACGATCGCCGCAGTCTAGTGCGTCAATTTTTGCAATGTCTTCTGCGTCAAGCGTTAGCTCAAGTGCTTTGAAATTGGTTTCCAAGTTCTTACGTTTGGTAGACGATGGAATAGTCACAAGGCCGTTGGCAAGCTCCCAAGCGACTACCACTTCAGCCGCGCTCACCCCATGCTTCTCTGCAATGGCAACAATGGTGTCGTCTTTTAACACTTTGCCTACGGCAAATGGCATGTAGCCGGTAACAACAATGCCATGTTTTTCACACGCAGCTCGCACCTTAGTGTTGGTCAGATATGGATGAACTTCAACTTGGTTAGTGGCAATAACACCTTCACCTAAAATACCTACGGCTTGTTCAACTTGAGCCACCGTAAAGTTAGAAATGCCGATTTCTTTGGCAAGGCCTAACGTTTTCACTTTTAGTAACTCACCTAAGTATTCTTCCATGCTTTCACCGTTTTCTGGTGACGGCCAGTGAATAAGCAGTAGGTCTACGTAATCTAGCTGAAGTTTCGCCAAGCTTTCTTTTACGCTGTCAACAAAGCTCGCTTTGTTTAGCTTATCGTTCCACACTTTGGTGGTAACGTATAAATCTTCACGTGCTACGGCACTGTCTTTAATAGCCCGGCCCACGGCTTCTTCATTGCCATAGATTTGTGCGGTATCAATGTGGCGGAAACCTACTTCTAGCGCCATCGTCACGCTGTTATATGCTTCTTCGTCTTTTAAACGAAATGTGCCTACTCCCAGAGAAGGAATTTTAGTCTGCGACTGATTTACGTTAGGCATAATGCCTCCTTGTTAATTTCCGTTACCAATGAAAATGCGGTAGCACGTGCTCAGCAATTCGCTGCATTGCGTCTTCAACCGGCAGCGTATTTCGCCTGAAGTGAAGGCCAATATGGTTAACGCCCGCGCTTTTCATTGCCTTAAGTTCTTTGATAAGCCCGTTTACGCCAGTTTCAACCCCGAATCGGTGGCGTTTTATCGGCGCTTCGTCGTCTTCAACCAAATTAAGGTGGATAAAGCTAACGTAGGGTTTATTACCTGCAACTTCCCGCCATAAGGCTACGCGTTTAATGTGATCGCTTATCTAAGTAACCGCTGTACCTTGTTACCACTAACGCAGACACAGAAATAGCAGCGCCTATCCATGCGGTATCAGATAGCTCCATGCCCTCTACAATGGCACCGCCAACAATTGAACCTACCGCAATACCAATGTTGAACGCTGCAATGTTTAGCCCTGAAGCCACATCTACCGCATTTGGTGTGAATTTTTCAGCCAGCTGCACAACATATACTTGCAGGCCAGGTACGTTTCCAAATGCAAATGCACCCCACACTAGAATAGTAATTACTGCAGCAATTTTGTGACCCATGGTGAAGGTGAGGGCGAACAAAATAATGGCTAGAGCGCTGAAGATAATAGTGAGCGCGCGAATAGGGCCTTTTTTATCAGCTAATTTACCGCCATAAATATTTCCAACAGCAACTGAGGCACCGTAAACCAGCATGATCAAGCTAATCGCAGAAGGCGCAAACCCTGATTCTTGTTGCAAAATAGGCGCAAGGTAAGTGAACGCGGTAAAGGTGCCGCCGTAACCTAAAATGGTCATTAGGTATACCAAAACTAAACGGGGCTGAACCAATACTTTCATCTGCTCGCTTAACGTAGCAGGCTTACTTTGTTTTAAGTTATTTGGCACAAGTAACGCGCTGCCAATAAGCGCAATAGTGCCTAAAGCAGATACCACTAAGAATGTGGCTCTCCATCCATAGCTTTGTCCAATCCATGTGCCAAGCGGTACACCTGTTACCAAGGCAACGGTAAGGCCAGTAAACATAATGGCAATGGCGCTGGCTTCTTTTTCTTTAGCAACCAAGCTGGTGGCGATAGTAGAGCCAATTGAAAAGAACACACCATGGGCAAGGCCAGTTAAGATACGCGCCAGTATTAGGCTTTCGTAACTAGGTGCTTGCCAGGCAAGAATATTACCGGCAACAAACAAAGCCATAAGGCTTAACAGTACGTGTTTTCTGTTCCATTTACCGGTTAACGCAGTTAATACGGGCGCGCCAATGGCTACGCCCACAGCGTAAAGGCTAACGAGTAATCCCGCGCTGGGTAGGGTTACGCCAAGATCTGACGCTATCGTGGGCACTAACCCCACAATCACAAATTCGGTAGTACCAATAGCAAACGCACTTAACGTTAACGCAAATAATGCAATAGGCATTGTTAATCCTCACAAAGATGGCTCAAAAGAGCTGTTATTTAAGTTCATACAGTGTGACGATAATTTTGTTTGCGAAAAACAGCACTAATGACAAAACACTTTTGCGATTTTTGAAAATATAAATGGTGGGGTTAGAGTCTGAGGTATCCCCACAAATAATATAGCAAAATCAGTGAGATAAAAAAGAAGGGAACATTCATGGCGTTTGGTGATCAGATCAATCGCCAAACATCACTGAGACCAAACAGCCATGAATGCCCTATCTATTGTGAACAAAGTCGTATCGCTTGTC
>NZ_PYHU01000072.1:0-5224 GCF_003989595.1 Alteromonas sp. KS69 | reverse complement strand
ATGGCAGCTCGTTCCTTCAATCAAGTGATGAAGTTGAGCTTACCAATTGATTTAGTGAGAAAAAGAAGAAGATTTCGGGATTCCGATCAGTGATTTCGGAAAAACGTCATTTTTGATCGGGTAACTCCGAAATAAGCGATCGGATTAGACCGAAATCACTGATCGGATTGAACCGAAATGGGTGATCGGAATGGGCCGGAACATGCAAAATAGAGGCAGTTGAACAGAAAAATTTAGAGCTAAACTACGCTTAAAGAGGTTGTATGAGTATAGATTCAGGGACGAAATATAGGGATTGGGTTTCAGGTTATATATATGAAAACTTTTCTGGGCGAGGCATTAAGATTTATCAAGAGGTTTCGGTAGGCAAAAGTATTATCGGCAAAAAGCGGACGGTAGATATTTTAGTCTTGAATGAGGCGCAGAATGTAGCAGTTGCTTTGGAATGTAAGCTGCAAAATGTTACCGGAACAGCTGATGAGAAAATACCTTATGCCTTGAATGATGCTCAGTCGATGCAAATGGATAAGTATGTAGTCTATGGCGGAGATGGTTTTAGCAAAGGCGTCAAGCACATGCTGGAAGCCCATGAGTTGGCTTGCTATGCAAAACCACGTAATATGCAAGAAGCTGATTTCAGAAGAACAGCTGACACGAGGGAGTTAGACCATATATTGGCCATGAAATTTAACTGGTGGGACATCGTTGTCTTCAATAAATCGGAATTCACTGGCAGTTCGAGCTTGTAAAAGTGTATTAATTACGCCTTTACGATTATTCGAATTCGATCCGTCAATACAGATTACTTATTGTATCCTAGTGATAGCGCAAATAGCCCCATGTACTCTCATTCGATGCATTGTTGACTGCTTTTATACAAGCTTTTTTCTTCGCTATCATTATTATGCCTTCAAGCATCATGGAACCCACACGCTGGTAGATACAGATATTTGTAAGCAATAATTCTTACTAGGGTCATTTTTATCTAGATTAAGTGCAAGGGTTTCTTTGACAGCCTTAATGCTATTCCTTCGTCCTTACGAAGCCTATCCAATAGACTACGTAGATTCATATTATGCTTGAATCAGTAGAGAATAAGTTGTTAATAGATGAAAAAAGAAAGCCCGTCATAAGGCGGGCTAAAAGAAATTCTTAGGGTGTTGTTATTAACGGCTTAATCCCAAACACCAACAGGGTTATCCCAAACACCTACATCTTTTGTTGTAACTAACATGTATTAATCTCCGATTTTCCTTGGTCAGCCTAATATCTATAGCAAACCAGTGTATTTAAGACAACTTTTTTATACGAAAGTTCGCTTCTGAGGATTAATTTCAACCCTTCAATGGGGGACAAAATTTTACTCCCTATCATCAGCGGATGCAAATGGTTGTTTAGGTTTTTCTGGTTTTGATTTGTGCCACCAAAACGTTATTCCTTGGTACGGGAATACCCCGTGATTTAGTTTATATTTTTTTCTGCGAACATTTGGGTTCTGTCGATCACTTTCTAAATCTTCAGGGTGATTTGATTTAGCTCCAACCTCAATACCTAGAGGGAAGCCAATTTCAAGCTCCATATACTCTGTGGGGGTCAACGTTGTCCAAACCTCGGTGTCGTCATACTTCTTAAAAGTTCTAGAGCAAAATGATACCTTAAAACCTTTACCATCTTTAGTTGATGGAAGGTTGACCGTAGTTTCAAATTCTTTGACCCCTCGCCCTTTACCATAGGAAATTAGTTTTTTCATTTCATCATGTGAAAGCTCATTGTCACCAATTGTTGCTTCATGTATTTCAAGGGCTTCTTGGAGCCGTGGATCCAAATCACATGATACTCCACAACGGATGGGGTGATTTTTAATTTCCAAATCACTTAAGTTATAAAGTATATGAGTAGTAGTTACATCACAAACAAGTATCTTATTTTTTTCAGAATCACTGAGGCCTAGTTGGGCGGCTAACTCATCAGTAATTTCACTAAGCTCATATGACATTGAAGCATCACGTTTAATAAGCGCTTGATCTAATACTGATCGTTTAACTTCTTTAAAAATCAGGTCGGGAATAATTTTTTTAAATACGGCACTTAATACATCTTTGCTAACTTCCTGCTGAAATACCTTAAATTCCTCATTTTGTTTTTTTCTTGTCATTGACTCGACTGTATAGCCGAGTGCGGCAGCAATCATTAAAGCAACACCAGCCTCTTTGAAGAATAAGCTAATAATTGTGGTTACTAGTTCTGGGCTTGATATTTTTGGAAGGACGTAAGATAAGAGCTTAGAAAGTAATATCGATACAAACCCGGCGGTAAATACTTCTATCAAAAATATCTTGTCTTCAGAATCCCAAAATTTAAGCGTTTCTTTTGAAGTTATATTGACATCACTATCGTCCTTGCTGCTTTCTTTGTCACTTGCGTTTATTGTCATATGTTCATCCTTGTAGTCAAAAAATAAATATATCAGATGCTTGCTGATTTTAGAAAGAACTTGGGTGGGATAGGAATGAAAAAATTTGCCGGCTGATGGTTAAAAAGGAAAGGTAAAAGTAAGTATTGGTCTTTGTTTGCATGCCCTACGTATCTAAAATCGAATATAGGCTTATAACAAAATTTTTAAAACTTACTGTACGTTTGCTTAAGCACGATTACCTGCTATAAATTCAATAGTATAACTCTGAAAAATAATCGTTCGCCGCTAGCGTACATACATGTAACAGTGACTTGCTTGCAGCGAGCACATATAAAAAGAGCAACCTGAACAATGGATGTGAAGAACAGTGGCATAAGGAAGGCGTTACCTGTTTTAACGTTTACATTTTTCGTCTTTGCGCTAATTCTCGTCTGGTGTTTTTTTACCCTAAATCACAGTAATTTCTTTCATCAATTAAATGTTAGGCACTTTAAATACACGTCTGAATTAAGCGAACAAATTTCTGCGCCCGCAGAACTTTTTTCAGACGCGCACCCTGTGAAATTAGATGATATTCGTCAAACCATTCTCAACATTCGGGAGCAGCCTTTAGATTGTTTGTCGATGATTGGTAATACAGAGCGTTTTATCATGAAAATTATTGGCACAGAGTCGGTTATTGATATTTGTACTCGTGACGTTCAAAGTGCTAATAGTTCATTGGCTGCGCTGGCCGATTATGAAGCGGGTAATGTTAGTCAACAAACACTACAAGACCAGATAGTAAAATCGCTTAGGGATTTTAGAACAAACTCTTCTGACTTTGAGATACCCGTCGAGAAAACGGTAAATTTCGTGGCTAACATTACCCTCTCTATTATTATTTTGTCATCAATAGTGGTTTTGTTATTTGCTGCATTTATTTCTCGGGCTGTGTCATCGGGGCTTACCAGCAGGGAAGAGGCGATGAAAGCCCTAGCTGAAAGCGAGAAACGAAATAAACAAATGGCGCATACCGACGCGTTAACGGGCTTGCCGAACAGAAACTTGCTTGAACATACTGTAGACAAAGCCATTAATATGTCGGAGCGCAGTAATTTGCCCTTCGCGGTGATGTTTATCGATCTTGACCACTTTAAAGACATTAACGATAGCTTAGGCCACGCGTTAGGCGACACGCTTTTAATCACTATGGCGCAGCGAATTTCAGATGCAATTCGCGCTACCGATGTGGTGGTTCGTTTTGGTGGTGATGAATTTGTGGCGGTAACAGACTGTTTTGAATCAATTGAAACCATTGATTTCATTGCCCATAGAATATTAGACACTATCAGTAAATCTGTGCAGCTTGGCAATAACGACTACTATATCACTGCGAGTATTGGTGTAGCCTGCTACCCACAAAACGGCGCTAATTCCTCATTGCTGCTAAAGCATGCCGATACGGCAATGTACCAAGCTAAAGAGGCGGGCAAGAATCAGTATCAAGCATTCGATAAATTATCGGCCATTAAACAAAACCGCAAACTAAAACTGGTAAGTCAGCTTCATCATGCTATTGCTAACAATGAGTTTAGCTTAGTTTATCAACCGATTGTTAGGCTTGAGGATGGCGTGACAGTTGGGAGTGAAGCGCTATTAAGATGGACTAACCCAGATAACGAAGCCATTGGTCCCGATGAGTTTATTCCTATTGCCGAGCATTCGGGACAAATTATTGATATAGGAAATTGGGTATTACAACAAGCCTGTGAACAATGCAAAGCATGGCATGATGCAGGCGCTACGCATCATGCAATGGCAATCAATGTGTCATCACATCAGCTTAAAGATCAGCATTTCGCGCAAAGGCTCGCAGATATTCTGGCTAGCTTATCGTTGCCCGCAGAGTGTATACATATTGAGGTAACCGAGAATATTGCCATTATGGAAGAGCAAGCCTGCGTTGCATCGCTGTACAGGTTATCTGAGCTGGGTGTGCAACTGTTACTCGATGACTTTGGTACGGGGTATTCGTGCCTAAGCTATCTTAAGAATTTACCTTTTGATGTATTAAAAATAGACAAGAGCTTTATGCCTGCAAATAACACCATTGCCAGTACCATTATCGCCATGGGGCATGAACTGGATATGGAGGTGGTGGCCGAAGGCATTGAAACTGATATGTGTTACGCAATGCTACAGAAGCTAAACTGCCAATATGGGCAGGGGTATTTGTTCCAAAAGCCAGTGCCAGCTAGTGAGTTCGATATCTACAAGCAATACAAATGCAGTGTTCCTGAGCTAGCTTAATAGCGCAAACGGTAAGTGTTTTAAGTCAGTTGGCTTAGCGTATTGCTATTAAGCCAACTCACTTGTCACCTAAGCAGGAACACAATTAGCTGGCGTGCTCTCAATCAATTAATCAATCAAATCTAATGTCATCACAACACGCGGTTGGCTGCTTGATACCGGCGGTGAACGATGCACTATTCCAGCGTTCTCATTACCTTGCCACAACTCTCCCTTTAGAATTGCGACATCACCCGTTTCCAAGGTTTGTATATCTTGTGCTGTACGATATAAACCCGAATGGTCATCGGTTAATGCGCCGCTTTTGTGGCCTAGCATTGTGCGGTCGGTGTTATCGTGTTCTAGCCACTGGCTGCCCGGTCCAACAAAGGTGGTCACTAAACGGCAAGATACTCTATCAACATGAAAACGAGGGCACATGGCCTTGTCTAATGTTGATAACCTAAAACCAATGGTATTAGCCTCAAACAAGCAGATAAACATGTCGACGAGCTCTGACGTGCTCCAATAGATTCA
>NZ_PYHU01000071.1:0-1093 GCF_003989595.1 Alteromonas sp. KS69 | reverse complement strand
TAAGGCGTGTTGATCTTTCGTGATTGGTTTTTGAGCAGCATGGTAAAGAGTTATAATTTGCTTCGCCAAAAGTAAAAGAACAACTCACTACCATGCCGAGACTAATGCTAACTGATAAGCGGTGGCAAAAGCTACTTCAAGTAATGAAGAGTACAGGCCGCATTTACAATAAACCAGAACATAGAATGACGTTTGAAGGGATACTCTTCCGGCTGAGAACAGGAATTCCTTGGCGTGATTTACCAACAGAATTCGGCGGTTGGAGCGCCGTTTATCGCCGATTCAATTTATGGTCGAAGAAAGGTTTATTGAATATGTTATTCAATGAGTTAGCCAAACTGGCTGATTACGACTGGGTCTTTGCTGATGGTTCGATTGTCAAAGCTCATCAGCATAGTGCCGGAGCAGCTACTAAGGATAATGAGTGCATTGGAAAAAGCCGAGGTGGTAACTCCACAAAAATTCATTTAGCCGTGGATAGTGGTGGGCTTCCAATTTATTTTGAACTATCAGAAGGCCAGAGAAATGATATAGCTCGGGCTCAAAGTCTGGTTGACCATTTAAGGGAAGTAAACATTTTCGTAGGTGACAAAGGCTACGATAGTGACGCATTAAGAGAATATATTGAAGCCAAAGGAGGTATCTCCGTCATACCGAAACGGAACTATGGCCAAGATATAGACAAAGGCAGCGTTGATTGGTGCCTCTATAAATATCGCCACCTAGTTGAAAACGCCTTTGCTCGAATAAAGCATTATCGTTCAATATCAACGAGGTATGAAAAGTTAGCAAGGAATTATGCCAGCATGGTATCACTGGCATTTTCGATGATGTGGCTACCCATGTACTGCTGAGTGAAATATATGCAGCAAAGATCAACAGGCCCTAGGGAGAGTGCTGCCAATCCAGAATTTGATGCAACAACAGCATCCTTTGCACAAAGTTCCAAGAAAATGATCAATATCGTGTACTTTCTAAGAGGGATTCACTACTGGCTACTGCAAGAGCAAGACAACGAGAAGGAGCTTATGTAAGATCATCAAGCCGACACCTTACGAGAAAAACTGTAAAGCGCGACCTGCGAAGAGGTGTT
>NZ_PYHU01000070.1:0-4914 GCF_003989595.1 Alteromonas sp. KS69 | reverse complement strand
AGGCTGACGCGTTCTAACTTTCCAATAACGGGCACAAACACGTGGGGCATAATGGCGAAGCCGCCCTACGTGTATGGGTCCCAGCGAACAAAGTGAGTGAGTTTATTGAGTTGTTATGTGCGTTCAAAACTCAACCTTCGATTTAAACTTACTGTAAATTAAAATTGTTGTCGGTTTTTAATAACCGAAGCAATGGCAACGTCAAACTCGTTAGCTGGAAGCTGCAGATCCGAACAGCGAACTGAAAGAAAAATAAAGTTATTATTAGTAAAAGCCTCAGGTATTTGATGGTCGCAGTTACCCATAAATTGACCATTTGAAGCTTTCAAGGTGAATCTCACGGAGTATAGCGACGCCAGACCTGAACCAATATTATTAACTTTGTAGTTTATTAAAACTGATTGGTCTTGAATCACAGTTTTATCGATTTTTAAACCCATGCTATCAATAAAAGAAGAATCGAAATCAGATTTTACTTTGCTATACGATTCTTCGAACATGGCTTCGATTCTAGGTTGAGCTGTTATAGCCCAAATGGTCATGAACAATGCAAAAGCAATCGAAAATCCCAATCCTAGTAGAAATCCATTTAAAACCTTTTTCATCTGCTTACACCTTTAAGCACATAACTTTAAGCTAACGGGCGCAAACGTAGCGGCATAATAGCGAAGCGCCGCTGCGTTTGTGTCCCAGTGACCAAAGGGAACGTGTTTAGCGCTTTGTTATATGCTAACAGTTTAGTTTCGGTAACCACTGTACTTCTCCTGATTTTTTCTTGAAAACTATTGGAGCAAGTTGTCTACGTTGACCTGAAACTTCAAATTCTGGGACGGTTACTTTGAGAGTGTTTCCAATGCTTTCGGTTATGCTTATAGACTCACTATAAGACATATTGTATTCGAAGACTGAGCCACGATATTTTTGCTTTACAACGCCTCCGACTAGTATTCGTTTTTTCCACTCTTTAAGCGATACAAGTAATGATTTTTCTTCATTAAATTGTATTGCAATAGAGTCTGAATGTAGCTTGATTTCTTTATTTTTTTCTAAGACAAAACCAATTTCCAAAACAAATGAACCGTTGCTTGTCTCTAGCAAATGAGTTTGCATAGTTATACCGTCTTCGATAGTTATTTCTAGGCGCACTTTATTGCTATTCGCGTCGCATGTGCGAGATGCGGCTTGCCCAAGAGGGTGGAAAGGTTGGTAATAAGATCCTCTAGGTTTGGCTATACAGCCAACTAAAGCTAATGAAAGAATTATTAGTAAAAAGCACGAATGTTTCATGGCATATAACGCTAAGCTAAAGGGCGCGAATGTGGCGCGATAATGGCGAAGCCGCGCCACGTTTGCGTCCCAGCCCCGCCAGGGGCGTTTTTGAGCGCCTTGTTATGCATTTGCACTAGCCTTTACCATGACGCAAGTATTATCTGATAGCAAGTGAATGCTGGTAAACCCAAATAAACTATACAAAGACGAATGTTCAGTTTTACATTGCAAATAAAGAGCTTCTACTCCTAATTTCTGAGAATGGTCTAATGCAGCTTGAATTAGCTTTTTTGCGATGCCGGAGCGTCGATGATCCGGAAGCACAAATAAGCCACCCAACCAATGTTTATAGTTGTAGCCTTTATTTTCGTAGAGTTTGAGTTCGACAGCGCCAATAGCATTGTTTTGGTCCATAGCAACAAAACAAAGTGGAAACTTAGTTTTTGATTTTGATTTGATTTTCACGTCTTCAAAAACGACATTGAATGGAACGTTGTAATGTTTTGCCCATTCATTGTAATACCATTCAGCAATGGTTTTACAAAAATAGTTTTGATCCGCTAAGAATGAAATTTCCATTTATCTTTCCTTGATGCATAACTTTTAAATAAGGGGCGCAGGCATGTGGGGCATAATGGCGAAGCCGCCCCGCATGTATGCGTCCCAGCGAACGCAGTGAGTGACTTGATTTTTTTGTTATACGCAATTGCCAAAATTAACCGCCATATTGCATTACTAAGTAAAAGCCAAAAACTAAACATACCGAAACAGAACAAGGAATACCAAACAAGAGCAATTTTTGTTTTGACGCCAGCGGCTTTGAACTAGCTAAAAGCGTAACACAAGGAGGCAATTGTGATATGAAAATAGGAATGATGAAAACACCTACTGGGTAGCCAAGATAATTTGCGATGAAATCGCCAGCATTACCTGCATACCAAATTTGAAGTACGAAATTGAGTAAGCAAATTAATACAACAAGCCCAATAAATTCCTTTTTATTCACAGATTTCCTTTTGCGTATAACGCTAAGCTTTGGGGCGCTAGCACGTGGGCTAAAATCCGAGCGAAGCGAGTCAGCCCACGTGTTAGCGTCCCAGCGACCGAAGGGAGTGCCAACAGCGTTTTGTTAGGCGTACAAAGAAAAGTACGCAGCTTTGCTGCCACCACTAGCCAATTAGACCGCGTGTTTAAATTATTGAATTTAAGATAAAACAACCCTGTGCGAAATGCTAGATGTTAACGGCAATGCTGGATAAAAGAGCGAGTTTAGAAAAGTGGTGATGCTTAATGTTGACGTTGCGGTGTTTAAGAAAAGCACGTTGCTAAAGCCGTTAAAACAACCGAGAAAGCTAGCCGCAAGGACGACCTAGTGAAACAGCCTTGATGTAGGAATGTCACGGTTTAACCCACATTTTAATGCTGTAAGTAAATGACGCCTAACTTTCCAATAACGGGCGCAGACATGTGGGGCATAATGGCGAAGCCGTCCGGCATGTATGCGTCCCAGCGAACGAAGTGAGTGAGTTGATTGGGTTGTTAGGTGCGCTCACGCCAAGACCCCGTTTAGCAGCATACTAGGCATAAAAAAGTAAAAAGCCAATAAACCCGAACTTGTAAATAGAAGTGTGAAGGCGCAAAAAGAAGCTTGAACCATAAAGACGGATGGTTTAGCAGATGCACTATGCCTAAAAGCCACCACTGAGGTTTTAAAGCACTCTTTAATTGCTTGGTATTTTGTTGAGAACCAAGAAATGATGGGAGCTAGGCTAGCAAAAACGAGAGCAAATGCGACTTCCATACCGCCTAATTGGACTAAGAAGGCTATCTCAGGTAAAAATGCTGCCGCAATAACCATTGCGATGCCGATAAATGCGCGTTGTAGATTAGTTAATTCATTCCATGATTTCATAATTTTTCCTTTTAGCACCTAACACTAAGCTTTGGGGCGCTAGCACGTGGGCTAAAATCCGAGCGAAGCGAGCCAGCCCACGTGTTAGCGTCCCAGCGACCGAAGGGAGTGCCAACAGCGTTTTGTTAGGCGTACAAAGGAAAGTACGCAGCTTTGCTGCCACCACTAGCCGATAAGGCCACTTATTTAAATTGTTGAAATTAAGATAAAACAACCCTGTGCGAAATGCCAGATGTTAACGACATTGCTGGATAAAAGAGCGAGTTTAGAAAGCTGGTGATGTTGAATGTTGGCGTTGAGGTGTTTAAGAAAAGCACGTTGCTAAAGCGGTTAAAACAACCGAGAAAGCTAGCCACAAAGACGACCTAGCGAAACAGCCTCGAAGTCGGAATGTCACGCTTAAACCCACTTTTTTATGCTGTAAGTAAATGACGCCTAACTTCCAAATATGGGGCGTAAACACGTGAGCAATAATGGCGAAGCCGCGCACGTGTTTGCGTCCCAGCGAGCGGCAGCGAGTGACATAATTTGTTTGTTATAAGCCATTGCTAATGATTACCATCCGAGCCAGCACCACTGCTATCTCTGGGGCCACCACCAAACTCAGAATGCTTTTTAATTGGGAGATCTTGGCTTTTGTGAAATTGCCAAAGAGCAATTGCAGCTATATAGGGAATTAACCATACAAGAAAGATTTGCGCAATTTTTTGCACATTATCTAAGTCATCCCTTTTCGCCAAGAAAACTGATACGGCTAGGCTTATTGCAATGTAAATTGCTAGTGCAGCGTATATCATAAAAAGAGAGTCCATCTCATCAATTCCTTTGGCTTATAACTTTTCAATAACGGGCGCAGACACGTAGGGCATAATGGCGAAGCCGCCCTGCGTGTATGCGTCCCAGCGAACGAAGTGAGTGAGTTTATTGAGTTGTTATACCTGTGCATGTTTAATCCTTTTTTGAATTGCCCAAAAGTGGACTAACAGAAACAAGAATGAGAACAGCACCCAAAATTGTCTTTTTGCTAATGGTAAAGTAGTAAGAAGTTGGCGAGTTTTCAGGAGTTGAATTTAGCCCACTGCGCCCAGCTTGATCTCTGTGAATATCATAGAGCCCGTAACTAAAACTAGTTACGCCAAGAATAAATAGAAACACTCTAAATCTCTTATTAATTCTCAAATAGCCCATTTATATTTCCATTTCCCTCGTAAGGTATAACTTTTCAATAACGGGCGCAGACATGTGGGGCATAATGGCGAAGCCGCCCCACGTGTAAGCGTCCCAGCGAACGAAGTAAGTGAGTTTATTGAGTTGTTATATGCGTTGTTCATTTAAACCACTCGTCTTTGTGGGAGCTGATGGCGATTTCGTCAACCTCCGGAAGCTCGCTTAACTTTAAGCCACATGAGTTACACGAGACAGCCCACATTCCTGATTTTGAATAAAAACTACCGTTGAATATGATGTTTAACAAGGAATAAAAGCGCTTATTGCAACGTGGGCAGGTTGATAACGACAATCGAAGTAATAAAAAGAGAAAAAGATAGATGAATAGTGGGGCAATAAAACCCAACGGCGGAAACAAGAAGCCAAGAAAGATCCCTATTGATACTAAATAAAAGCATGGCCAACGAGCAGCATGTACGTTGTCAGAACGAAGCTTAATTTTTCTTAGGCCAGCAAAATATTCTTCCATGAGTTAAATACCAATTAGCATATAACGCTAAGCTTTG
>NZ_PYHU01000069.1:0-3362 GCF_003989595.1 Alteromonas sp. KS69 | reverse complement strand
ACAGCAGTACTGTTACCTTCTTTGAGTGCCGTTAATAGTATCTCGTAAGCCTTTTCATCCACTACTCCCCACTCGTTATGAGGTAAACCTTTACTAAAACTGTTCAGGTAGTAAGGTAACTTGGTCTCATCTGGCGTTCGTTTTAGGGGTTCTAGGGATTTTCCCCTCTAAAGTAACATAAATCGCCATAACCCAAGCAGTTAGTGGCTTGTGGAGCTGGGTTACCTTTCATTTTAGACTTCATTTTGAACAATAGGCCTAGTTATTTCCTGTAAATCAGGTAGTTTGCGGTTACTAGCGAACTGATAAGTGCCGCTTAGATTAATATTCTGCCATGCAACGGGTGATACTTGTCGAGTTATTGCAGCTTTTTCCTCGTCACCAACGTCTTCAAAGTGCAGTAGTAGATGACTTAGGATCATCGAGTTAAAGTAAATAATTGCATTTGCCGTCAAACGGGCACACTCGTTCCAAACGACTATTTCTGATTCGTTTTTTCCGCGGAACTGGTCACGATTGACCGATGCAATGGCTCGCCTGAGGAAATGCCAGGCTTCGCCTCGGTTCAGTGCTCGTTGAACATATTGGCGCAGACTTGCATCATCAATATAATCAAGTAAATATTGGGCTTTGATGAGCCTATTATATTCCGTTAATGCTTGTAATATAGGGTGTCCAGATGGATAACCAGATAATTTGCGTACTAGCAATGCCTGTGTTGTGCGTTTTTCTTGAAGGGATAACACAATACGCTGAATATCCTGCCAGCCTTCCTCAATCACATTCATTTTTATCGGCTTTTTCAGCGCCAGATGCGTATTTCCGTCGTCGCTTTCAGTTACGTTAAATAGGTCATTGATCACACTGGTGAACTGAGCATACCTAGGCGCAAAACTATAACCGCATAAATCCAATAAGGCATAATTAACATGATTAACACCATGGGTGTCGGTTGAGAGTACGTCAGGCTTAAGATCACTAGTATTAGATTGTAGTAAGTCGTAAATATAATGGGACTCATGCTCATTAGATCCTATTATACGGGCATTTAACGCACTATGATTGGCAACTAACGTCATGGCCGTAATACCTTTGTTGGTGCCGAAGTATTTCGAGGAGTAGCGAGTTTTAAAAGTCTCAAGGTGAGTTTCAAATTTTTGCCCATCGGTACTGGCGTGTAGGACGTCTTCTTGGATGTGATAGTGACGGAAAATAGGGAGTGCCGCTACTGCGTTATTGATGATATCACTTGCCTCTTGCAAGGTTTCAGGCCTAATATAATTAGCTTGTATAGTGCTTAGATGCTCATAACTGCGATCAGATATTTGTGCCATCCCATATACGCCACGATGTGTCGCATTCGCAATGAGAATAGCCAATAAATCATCCTGATTGGCGCCTACTTGTTTTTGGATTGGCAGCACGTGTGCGAAGCATTGCATAAAGTTGGTTTCTTGTTCAACATAACGCAACACATCAGCAATACTGACGGGGATCATCTGTTTAAAGAAGGGGTTGTTGACAAATGATCGGGAGCCTTTAACTGGCAGTCGCCATCGTGCGCCACTTCGGCTCTTCATGATCACATTGCGGTTATCACCATTATCAATGTGACGAGCAACATCTTCTAGGGATGTTGCTAAGCGTATTTGTTTTACTTGCAGTAGCTTCTGAATCGGCTGCTTTAGCTTTTCCAACGTTGACGATGCCAATAGATCAGACTGTATTGACGATGCAATTAAGTCGTCTTCTAGCGCACGATATTTAGTGACGTTTGATAAGTAAATTCGACCATTAAGCCGAGAAGCCAGTTGACGGTAAAGCAACCATTCGTATCGCTGTGGATGAACAACATCGTTGTTGAGTAACCATGGACGATGTTTTTGTTGGATAAGTGTACTATCCATTGTTTGCAATGTATTACCTGCTAATAGTTCTGTTTTTGTGGTTCTGAGCTGTGTCACCAATACTTCTGAGCCTTTACCTGCTTGGCATTCAAGACATAGAAACACGGGCCTTAATAACTGTTCAAGTAAGGTGTTTTGATCATCATAATATTGCCATTGATATTCTTCTACTGTGCGTTTTTGCTTTTTTAAGTACAGGCATAGCGTTTCTATATCTTGGTTATTCATTACACTTAATGCTTGTTGCCTAACCGTTGCAAATGGTTGATTATCGTCGATACTGTCATCAACAAACAGATGGAGTAATTCTGCAGCTTTGGTGACATTGTCCGCAGCTGACCTCCATGAATCAAACACTGCCTGTTGGGCAAACGCATGCGCAGCTTCTTGTTGTTTCCGGATATGATGAATAAAACCATCAGTCAGTCGCTCTAAGCTTTGCCGTATGCGTTGAGTCAGAAAACACAGCAACCATAGGTGTTGCTGTGGACGCTTAAAGCGTTTTAGTTTACTACCATAATAATCCACCATTTCACCGAAGTGTTGTTGGTTTTTAGACGATAAGGCTAAGTCCTTAACAGCATCATCAATCTGTCTTGTATAAGGCTGTAACTGATGATAAACAATCAGTTCTTTTTTTAGCTCTGTCACCATAACGCTTTTTGCACCTGCTCGAAGCTGGCTTAAGGAGAGCCCATCTTTGTCATCGATAATAGTATTTAGAAATTCGTGTAGTTCAGATGAAACATGAATACGAAGCTTATTATTTAACCCCTTCTTTACCTGTTGGATAACACGACTGATAAGCTTTTGTAAGACAGTATATTTAGGGATGGCAATTCTATGCGTTGCTAGAGATTCAGCGGCTGCATCGAATAGATAACGAGGCTCAAGCCAAGCTTTGCCGACCATAACAAGATGATCGTACAACGGCGCAAAGTGCAGACTTTCGTCCCATTTCTGATAGTTTAATAACCTCAGTATTCTTTGATATATACGGTCACGTTGCATCTTATTTATGCTGAAAGGCCTGATCCCTTTGCCTCCTTGAACTTGCGTTGAAATAAACTGCATATCGTCAAAGATGAGGTTAAAGCTAGGTGAAAGAATGACAGGCTTAGACTTAAAATACCCTAATAAAGCAATGAAATAACATCGGTGGTTCCTTAGGCGAATACTTTTCGACTCTGTTAACTCGATCTCGTTTGGCGTAAAATACAATCGTTGCTGTTCAAGGGTTAATAGTGGCGGAGAATATAGATCAAGCTGCTCAGCTTTGGTAAGAATTGAGAGTTCGTTTTTTATAGCCATAGGAATTACGTTAAGTTTAAGGGGTAGTTAACCTCATAATTTGCCATACTTTGGAGAAGTAACCCACCTTTGTATGCCTTTAGATATCGTGAGTATGGCGATTTATGTTACTTTAGAGGGGAAAATCCCTAGAACCCCTAAAAC
>NZ_PYHU01000068.1:2416-3124 GCF_003989595.1 Alteromonas sp. KS69 | reverse complement strand
CTTCGCTCAATCATTGTTTTAATAACACTTCGGTGCTTATTAGTGCAATGGTCGAGGTAACAGTTTCTAGTCGACTAAATCGACGAGTAAGCGAAGGCACATACTTTTAGTATGTAACTGAGCGAACGAGGAAAATTTAGGAAGAATAGGAAGTGTTAACGAAGGCCATTTGGGGTTGTATGGTTAAGTGACTAAGCGTATACGGTGGATGCCTTGGCAGTTAGAGGCGATGAAGGACGTGTAAGTCTGCGAAAAGCTGTGGTGAGCCGACAAAATGCATTTGAGCCACAGATGTCCGAATGGGGAAACCCACCTATTTATAGGTATCGTTACATGAATATATAGTGTAACGAGGCGAACGAGGGGAACTGAAACATCTAAGTACCCTTAGGAAAAGAAATCAACCGAGATTCCCCTAGTAGCGGCGAGCGAACGGGGATTAGCCCTTAAGCAATTATGAACGTAGTGGAAGCCTCTGGGAAGTGGCGCGATACAAGGTGATAGCCCTGTACACGAAGTGTTTGTTTTTGTGAAATCGAGTAGGTCGGGACACGTGTTATCTTGACTGAATATGGGGGGACCATCCTCCAAGGCTAAATACTCCTAACTGACCGATAGTGAACCAGTACCGTGAGGGAAAGGCGAAAAGAACCCCTGTGAGGGGAGTGAAATAGAACCTGAAACCGTATACGTACAAGCAGTGGGAGC
>NZ_PYHU01000068.1:0-2386 GCF_003989595.1 Alteromonas sp. KS69 | reverse complement strand
GTGACTGCGTACCTTTTGTATAATGGGTCAGCGACTTATATTTAGTAGCAAGGTTAAGCGAATAGCGGAGCCGTAGCGAAAGCGAGTGTTAACTGCGCGTTTAGTTGCTAGGTATAGACCCGAAACCCGGTGATCTAGCCATGGGCAGGTTGAAGGTTGAGTAACATCAACTGGAGGACCGAACCCACTAACGTTGAAAAGTTAGGGGATGACTTGTGGCTGGGGGTGAAAGGCCAATCAAACCGGGAGATAGCTGGTTCTCCCCGAAATCTATTTAGGTAGAGCCTCGGACGAATTCCATTGGGGGTAGAGCACTGTTAAGGCTAGGGGGTCATCCCGACTTACCAACCCTTTGCAAACTCCGAATACCAATGAGAACTATCCGGGAGACACACGGCGGGTGCTAACGTCCGTCGTGAAGAGGGAAACAACCCAGACCGCCAGCTAAGGTCCCAAAATATTGCTAAGTGGGAAACGATGTGGGAAGGCATAGACAGCTAGGAGGTTGGCTTAGAAGCAGCCACCCTTTAAAGAAAGCGTAATAGCTCACTAGTCGAGTCGGCCTGCGCGGAAGATGTAACGGGGCTAAGCAATATACCGAAGCTGCGGATACGTGTTTACACGTATGGTAGGGGAGCGTTGTGTAAGTGGATGAAGGTGGATTGAGAAGTCTGCTGGACATATCACAAGTGCGAATGCTGACATGAGTAACGATAATGGGAGTGAAAAACTCCCACGCCGGAAGACCAAGGTTTCCTGTCCCATGCTAATCAGGGCAGGGTAAGTCGGCCCCTAAGGCGAGGCAGAAATGCGTAGTCGATGGGAAACGGATTAATATTTCCGTACTTATATAATCAGTGATGGAGGGACGGAGAAGGCTAAGCAAGCTTGGCGTTGGTTGTCCAAGTGAAAGCAAGTAGGCCGAGAATTTAGGTAAATCCGGATTCTTAAAGCTGAGATGCGAGACGAGCCACTACGGTGGTGAAGTTGTTGATGCCCTGCTTCCAGGAAAAGCTTCTAAACTTATGATTATATGAACCGTACCCCAAACCGACACAGGTGGTCAGGTAGAGAATACTAAGGCGCTTGAGAGAACTCGGGTGAAGGAACTCGGCAAAATTGTACCGTAACTTCGGGAGAAGGTACGCCCTTGTTTGTGATAGGACTTGCTCCTTGAGCAGATGAGGGCCGCAGTGACCAGGTGGCTGGGACTGTTTATTAAAAACACAGCACTCTGCTAACTCGCAAGAGGACGTATAGGGTGTGACACCTGCCCGGTGCCGGAAGGTTAATTGATGGGGTTATCTTCGGAGAAGCTCTTGATCGAAGCCCCGGTAAACGGCGGCCGTAACTATAACGGTCCTAAGGTAGCGAAATTCCTTGTCGGGTAAGTTCCGACCTGCACGAATGGTGTAACCATGGCCACGCTGTCTCCACCCGAGACTCAGTGAAATTGAAATCGCAGTGAAGATGCTGTGTACCCGCACCTAGACGGAAAGACCCCGTGAACCTTTACTACAGCTTGGCACTGAACATTGAACCTACATGTGTAGGATAGGTGGGAGGCTTCGAAGCACAGTCGCTAGATTGTGTGGAGCCGTCCTTGAAATACCACCCTTGTATGTTTGATGTTCTAACATTGGTCCCTTATCGGGATTATGGACAGTGTCTGGTGGGTAGTTTGACTGGGGCGGTCTCCTCCCAAATAGTAACGGAGGAGCACGAAGGTTAGCTAATCACGGTCGGACATCGTGAGGTTAGTGCAATGGCATAAGCTAGCTTAACTGCGAGACAGACACGTCGAGCAGGTACGAAAGTAGGTCATAGTGATCCGGTGGTTCTGTATGGAAGGGCCATCGCTCAACGGATAAAAGGTACTCCGGGGATAACAGGCTGATACCGCCCAAGAGTTCATATCGACGGCGGTGTTTGGCACCTCGATGTCGGCTCATCACATCCTGGGGCTGAAGTCGGTCCCAAGGGTATGGCTGTTCGCCATTTAAAGTGGTACGCGAGCTGGGTTTAGAACGTCGTGAGACAGTTCGGTCCCTATCTGGTGTGGGCGTTGGATGATTGATGGGAGCTGCTCCTAGTACGAGAGGACCGGAGTGGACGAACCGCTGGTGTTCGGGTTGTCATGCCAATGGCATTGCCCGGTAGCTACGTTCGGAACGGATAACCGCTGAAAGCATCTAAGCGGGAAGCCGGCCCAAAGATGAGTCATCCCTGACTTTTAAAGTCCGGAAGGGTTGTTATAGACGATGACGTTGATAGGCAGGATGTGGAAGCGTTGTAAGGCGTTAAGCTAACCTGTACTAATTGCCCGAGAGGCTTAACCATACAACGCCCAAGAGGCTTTATATCTTGAGTGTTGTAAGACAAAGCT